>JALFBM010000075.1 GCA_022773425.1 Selenomonadaceae bacterium
TCATCCGCGCGTTTCTCCTTGAAAACAAGGCCATCAACATCGGCTACGACTATGCGGATGCCCTATACCCACATCCAGATATCGTGAGCCGAAGACTGAAAGCAGAAAATGGCGGGCAGATGATCTATCTCGTAGCAAACCCGCAGGTCCGCACGACAAAGACAAGCCGCCTTTTCCGTGACTTTCTTTTAGAGTGGATACATAAAAAAAAATCCCACCAGCTGATGCTGATGGAATCTTGTATGTTCGTGTAAAGCGAGTGATCAACGCTTCGAGAACTGGGAAGCCTTGCGGGCTTTTTTGAGGCCGTACTTGCGGCGCTCTTTCTCGCGCGGATCACGCGTAACGAAGCCTGCCTTCTTGAGGGCCGGGCGGAGCTCCGGATCCATCTCCATGAGGGCGCGCGTGATGCCGTGGCGGATTGCACCGGCCTGGCCGGCAACGCCGCCGCCGGATACGTTCGCGATGACATCGTACTTATCGGCCGTCTCCGTGAGGTTCAGCGGCTGGCGAACGATGAGTTCGAGGGTCTTGAGACCGAAATATTCTTCCATGTCATGGCCGTTGATCGTGACCTTGCCTTCGCCTGGAACCAGACGAACACGGGCAACGGAAGACTTTCTGCGGCCAGTACCGTAATAGCTTACTTGTGCCATGTAGTATGTTCCTCCTTTTCCAGATTAGCGAATGTTGAACTCGAGCTTCTCGGGCTGCTGTGCGGCATGCGGATGCTCCGGACCAGCGTATACGCTGAGCTTGCGGAACATCTGCGCGCCGAGGCGGTTGTGCGGGAGCATTCCCTTGACGGCATGCTCAAGCACGCGCTCAGGGAACTTCTCGAGCATCTGGCCGGCCGGCGTAAACGTCGTGCCGCCCTGATAACCGGAATGACGGAAATACGTCTTCTTGACGAGCTTCTTACCCGTGAATTTTACTTTGTCTGCATTGACGACAATGACATAGTCACCCGTATCTACGTGCGGCGTATACGTCGGTTTATTTTTACCGCGGAGGACCTTGGCGATTTCCGCTGCGAGGCGGCCGACCGTCTGGCCTTCTGCGTCTACCAAATACCATTTGCGTTCCACGTTCTGGGCGTTTGCCATAAACGTTGTCTTCATGCGTTTTCCCCCCTATGGTTTTCTGAAAAATCTTCTTTACCATGATGCATTCTAGTGGCCTCCGGGGCTAATGGAAACGCACACGCATGACATCACATAGAATTATTCTACAAGCAAACCGGCTTCTCGTCAAGGCTTTTTTTACTTTTTTTCGTGGCCTTCCCGCCCCTTGACGTCGCGGATATCTTTGAGGTCAAACCGGAGTTCCGGCGGCAGGTGCATCGTGCCGTTCATGAGCTCGATGCCCGGCGCTGCGCCCGCCTCTGCCTCGAGGCGGACGATATTAACAGCGGTGTTGAACTGGCGGACCCGCCAGACGTTCGCCAGCGGCATACCGAGGAAATACGCGAGCATGGCGCGCAGCACGGCCCCGTGGCAGAACACGGCAACGTAGTGTTCCTCCCCCTTCGCGAGGTACTTCGCCTCGATGCGCCGGATCCCGCGCACGGCGCGATCCTGCAGCTGCTGGAACGTCTCACCGTGCGGGATGTTCAGCAGATCCGGATGCTGGAAGAAATTCTTGATCCCTTCCTCCCAGCCCGCCGCAATCTGCGCGTGCGTGAGTCCCTCCCAGTCGCCGAACGAAAGCTCGCGGAAATCCGGATCGATCTCGACGGGAAGCCCGAGGGGCTCCGCCACAAGCTCAGCCGTGCGCCGCGCGCGCTGCAGGTCGCTCGAGTAAATAGCATCGAGCTTCTTGCCGCCGAGATAGGTCTGCTCGAAATTTGCCGCGAGGGCTTTCGCCTGCTCGATGCCGCGCGCGGTCAGCGGGATATCGGACTGTCCCTGATATCGGCCATTCGTATTCCATTCTGTCTGTCCGTGACGGATCAGAAAAAGTCTTAACATTGGATTGCTTCCTCCATCGCTTGAACGAGTGTCTGATTTTCTTTCTGTGTGCGCACGGCAATCCGCGCGTAATACGCATCGAGGCCAGGATAGTTGCTGCAGTCGCGGATCAGGATGCCGTGGGCGCGCAACCGCTCCGCGAGGTCTGCCGCGGTGCAGCCCGTCTTGTGCAGGTCGAGGAGCAGGAAGTTCACGGTCGGCGCGAGGCTGCCGATGCCCATGCGCTCCATCGCCTCATGCAGGAAAGCTCCCTCGCGCTTGACGAGCGCGCGGCTCTTCTCCGCATAGTCCGGCAAGCCAAGCGCCGTGATGCCGGCCTCCTGCGCGAGTGTGTTGACCGCCCAGATATCGCGTCCGCGGCGCAGGCGGCGCACGGTGTCCGGGTGCGCCGCGAGAAAGCCGAGGCGCAGGCCGGGCAGCGCGTAGAACTTCGTCATCGAGCGCAGCACGAGAAGGTGCGGGTAGCGCATGACGAGCGGCAGGACGCTCTCGCGCGTGCCGTCCGCGCGAAAATCAAGGAAGGATTCATCGACGACGAGCCATTGATCGCGTCCTTTCATCGCCATGGCGAGCATCTCGACCGCCTCGCGGTGGAGCAGCACGCCGGTCGGGTTGTTCGGATTGCAGAGCACGAGCACGTTCGTCGCGGGGCAGGCACCGAGCAGTTTCCCCATATCGGGCCGGAACCCCATATCCGGCAAAAGGCCGAAATAGCGGACGCGGGACCGCGCCGCAAGCGCCGCCCGTTCGTATTCAGAAAAGGTCGGTATCGGCAACAGGACGTGCGCCGGCCGGATCATCTCAAACAGCAGGTACAAAAGATCGCTCGCCCCATTGCCGGGCAGCACGGCCTCCATCGGAATCCCGCAGGCCTTGCCGATGGCCTGCCGCAGGCGCACCGCATTCGGTTCAGGGTAATGCACGAGATCCACGATATGCGCCCGGATGGTGTCCGCCACTTCGTCCGCCATCCCCATCGGATTGATATTGGCCGAAAAGTCCAGCCATTTCCCGGTCGGCGATGGCGCGTAGATATTCCCGCCATGGCGGAAAATCCGCTGTTCCCGCGCTGTCTCTTTCTTTGTTTTCTCCGCATCCAGCATCGTTATCCCTCATTTCTCTGCGCTTAAAGCGCCAATGGTCCTGTGAAAACCGCGTAGGCGAGCAACGTCGCCGTTTCGGTCAGCGTGATCAAGGTGCCGTAGACATCGCCGGTCAGGCCGCCGAGTATCCGCGTATAGTACCGCGCGAGCGCGAACTGTGCCGCAAAGCCGATCGCGAGCGCCGAAAAAGGCAGCACACTCGTCGCACCGCTCAGAAGGCCGGCGACAAAGAGCAGCAGCGTCGTGCCGAACGCAAAGGCCACGGTCCTGCCGGTGGCGTATTCCGCGAACTCCTTTCCCATGCCCGCGTTCCGGGCGTACGGGAAGCCGGCGACCGAGGCGACGACGGCAGTCCGCGCGACAATCGGCGCCGCCAGCACGGCCTCCGGCAGGAAGGCAGGCGCGATCGTCCAGACCGCGCCGAAATCAAGCAGCATCAAACAGACGAATGCCGCGACGCCCATCGAACCCACGCGGCTGTCCTTCATGATCTCGAGCATGCGCGCGCGGTCCCGGCAGGACAGCACGCCGTCCATCGTATCCATGAATCCGTCGGCGTGGAGGCCGCCGGTCAGTACGATCGGCAGGATGGTCAGAACGGCCGCCGTGAGCGGTACCGGACCGAAGCATCGCAGGAGCAGCCATGCGGCGCCCGCTGCGATCAAGCCCAGCACGAGGCCGACGAGCGGGAACGTCTTGACCGAACGACCGAAATCCTCGATGGTGAGGTCTTTTTGGTCGACAACGTGAATACGCGTCAGGAACTGCAGCGCCGTCACGAAATCACGCATAACCCATCACCACCAGCAGAAAATAGGCGAGCAGCAGAAATAGAATCACCGCCGTGTACATCATGCGGATCGATGCAAGGATATGCTTCGGCGCGACAAGCTCGAGCACCTCGCCCATGTACGCGCGGAACTCCTTTTTCCCGAAATACGTATTGTAACCGCCGAGCCGGATATGTAGAGCGCCCGCCATCGGAGCCTCGCAGTAGCCGCCGTTCGGGCTCGGGTGCTTGGCCGCGTCACGGCGCATGGTGTCGAGCGCGCGATGCGCGTCCAGGCCGAGCAGCAACGCGCTCAGGACGAACAGCATGCCCGTGATCCGCGCGGGAAGGTAGCCGAACACATCGTCGAGGCGCGCGGCGGCCTTGCCGAAATACTCATAGCGCGCGTTGTGGTAGCCGAGCATCGAGTCGAGCGTATTGACCGCGCGATACATGACGGCGAGCGGGACCCCGCCGATCACGAAGTAAAACAGCGGCGCGATGATGCCGTCGTTGGTGTTTTCCGCCACCGTCTCGACCGTCGCGCGCGCCATCTCTCCGTCATCGAGGTTTCGCGTGTCGCGCCCAACAATGCGACCGACCGCCTCGCGCGCCTTCACGAGATCGCCTGCCGCGAGCAGCGTGTAGATATCCCGGCCCGCCTTCGCGAGGCTTTTCGGGCAGATGGTAAACGACAGGACGATGGCGCCGACTATCGTGTCCGCATAAGAGAGCGGCAGAAAGGATACCGCATGCATCAAAGCCGCCGTCAGGTCATAGCATAGACAAATGGTCAGCAGCACCACGATCGCGCCCGAAAGGAACTGGAAGTTCCGGCTCTGCTCCTTCCGGTAGAAAATCCGTTCGAGGAACGCGATCAGGCGCCCGATCAGGGCAACCGGATGCCATTTCCCTCCAGGATCGCCGACCACAGTATCGATGAAAAAAGCGAGGATTGCCGTCACCATGCCTGTCCTTCCTCCCTTTCTTTCGCTGCCTGTTCGATCATTTCTACCACCTGCCGCATGTCGAGATTCTGCTCGACCGCGTCCGCGAGCCGGTCGTAGGCCGCCTGCCGCTCGCGCTGGCGGTTAACCTGCGGGGGGAGCGGCGCGAGTCCCTTTCGCTCGCGCAGGGCATTCAGAAAGGACCGGCGGAAGCCGTCGGCGTCAAAGAGCCCGTGCAGATAGGTGCCGAGCACGCGTCCGTCCGCCGAAAGCGCGCCAGCTGGCTCCGATAGACTTTGGTCACCGCGACGCCGTACCTCAAGGAGCGATACCGTGCGCCCGGTAAAGGCCGTGCGGCCCGCGTGAATCTCATAGCCCTGTACCGTCACGCCGGCAAAGCGCTGCCGCGCGCCCGCGAGCCGCCAGTCCAGGCATACCGCTCCGGTCTGCGCGAGGATTTTCTCCCCGGTAAAGACCGTCTCCATCGGGAAAAACCCCAATCCCTCCATCTCCGGGCGCTCGTGCGCACCGTCGACGCCCTGCCGGTCGATGAGCCGCGTGCCGAGGATCTGATAGCCGCCGCATATCCCGGCGAGGACGGCCTGTCCACGCGCCATTTCCGCGCGGATGGCCTCCGCAAAGCCCGCACGGTACAAAAACGAGAGGTCGCCCATCGTATTTTTCGAACCGCCGAGCAGGATCAGATCCGCCCCCTCAAGCGCATCCGGTCGTTTGGCATAGCATAGATCGACGTCCGGCTCCGCTGCGAGGGCATCGAAATCGGTATAATTCGAAAGCTGCGGCGTAACGACAACGCAGACCTTTAGCGGCGCGTCTTGCTTTGCCGTTCCCCGCTCCGTTTCCTCGAGCGTCACGGAATCCTCCTCATCGATGCCGAGGTGTTCGAGAAAGGGCAGGACGCCGAGCACCGGCTTTCCCGTCTTTTTCTCGAGGAAATCCACGGCCGGAGTAAAGAGCGAAACGTCGCCGCGGAATTTGTTGATGACGAGCCCGCGCACGAGTCCACGCTCCTCCTCGTCGAGCAGCTCAAGCGTGCCGACAAGCGCGGCGAGCGCGCCGCCCCGGTCGATATCCGCAATCAGCAGCACCGGTGCGTGCAGGTATTTCGCGACGCGCATGTTGACGATGTCGTGGTCTTTCAGGTTGACCTCAGCGGGGCTGCCCGCCCCCTCGACGACGAGCAGCTCGTAATCGCGCCGGAGCTCCTCGAGCGAAGCCTTGACCGCGTCGAACGCGCGCAGCGCGTACCCCTGATGATATGCCCGCGCGGACATGGTACCGACGGGCAGTCCGTCGAGAATGACCTGCGAACACGCCTCTCCCGTCGGTTTCAACAGGACGGGATTCATGCGCACGTCGGGCGCGAGTCCCGCTGCCTCAGCCTGCGCGACCTGCGCGCGCCCCATCTCGCGGCCATCCAGCGTTACAAACGAGTTCAGCGCCATGTTCTGCGCCTTGAACGGGACGGTGCGAATGCCGCGCCGGTAGAAAATCCGTGCGAGCGCCGTCGCAAGAATGCTCTTGCCGACATGTGACCCCGTCCCCATGAGCATGATGCTCTTTGCCTTATTGGGTTCCGGCACGGCGCACCCCCTCACCGAGTTTTCGAAGATCGACCGCAATGCCGGCGACCACGAGGTAGACCTCCGCGGCCGCGGCGGCGAGACGCTGGTTTGCGAGTCCTGCCATATCCCGGTAGACGCGCGCGAGCCGATGCTCCGGCACGATGCCGCCGCCGACCTCGTTCGTCACAAAAATCACCGTACCATCGACGGAACGCGCCGCCTCAATGAGATCGTTTGTGGCCTGCCCCGCAAGCTGGTAAATGGCGTCCTTCACCTCGAGCTCTTCCTCGTCCATCGAACAGAGGAGATTCGAAAGGTATAGCGTCACGCAGTCGAACAGGATGACGTCATGCGTCTTGCCAGCCTCGCGGACGGCCTTATGTGAGTCAAAGGGAGCCTCGTAGGTATCCCATTCCGCCGGGCGCCTCTCCTGGTGCATGCCGACGCGGAAAGCCATCTCCTCGTCCTTGACCTGCGCCGTCGCGATATAGGCAACCGCGCCGCCGCACGCCTTCGCGTATTCCTCGGCGAAACGCGACTTTCCGCAGCGTGCGCCGCCCGTCGCGAGGATGATTCTTCCCATCTTGCCACGCCCCTTCCGCCTGTCCATCGAAATTCGTCCGCGTTACTCTTTGCCCAGCTGCTTGTTCACGAAATCACGGCCAAATACGGTAATCGTATAGTAAAAGCCGACGAGAAACGGCAGGTACTCGGCGATCAGCCGCCAGCAGACCGCGACGATGCCAACCGTACCGGCCGGTACCGAGTTCGAGAACAGCAGCACAAAACCGCCCTCCGCGACGCCGGAGCCTCCAGGCGTCGGCGTGAAGTAGAGCAGCATGTTCAGAAAAATCATGCGACCCATAACGGAGTACCAGTCCGCATCTGTGACGCCGAGCCCGAGCATCAGGCACGGCACGATGGCGTAGATGCAGAGCAGGTTCAGCCCGGACTCGACAAAGACGAGCAGCATGTCCTTAGGGGAATGCGAAAGCAGCTGCACCGCGCTCTTGGTATCGCGCCAGAACGCAAAGACCTTCTTGCGTTTCTCGTTATCCAGTTTTTTCGTCAATTTGATGACGAGGAAGTCGAGCCACCCGCCACGCGCACCGGCGACAATCAGCACGATGACCACGAGCGCCGTCAACGTGATGGCCATCAGCGTGTTGTTCGATACCCCCGGAATGATGCCCGCATCGTGCATGAAAATGAACGGCATACATAGAATTAGGAAGAAAATCGAGAGCAGGGTGCGCACGATGACAAGCACCGCCGCTTTACCGGTCGGCACGCCGGCATGCCGCAGGAACATGAGCTGCGCGACCGCGCCGCCCGTCGCCCCCGGCGTCAAGAGCGCCAGGAAATAGTTGCCGAATATGACCTGTACGGCCTCATACAGCGAGATCTTTTCATTGGAAATCCGCACGAGGTGCATGAGTCGCGCCCCGTCGAAGAAGAGCCCGACGGACACCGCGAGGATCGCGAGCGCGAGGGACCACGTCTTGAATCGCGTCAAGCTGCGCAGCGTGTGGATATCCACCGTCGAATAGATGACGACGCCGGAAATCACCAGCACGAGCACGATGAGAAAGATCAGCCGCTTGTAAAATTTATTCATAAGCTTCCGTCCTAACATAACGGGAATGCGCAGGGCATCTCCTTATTTTTTGGACGCTTGTCTCAGCCCGCACCCCTTCAACGCAGGGTTTCTTCGTGGCTGGCATAAGCATTGTGACTGTGAATGGATTCCTGATTCTCGCAGACGAGGGAGAACCAGGCGAGCCCATCGAGCTTGCGGAGCGCGAGCACCGTGTCCCGCAGGATATCCTCGACGAATTTCGGGTTGTCATAGGCAGCCTCGGTCACATACTTTTCATCGGGCCGCTTCAAGAGAGGATAGATGGGCGAAGAACCCTGCCGCTCGAGCAGAGAAGCGAGGTCCTCGATGTAAATGCACTCCCTGCCAGGCGCAAAACGCACGCGCACCTTGGAAAGCGAGCGCTGGTTGTGCGCACCGTAGTCGGAGATTTCCTTGCTGCACGGACACAGCGACGTAAAGGGCATCGCGACGCCGAGCGTGAACGTCATCGCCATGCCGCGCGCCTTCCTGCCGGTAAAGGAGCAGTCGATGCCCTGGAGCGATGAGCCGCCGCTGACCGGCGCTTTTTTCTCAAGAAAGTATTTGAACGCGAGCTCGATCTCCGCGGACTCCGCATCGAGCTTGCCGAGCGCTTCGCTGAGCATCGCATCCATCTCAGGCTCAGCGAGCGGCTTCTTGCTCCAAGGCATCAGGATCTCGACAAAGCGCGACATATGCGTGCCCTTGTATTCCTTCGGCAGGGATACCGTGAACCGGATATCCGCAAGAACCTGCTGAAAACCGCCGTCCTTCGTTTTGATCAGGAACGGCAGCTGCACGTGGTTCACGCCGACGCGCTGGATGGCAATCCCCCGCGCATCGGCGCGTTTTTGTACGTCTTGCATCGCTGCCATTATCCGCGAATCTCCTTTATCGCTTTTGCCACATCGTCCGACCCGTAGATGGCGGAACCGGCGACGAGCACGTTGGCACCGGCCTCGCGCACGAGCTTGCTCGTCTCCGCGTTGATGCCGCCGTCCACCTCGATATCGCAGTCGAGCCCGAGGTCCTTGAGGTTGTGGTAGAGCATATGGATTTTCTCAAGCTGCGACGCGATGAATTTCTGTCCGCCGAAACCCGGGTTCACGGTCATGCAAAGCACCATATCCACATCGCCGACCAGCTCCTCAATCATCGCGAGCGAGGTGCCGGGATTCAGCGCGATGCCGGCCTTGCAGCCAGCCGCGTGGATCTGCTGGATCACGCGGTGGCTGTGCCTGGCGGCCTCGACGTGGAACGTGATGATATCGGCCCCGGCCTCGGCAAACGATTCGATCTGCGTCTCCGGATGCTCGACCATCAGATGCACGTCGAACACGGCGTCCGACACCTTGCGCAGGCTCTTGACGACCGGCGAGCCGATGGTGATATTCGGCACGAACGTACCATCCATAACGTCAATGTGGACGTATTCCGCGCCGGCGTCCGTGATTTTCTTGACCTCATCGGCGAGATGCGCAAAATCAGCGGATAAAAGGGAGGGAGCAATCTTGATCATCGGTATTCCTTCTTTCGTTTTTCTTCGATTTCCTGATACAGGCTCTGATACGCGTCATAGCGTTCCTGCTGGATTTTTCCTTCTTCTACGGCCCGTTTTACCGCACAGTCCGGCTCGTGGCTGTGGCTGCACGGCTGAAAGCGGCAAGCGCCGAGATACGGGCGGAACTCCGGGAAATACAGCGGCAGCCGCTGCGGATCCATTGCCGTGAGTTCCATCGCGGAGAAGCCAGGCGTATCGACGATATAGCCGCCCTGCCACGGGATGAGCTCCGCGACGCGCGTCGTATGCCGCCCGCGCTTGATCTTGGCGCTGATGTGGCTGGTCTGCAGATGCAGGCCGCTGTCCACGGCGTTGAGCAGCGACGATTTTCCGACGCCGGATGGCCCGGCAAATACCGTGATCTGCCCCTTCAGTGCCTCCCGAAGCGCCGCCATCCCCTGTCCTTCCCTGGCCGACACGCGGTAGACCGGGTAGCCGATGGCCTCGTAGGCCTCGAGAAGATGCACAGCATCCGGCCGCAAGTCCATTTTGTTCACACAGATGGCAATGCGCGGGATTTCCGACCACTCCGCCAGTACGAGAAAGCGGTTCAAGAGCAGCGGGTGCAGGTCCGGCTGCGCAGCAGCAAAGGTCAGGACGACCTGTGTGAGATTTGCGACGGCCGGGCGCTGCAGGAGATTCTCCCGTGGGAGCACCTGCTCGATGACGCCCGAACCGTCCGGCAGCCGGGAGATCTGCACGCGGTCCCCCGGCACGACGGCAAGCGACCGGCGCGCACGCTTGAATTTACCGCGCAGTTTGCAGGGGAGCAGGCCGTTCGCTCCACCTGCGGCAGCCGCATCGTCCGTCTGTACGTAGAAAAAACTGTTATACGCCTTGAGCAGGCGCCCAACTTCTGCTGCCGATGTCCTCACCTTCTTTTCCGGCTGCGTTACTGTCCTTTCGCAGACGGGTTTGCCTTGGACGGCGCGTTCCCGCCTGCGTTCTTCTTGGACTGTTCTCCCATCTGGTCCTCACTGCGGCGGTCCTTCGCACTCTCCGCCACGGTCAGCGTGACCGTCGAGCCCTCGTCGAGTTCCGAGCCGGCGCCCGGCATCATGCGGATAACCGTACCAGCAGGCGCGGCGTCGGTCTTCTGCTTCTGGACGCTGACGTGAAAGCCCTTGTTCTCAAGCGCCGCAGTCGCCGCATCTACGCTGCTGCCCGTCACATCGGTCAGCAGGACTTTCTGCTTCTTCTTGCCCTTGCTGATGGTCAGATCGACGGTCTTGCCCTTGCTGATCTTCGAGCCGGCGCGCGGGCTCGTCTCGATGACCGTGCCGGCCGCCTCATCGGAATACTTCTCGTAGACCTTGCCGACCTTCAGGCCCATCTTTTTCAGCTGCTCGACGGCATCGTCCTTCGACAGCCCCGTCAGGTCCGGCATCTCCATGTCCTCGCCGCCCTTGCTGACGTAAATCGTGACGAGACGTTCCTCCTTGACTTTGGTTCCGGCCTCCGGATCCTGTGATACGACCGTTCCGGCCGGCTTGTCCGCATCGAACTTCTCCACGACGTTGACGCGCAGCTTGTTGTCCTCGAGGATCTGTTTCGCAAGCACCATCTGCTTGCCCGTCACATCCGGCACGACGACCTCCGCGTTGCTCCAAAACTTGCCGTAGCTCATGAATGCGCCGACGAAAAAGCCAAGCAGCAGAACAGCGATCAGGCCAGCGAGGAATTTTTTCGACTTGAAGACGGACTTTTTCTCCGGCTCGTCGTCATCTTCATATCGGTCGGCCCGACGCGGCGGAATGTCCGGCTGGCGCGGCTGCACAGCAGGCATCACGCGCGTCGCATACGGATCCTCTCCGCCGAAGCCCGCACGACTGCCGCTGCCGATCATCTGCTCGGCCTGCTCGATTTCCTGCACAAGGCCTTCGCTGTCCGGGCGTTCCCCCGGGTCCTTGCTCATCATGCGCATGACGATCGACTCGACGACCGGCGGGATGGACGGGTCGATCTGCCGCACCGGCACCGGTGCCTCCTGGAGGTGCTTCATCGCGACGCTGACCGGCGTCTCACCAGTGAACGGGAGCTTGCCCGTCAGCATCTCATAGAGTACAACGCCTAGCGAATAGATATCGGACTTTGGCGTGATCATCGTGCCGCGTGCCTGTTCCGGCGAGAAATAATGCACGGAACCGATGACGTTGCCGCTATAGGTCATCGTCGACTCGGTCACGGCGCGCGCGATGCCGAAATCCGCAACCTTCGCCGTGCCGTCCGCAGTCATCAGGATATTGTGCGGCTTGATGTCGCAGTGCACGAGGTTGTTCGCATGCGCATGCGCGAGCGCACTCGCGATTTCCCGCGTGATCCGCAGGGCTTCGTCGACCGGGAGATGTCCCTCGGCCTTGATCTTGTCCTTCAGCGTACGCCCCGGCACGTATTCCATGACGATGTAATGGTCGCCCTCCGCCTCGCCGACGTCGTAGATGTTGACGATGTTCGGGTGCGAGAGCCGCGCCGCCGCCTTTGCCTCTCGATGGAATTTCGTGATGAATTCCTCATCGCTCTTGAATTGATCGTGCAGGATCTTTACGGCGACCGGACGGTCGAGGAGCTGATCCCTTGCCTTGTAGACATCGGCCATTCCGCCTCCGCCAATGCGCTCTATGAGCTCATACCGATGGTCGAGTACACGCTGGCTCATGCTATTCCTCCTAAAAATCCTATTTCCTATCCATACGCCAGAGGCAAAGCTCCGGCTGTCCCTTATTCCAGACTCAGAATGATCTTTCGGGCAATCGGCGCGGCCTCGATGCCACCGCCGCCCGCGTTCTCCACGATGATCGCGAACGCGATTTTCCGGCCGCGCAGCTGTGCCGAGCCGATGAACCAGGCATGGTCTTTGCCCTGCGCGTTTTCCGCCGTGCCGGTCTTGCCGGTCACGCGGATACCGCTGACGGCTGCAGCCGTCCCTGTACCTTTTTTTACTACACCTTCCATATAGCTGTCAAGCTTTGCCGCCATATCCGGCGTCATCGCCGTCAGCCATGCGGAAGGGGAGGCCGCCTGTGCGGTCATGCCACCGGGTGTCGTGACCTTTTCAACGAGGTACGGCTTCATGACGGTGCCGCCATTCGCGATGGCCGCGGCCATCAGCGCCATATGCATCGGCGTCACGAGCAGGCTGCTCTGCCCAATGGCAGTCTGCGCCTGATCGCCCTTCGAGAGATGCCCGAAATCCGGAAAATGCGATTTTGTCATCAGGATATCCCCGCCGAGCTCGCGGTCGAAGCCGTAGCGGTGGAAGGCCTCCTCGAGCTTCTTGTCCCCCAGGCGCATGCCGAGCGTCCCGAACGTCACGTTGCAGGATTCCTCGAGGGCCTGCCGCAGATTTACCTTGCCGTGTACCTCGCCGTGGCTCTCGCGGATGGTCGAACCGCCGCCGACGTCGAGCGCGCCCGTGCAGTCAAAGATTTCTGACTCATCGGTCACACCGTTTGTCAGCGCCGCATCCGCGATCAGCGGCTTGATGGTCGAGCCCGGCGGGTAGAGCCCCTGCACAGCCCGGTTCAGCAGAGGACCGCTGTCTTGCGCCGAAAGCGCCTTCCAGTTCGCCTCAATGTTGTTCGGGTCGTAGGACGGGGAACTGACCATCGCGAGCACGGCTCCCGTCGTGACATCGAGCACGACAACCGCGCCGCGCCGGCCGGCGAGTCCATCATAGGCCGCCTGCTGCGCATCTCCCTCGATGGTCAGGGTCACGTCATTGCCGCGGTCCGCCTGAAAGAGCTGTGCGGCCGGGCCGATGCGGCTCATATCCTGCGTGAGTCCGAGCAAGGCCTGGTTCTCATGCCCCTCGATGCCCGCGCTGCCGATTTTCTCGCCGTTGTATCCCGTCACGGGGGCAAAGGCCGCCCCCATCGGGTACGACCTCGTGCCGTCCGCACGCGTCTGCGCGAGCACGCGCCCCTGCGCGTCGAGGATGGAGCCGCGAACGATATCGGCCTGCGCCGCGCTCTTGCGCATATTGAGCGGGTTTGACGCGAGGCTGTCCGCATCCCAGGTCATCAGAACGATCAGATAAACGGCGAGGCAGCCCGCGAGCACGAGCAGGAAAGACGCGGTGTGCAGGATATATTTCTTCATCTTCCAGTCAGCCATCGCGTCCACTCCTTTCGCCGGATAGAGAGCTGAGCATCCCGAGCAGGATGAAACACGAGAGCATCGAGCTGCCGCCGTAGCTCACAAAGGGCAGAGTGATACCCGTCAGCGGCAGGAATTTCGTGACGCCGGCGATGATGATGAAGGCCTGCAGCACGAGCAGCGAGCTGACACCCGCCGCGAGCAGCATTTTTTTCTCCTCCCGCTGGCGCAGGGCGATGCGCACGCCGCGCCAAAACAGCAGCACATAGCAGGCAAAGACCATCAAGGCGCCGATGAGCCCCCACTCCTCGGCGATGGCCGCGTAGATGAAGTCCGTATGCACCTCCGGGATAAAGCCTGGATGCCCGAATCCAAAGCCCGTGCCCCAGACGCCGCCCGTCCCGAACGCGAACAGGGACTGCACGACCTGATAGGCCATGCCGTTTGGATCGCTCCACGGGTGCAGCCATATCTGCACGCGCACGCGCACGTGGCTGAACAGCATATAGCTGACCGCCGCGGCCGCCCCGAAAAACGAGAGCGCGAGGCACACATAGCTTTTGCTCCCCGTCGCCATATAGGTCATGAGCACCGCGATGCTGAAAAAGAGTAGGGCCGATCCGAGGTCGCGTTCCACGACGAACATCAGGATGGCGAAGCCCCAAATGCAGATCAGCGGCGCGATGAAGCGCAGCGGCGGCAGGCGCAGCATCAAAAAGCGGTGCGACGGCAGCGTCAGCACGCGGCGGTGATCCGAAAGATAGGCCGCGAGGAAAAAGAGGATCAGGATCTTGCCGAATTCCGACGGCTGGATCGAAACCGGGCCGAGCACGAGCCAGTTCTTGCTGCCGCCGATCTCCGTCCCAAAGAGCAGCGGCAGTCCCAACAGCAGGACACAGCCGATGCCCAAAAGGTAGGGATAATCCAGCATGCGGCGGATATGTCCCCAAAA
>JALFBM010000003.1 GCA_022773425.1 Selenomonadaceae bacterium
CTTTGGCATCGGGGCCGCGGCCTTCATCCAGCTGACGCTGATGGTCGTGTTCGGCGTGCCGCTCCTGCAGACCATTGGTACCTGCATGATGATCGTGTTGCCGATCTCGGCCTCGGGCGGGCTCGGCTATCTCGTCAACGGCCGCCTCGACGGCATGATTTTCCTGCAGACCCTGCTCGGACTCATGATCGGCGCCTGGTTCGGCGCGCGGTTCACCCATCTCGCGCCGCGCCGCGTGCTGAAATTCTTCATCGTCGCGCTGCCGGCCACCGGCGCTCTGCTGATGTTCCTGAACCACTGAGCAGAAAAAGCGAAGATTCGGCGGCCGCACCGTTTACAAACGGCGCGGGAATGGATATAATGAATAAATAGGCCCCGTGTATGCGGGGAAAAGGATCAAGGGACGAAACCCCGGAAAAAGGAGCGTTTTTTTCATGGCAGACAAGAAAGTCATGGTAACCCAGGAGGGTTATGATAAACTCGTTGAAAAGCTCAACTACAAAAAGAGCGTGGAGCGTATCCAGATTGCGGAACGCCTGAAGGCGGCCATCGCCCTCGGCGACCTCTCGGAGAACTCCGAGTACGACGATGCGAAGAACCAGCAGGCCTTCCTCGAAGGCGAGATCCAGGAGCTCGAGGCGAAGATCCGCAACGCGGAGATCATCCAGGGCGGTAACTCGGAGACCGTCACGATGGGCGCCAAGGTCACGGTAAAGGACCTCGAGTTCGACGAGGAAGAGACCTATACGATCGTCGGCTCGACCGAGGCGGATCCGGATGAGGACAAGATCTCGAACGAGTCGCCGCTCGGCCAGGCCTTGATCGGGCAAAAGGTCGGCACGACGGTCGAGGTGCACGCACCGGCCGGTGTCATTCAGTACAAGATCGAGAAAATCGGCTGATTTTCCCGTTCGTTCACGAAAGAAGCAAAATATTTGGTGCGAAAAGGAGCGGATTCCCGCGTAAAAGGGGGATTCGCGCTTTTCCATGATGAGAGGAGAAACGATTTTGGCAGATCCAAAGGAGTCAAAGGTCGTTATCGAGAACGACCCGAACGAGATGATCCGGACGCGCGTCGAGAAGATGGACGCGTTCCGTGCGATGGGCGTGGCGCCGTTCGGCCACCGCTATGAGACCGACCATCACGCAGCGGAGATCCATCAGGAATACGATGGCCTAGAGGGCGAGGAGGACGCTGGCGAGGTTCGCATTGCCGGCCGCCTTATGGCCATCCGCGGGCATGGCAAGGCATCGTTCGCGACGCTGCGCGACGCATCGGGGGACATCCAGGTCTATTTCAAGCTCGACGTGCTCGGCGAGGAGAAGTACAAGCAGGAGTTCCGCAAACTCGACATTGGCGATATCGTCGGCATCCGCGGCGTCGTATTCAAGACGAAGCGCGGCGAGCTCACGGTCCGCGTCGAGGACTTTGACCTGCTCTCGAAGGCCCTTCGCCCGCTGCCGGAGAAGTTCCACGGCCTGAAGGATGTCGATATCCGCTACCGCCAGCGCTACCTCGACCTCATCATGAACCCGGAGGTCCGCGACACGTTCCGCAAGCGCTCGCAGGTCCTCAAATCGATCCGCGCCTACCTCGATGCGCGCGGTTTCCTCGAGGTCGAGACGCCTGTCCTCTCGACCATCGCGGGCGGCGCGGCGGCGCGTCCGTTCAAGACGCATCACAACGCCCTGAACATCGACCTCTACCTGCGCATCGCGACAGAGCTCAACCTGAAGCGCCTGATCGTCGGCGGGCTCGAGCGCGTCTACGAGATGGGCCGCGTGTTCCGCAACGAGGGCATGGATATCCGCCACAACCCCGAGTTCACGACGATCGAGCTCTACCAGGCCTACGCGGACTACAACGATGTCATGGACATCACTGAGGGCATCGTGCAGAACGCGGCGATGGCCGTCCTCGGCACGACGACGATCACGTACCAGGGCACGGAGATCGACCTCTCGAGCGTACGCCGCATCAGCATGAACGACGCCGTCAAAGAAGCGACGGGCAAGGACTTCCTCTCGTGCCAGACGGTCGAGGAGGCCCGCGCGATGGCCGACGAGATCGGCGTGCCGTACGAGCCGCGCCACGGCATCGGCGGCATCCTGAACCAGGCGTTCGAGGAAAAGGTCGAGGAGACGCTCATGCAGCCGACGTTCATCACGGGCCATCCGACCGAGATTTCGCCGCTCGCCAAGCGCAACCCGGAGGACCCGCGCATCACGGATCGCTTCGAGTTCTTCATCTACGGCCGCGAGGTCGCGAATGGCTTTACCGAGCTCAACGATCCGATCGACCAGCGCAAGCGCTTTGAGGACCAGCTCAAGCAGCGCGAGGCCGGCGACGACGAGGCGCATGTCATGGACGAGGACTTCGTCCACGCGCTCGAGTACGGCCTGCCGCCGACGGGCGGCCTCGGCATTGGCATCGACCGCCTCGTGATGTTCCTGACCGATGCGGCGTCGATCCGCGATGTCCTGCTGTTCCCGACGATGAAGCCGCTCGACTCGGACAAGAAGGCCATCGCCGAGGCTGAGCGCACGGCGGAACAGGCTGAGGCCGCGAAAATCGACTTCTCAAAGGTTGAGATCGAGCCGCTGTTCCAGGACTATGTCGATTTTGATACGTTCTGCCGGTCCGATTTCCGCGTCGTGAAAGTCAAGGACTGCCAGGCCGTGCCGAAGAGCAAGAAGCTCCTGCAGTTCACGCTCAACGACGGCACGGGCGAGGACCGCACGATCCTCTCGGGCATCAAGGCGTTCTACGAGCCGGAAGAGCTCATCGGCAAGACGCTCGTCGCCATCACGAACCTGCCGCCGCGCAAGATGATGGGCATCGAATCCTGTGGCATGCTGATCTCTGCCGTCCACAAAGAGGAGGGCGAGGAGAAGCTCCACCTGCTCATGCTCGACCCGAGCATCCCGGCTGGCGCGAAGCTCTGCTGATCCGAAAAACACATAGAAAAAACCGGGCCACGGTACACAGAACGTACCGTGGCCTTTTTGGCGTTCATAGAAAACCATAACCTTGTGATAGCGAACTTATAAAAGTTGACTCTGCAAACTTTAACAGCACACTGCTTGTTCCTTTAAGACTCCAGCCGTAAGATAATACACGTAAGGTTCGAGGGGCGCTCAGGAAACACGGACACTGAAGCCTGTATGACCTTGCGCGGCGGCCATGCTGGCATGGCACGCCTCATGCAATGGATGGGGGAGCCGGGGTGCTCCCCAAGGGTTTGGAGGTCTTGGCAAGCGGCCTTTACACGGGCGTTACGCTCCACTTCTGATCCCCAACAAACAAGAGAAAAAGGGCAGCCCAGGCCTTGGGGCTGCCCTTTTTGCGCGTCCGTCAGCCTGTCTCCGTCTGAAAAACACGAGAAAAGGCGCGGGCGGCAAGCGACCCAACGGTTCCTGTTTGCCGTTACGGAAATCTATGGTATAATCGAAGGAAGAACATCGGAGCGGCGGCCCGCGCCGCATCCGATCCATTTTTTGCACGCGCCAAGCGCAAAGACCGCGTTGGCCATGGTTAGAGAGGAAGGAAAAAGATATGTGGAATGCTGGAGTCATGCAGCTCCTGATGCTGCTCGCCGTCATTTTGCCGGCGGTATGGATTTACTGTGATGCCGCCAAACGCTACGATACAAAAGTCAAAACCGTCGCATGGTTCATCGCGGCCCTGCTCGGCTGGTTCTTCATCTGGCTCCTCTACGCCATCGTCCGCCCGCCCAAACGCACCCGCCGCGCGTGAATCCACGATCTGGTGTGCACCCCGTCAATAGGATACGGAAAAAATAATGGATTTGCGGTTCGCTTGAGTGGCGAGCTGCTTTTTCTATGCGGCAGCGTGGAAGTCCCTTGCCAGTATACCTTCCACGAGACCTGTGCGGAGGATGCGACGCTGGCGATGGGCGACGAGACGACGAAGATCTTCCTGAACAGCAAGGGCAGGCGTGAGGGCATCAACCAAAACCTTGCCGCATTCCTCGACTACATCGAGGGCAAGACGCCGAAAGGAAAATTCACAGAAACCATTGCCGATGCGGTAGAAGCAGCGAAAGAAAACAAAGAAATGAAGGTGGAATATATGACGTTTTTCATGGAATTGCGCCGTCGTGAAGAAAAAGGCCGCGAAGAAGGAATAGCAAAAGGCCGCGAAGAAGGCCGTGCGGAAGGCCGCGAAGAAGGCCGATGGACCACTCTTGCAGAGTTGGTTCGTGAGGGCATCCTGACACTTCAGGAAGCCGCGAAGAAAGCCGGCATGTCCGAAGAACATTTCCGGAAGCTCGCGGCGCTCTGATGTGCGTGCAATATTCCTTGCCGCATTCCTCGACTACATCGAGGGCAAAGCGCCGAAAGGGAAATTCACAGAAACCATGGCCGATGCGGTAGAAGCAGCGAAAGAAAACAAGGAAATGAAGGTGGAGTATATGACTTTTTTCATGGAACTACGCCGCCGTGAAGAAAAAGGCCGCGAAGAAAGCCGGCATGTCCGAAGAACATTTCCGGAAGCTCGCGGCGCTCTGATGTGCGTGCAATATTCCTCGCCGCATTCCTTGACCACATCGAGGGCAAGGCGCCGAAAGGGAAATTCACAGAAATCATTGCCGATGCGGTAGAAGCAGCGAAATGTCTGCAGGCCGGGCAGATTCCTACGGGAATATCCAACTGAATTCTGCAACCGCATTTCATGATGAGTTTACGCCTGTACGTGCCGTGACCGGCCAATGGCGTATGGCAAAACGGGCAAATGCATTCCGATTTTATCTAAGCTGACGACTAAAAAGTTACAGGAATACTGCCGTCAAGAAGATTTACCAATATCCATATTCTTTTACTGGAAAAGGACAATCAGGCAGGAGTTAATTACTCAAATGGGCACACAGGTTTCTAAGCCTGCTATTGTTGAAGTACCGCTCATAGTATCGGGGAATTCTCTCGAAGAAGGTAAGCACCTCACGAATGAAAAATATAGCTTTCGATTGATTCCGAAAGACTAGGGACGAGCTGTTGGCGGATAGTATGCTATCGTGAAGGTGGTATCATGACGATGACGAAGTCAGAAATTGAAGCATCGAATCTGAAAGTCATTCTGCATTCTAAACGGGCAAATATTTACTATTTGGAGAAGTGCCGGGTCATGCAGAAGGACGGACGTGTCCTTTATCTAACAGAGGGCAAGCGTGAGAATCAGTATTGGAATATTCCAATTGCGAATACGACGGTGCTGTTGCTGGGGACGGGGACATCCATCACGCAGGCTGCCATGCGCATGCTGTCTATGGCTGGTGTCATGGTTGGATTTTGCGGCAATGGCGGGACGCCGTTACTTTCCGGCGTGGAAATCGAATGGCTCAGCCCTCAGAGCGAATACCGGCCAACCGAGTATGTGCAAGGGTGGCTGTCCTTTTGGTTTCAGGCAGACAAGCGGTTGGCGGCAGCGAAAGAGTTCCAATTGAAGCGGTGTCAGTTCATCGAGCAAGTCTGGCAGAAGGATCGTGATTTGCAGAGCTGGGGCTTCTATGCAGATGATGATGAAATTGAGTCTGCCATGCAACGCTTCCGCCAGGTGATTCGTCAGGCTGCAGATATTAAACAACTGCTGGCCGGTGAGGCAGTCTTCACGAAAGCACTTTATAAGTATGCGAGTGAGCATGTCAATATGCCGGATTTTGTTCGCCTTCATGATGCTCCCGCTGGAGATAAGGCCAATATCTTCTTGAATCACGGCAATTATCTAGCCTATGGACTGGCAGCGGTCACGCTCTGGGTATTGGGCATACCGCATGGCTTTGCCGTCATGCACGGGAAGACGCGGCGTGGTGCCCTGGTCTTCGATGTTGCAGATCTCGTAAAAGATGCCATTGTCCTGCCGGGCGCATTTATCTGTGCCGAAGATGATCTCAGGGATCAGGAGTTCCGTTCGTACTGCCTGCAGAAATTCACAGAACACAAGGTGCTTGACTTTTTGTTTGACGAGGTAAAGCGCGTGAGCCAGCTTTGGGGGAAGGAGGGGCCTTGTCATGATGGTACTGTTTACCAGCCGCAGTGAGAAGAAAGCGCTGTTGACGGTTCGCCGCATCCTGGATCAATTTGCAGACCGCATCGGCAATGATACATGGCAGACCATCATGACAAAGGAGGGTGTACAGGAAGTTAAGACGCTCCTGCGCCGGAGTGCGACGAAAAGTACGGCTGTGTCCTGTCGCTGGATTCGCTCGCGCAATCGCAGCCAGCTCCTCTGGGTGGTGGGAAACCGCGATAAATTCAATGAAGACGGAATGGTGCCGGTCAATACAACGCGCAAGAACATCCTGCATAAGGAGTGGGAGGGCGGCTGGCCGTATCTGTCGTTGCTCAAAGCATTGGTATCTGTTGCGGCGCTTTTCCATGACTGGGGGAAATCATCGGATCACTTCCAGGAAAAGCTGCGGTCATCGTCGATGGAAAAAGACCCCTATCGTCACGAATGGGTTTCTTGCCAGATGCTGGCGGCTGTGGCGAAAATCAGTGGTGACACAGAGGATGATGATGCGTGGATACGTCTCTTTATGG
>JALFBM010000081.1 GCA_022773425.1 Selenomonadaceae bacterium
GCCCGCTCTTTGGATGAGTCGTCTGCGTGCACAGAAGTGTGCGTGAATGGCTTTCGACATTCAGTTCAAGCTGATTTATCAAGGCATACGGGATGTTTTCCGTGTGCGAAGTTTGAGTTTCGTATGTTCAAAATTATGCCCTGCAGCACATGGCAGCAACGTTAGCCCATGCTCTGCAAGGACAGAAAAGAGGAAATGTATCATGGCAGACCGTTATTATACCTTAAAGGTGGCTGGCGTCACGCGTGAGCTCCCGGTTCTGAATGTCACGAAAGACCTCGCGATCGCCGGCTTCATCATGCTCGGTGACAACGAGCTCGTCGACGCCTGTGCCCGCGCGCTCGCAAAAAAGATCCCGGCCGGCATCGACGTCATCCTGACCGCCGAAACCAAGGGCATCCCGCTCGCCGCGGAGCTCGCACGGCAGCTCGGCATGAAGCGGTTCGTCGTCGCACGTAAGTCCATCAAGGCCTATATGGAGAACCCGATCTGGGTCGAGGACGTCTCCATTACGACAAAGGGCGTGCAGAAGCTCTGCCTGAACGATCCAGACATCGAGCTGATCCGGGGCAGCCAGGTGCTGCTTCTCGACGATGTCGTGAGCACGGGCGGCTCCATGGCGGCGCTCAAGGAACTTACGGAAAAGGCCGGCGGCGAGGTCGCCGCCGAAGCCTGCGTGCTCGCCGAGGGCGATGCCGCCAACCGCAAGGACATCATCTTCCTCGAACCGCTGCCGCTTTTCCCGGCGCAGTAAATCGACAAAAAGAACCATGGGCTATGACAGAAACCCTTTCCGTCATAGCCCATGGTTTTCTTTTAGGCTTTCTGCATCGCGTTCAGATTCCGCCGGAGGCTCGTGAGGAAGGCGTCCACATCCTCCCGCGTCGTAAAACGTCCCATCGAAACGCGGACTACGGAAGCTGCCTGCGCCTTTGTCTGCCCCATCGCGAGCAGCACATGTGACGGCTCGAGTGAACCTGCGGAACAAGCAGAACCTGCGGAAACGGAAAATCCATCCATATCGAGGCGGATCAGCAAGGGCTCATGGTCGACGCCCTCGATGCCGAAAGAAAACGTGCCCGGCAGGTGATGTTCCTTGTCTCCGTTCAGAAAGCTCCCGGGAATCGCCGCGATGCCGTCCGCGAGGCGATGCCAAAGCGAATCCAGGTGGCTTTTCTCTGCCTGCATGGTGTTGGCCGCGAGCTCCGCGGCCGCGCCGAGCCCAACGATGCCCGGCACGTTCTCGGTGCCCCCACGCATATCGCGTTCCTGCGCGCCGCCGTGCACGAGCGGATCGAGTGTAAAGCCACGCCGCAGATAGAGCGCACCCACCCCTTTGGGGCCGTAGAATTTATGCGCCGAAAGCGAAAGCGCGTCGACGCTGCATGCCCCGACGGCGAGCGGGATGTGCCCGGCCGCCTGCACCGCGTCCGTATGAAAAAAAATTCCTTTTTCCCGCAGGAAGGCGCCGATTTCCGCGATGGGTTCGATGGTGCCGACCTCGTTGTTCGCCGTCATGACGCTGACGAGAATCGTATCCTCGCGCACGGCAGCCTTTACCGCATCCGGGGAGACGCGGCCAAACCGGTCCACGGGGAGGACGGTCACGTCAAAGCCCTCGCCGGCGAGCCAGCGCACCGTGTTCAGCACGGCGTGGTGCTCGATGGCCGTCGTCACGATATGCCGTCCCCGGCCCGCGCGGCGCAGAGCAAACGCCATGCCCTTCAGCGCCCAGTTGTCACTCTCACTGCCGCCGGAGGTGAAAAAGATCTCATCCGGCTCCGCGCAAAGCAGTGCCGCCACTTGCTCCCGCGCGCGGCGGACGGCGCGGCGCGCCTGCCGGCCCTCCTGATAGAGCGCCGAGGGATTGCCAAAATACGTGGAGAGATAGGGCTGCATGACATCGAATACCCGCGCGTCAACCGGGGTCGTCGCCGCGCAGTCGAGATAGGTCCTCATACCGCCTTTTCCCTTCCGTCCACACGCGCGACGCGCGGTGCGCCCTTTTTCCGGCTGCTGCCCTTTGCCTTGCGCAGCTCGGCACCGCAGCCCTCGCCATGCGCCCAATATCCGTTCTCGTCCATGCCGTTATCGTCGCAGAGGTCCTTCAGCGTAATGCTATTGAGCACCTGCCGGATGCTGTCGCCGACCTTGCCCCAGACATTGCGCGTGACACAGGCGCCTGCGCGCGTGCAGGCCTGTTCCTTGGCATCCGCGTCTGCCAGCAGGCAGTCGACGAGCGCGATCGGCCCCTCAATCGCCGTGATGATCTCGCCGATGCTGATCGCACACGGCGATTTGGCGAGCATGTAGCCGCCCTGCGCACCGCGCACGCTCCGCACGAGGCCCTTCTTCCGCAGGGTGCTCATGAGCTGCTCCAGATAGTTTTCCGAAATGCCCTGGGCCTCGGAAACCTCCTTTAGCGGCACGGCCCCCTCTCCGTAATGCAGGGCCAGTTCATAAAGTGCCGTCACGCTGTAGCGGCTCTTTGTCGATAATTTCATGGAAAATCCCCCATTTTGGAATCCCGACTAAATTAGTCATATTTCTGGCTCTTACTATAACAAAAAAAGCCTGAGATGTCAAAAGGGCGGCCCGCCGAAGCGTGCCGCCCTTCTTTTAGCCGTATGTTGCTTTTATGCCTTCACGGCTTCCGCGTAGGCGAGAATGGCATCCGCAATCCTGTCGAGCGGAGCTTTGGCCGCGTTGACGACGAGGTCGTAATGCGAACCATGGCCCCAGTCCTGACCGGTGTAGTAGTTGTAGTAGCGCGCGCGCTTCTTGTCCTCCTTGTCGAGCTCCTTCAACGTCTTGCCGCCGTAAACCGACTGGCCGCGCGCCTCGCGGTAATCATCGTCCGCGCAGACGAAGATATCGAAATGATTCTCCATGTTGCGCAGCGCGTAGTCCGCGCAGCGGCCAAGGATGACGCACGGACCGTCCTGCGCCAGCTTGCGGACCGCCGCGGACTCCTGCAGGAACATCTCCTGCGTTGACGGGCCCATATGCGTGCCGAACGAATGGAACGGCATGAACGTCATCGAAAGCGGTTTTACCGTCCGCTCCATCGAGAGCAGCTCCTCCTCCGTGAGATCGTCGATGCCGAGCTTTGCGGCCGCGATGTGAACGATCTGACGGTCGTAGAGCTTTACGCCGAGCTTCTTCGCGAGAATTGCCGCGAGCTCGCGACCGCCAGCCCCATACTGACGACTGATCGTATAGACCATCTGTTTTGCCATAGCTATTCCCCTCCAATATATCTATCGAACCAACGATTCCCTTTCTTTAGCCGTTTCTTCCGCGATTATTTGCTCATCTTATCCCAGTTCTGCTCGAGCTCTTCAACGATGCGCGCATGCTCCTGCTCCGTCAGCGTAACTTTCGCGCGATAGAGAATGCTCGCGAGAACAATCAGGACAACCGGGACAGCGAACATAACGAGCTGGAAGCGGAGCAGGCCCGTGCTCGTGATGCTTGCAGCCGTTGCGCCGGAGGTCATGCCGACCCAGATTGCCGTCGCGCCGACGATAGCGGACGTCAGAGCGCCGGAAAGTTTATCGACGAGCGGGCGTACGCAGAGCACGAGCGCCTCGTCGCGGTGACCGAGCTTCAGCTGACCATACTCAACGGTATCGGTAATCGTCATCAGGACGACGAGGAAGACGAGCGGCTGCGGCAAATTGAAGAGCGCAGCGGCGACGAGGACCATCGTCAGGTTCGTGCCGGCAAGATAATAGAGGATCAGGCCGACGATCATGACCGTAATCGAAGCGAAGAACAACTTGCGGCGGCTGAACTTCGTCGTCAGCGCCGGGAACAGGGCGACAGCCATCAGGCCGAAAATCGTGTTGATGACGCCGAGAATCGAGAATTTCGTCGAATCGCCGAGAACGTACGTGAAATAATACAGGTTGAAGTTATTGACGAGGTTCTGGCCGAGGCCGAACACGAGATAAGCAATCGCGATCCACATGAGCTGATCGTTCTTTGCGAGGACCTTGAAGACATCCTTGAATGAAGTCTGCGTCTTGTTCTCGCGCAGAGCGGACTTCTGCTCATGCGTGCCGAGACCGAGGATGATGGCACCGAGCGTTGCGACGGCACCACCGATGACCGCGAACATGAACCAGCCGTGCGGATCGCCCGCGCCGCCGTTCTTGTTCATCGAGAAAAACAGGACCACCGGCATAACCATGATGGCGACGAGCTGCTGGCCAAAGACCGAACCGACACGCGCGAAGGTCGCCGTGATCTCACGCTCATGCGAATCGAAGGACAGCGCCGGGATCATCGACCAGATGGCGACGTCCTTTGCCGAATAGAACACGTCCATGATGAAGTACACGACCGTGAACAGGATGAAGTACAGCGTCGGATTCGAGAGCGTCAAGCCACCGAAATCCGTGAACAACATCGAAAGCGTGATGGCCGCGACAAACGCGCCCGTGATAACCCATGGCTTGAAGTTGCCCCAGCGCGTATCCGTTTTATCCACGAGGTTGCCGATGAACGGATCGATGAAAAGCTCCGCGACACGCATCACGAGGATAATCGTCGTGGCGATGCCGATCATATAGCTGTCGCGCGAGGTATCGCCCGTATGGAACAGGTTGCTCGTGACGAACATCATGAAGTACGTTGCCAGCATGTAGTAGAACAGGTCATGGCCAAACGTACCACAGGCATAGCAGATGCGCTGTAACAATTTGTTATGCATTGGAACATCCCCCTTATTTTCCGATGAGAGCCGCTCTCCTTTGCGATCCCATCCCCGATAAGACCAAATACCATACCATTTCGGCACGAGGACGAATGAACGACCTGTTGCCGATCGAAATCTGTAAACCTGTAAACGTTTTCTTCCTTCCTCAAAAGAGAAGCGAGATGTCGACGCTCTCGCTTTTGGAAACGTTTACTTTTTACGATTCTGATTATACAATAAGCAACCGTAAAAATCAATACCCATTTTGAATTTTTTTGCCTTTTTTGATATTTTTCAGAATCTTACCACTTTCGCGCAAAAAAGCAGCCGAACCAATCCGGCACGAATTGGTTCGGCTGCTTTTTTGCGTGGTTAAACTTATTTCGCCATGAGCTCTGCAAGTTTATTCGCTACCTCGGCCGGGTTATCCGGCAGGATGCCCTCGATGAGCAGAGCCTGATCGTAGAGCAGGCCGCAGTAATCCTTGAAGTCCTGGCTGTCCTTGCCCGCGTCGTGCAGGCTCTGTAGCTTCGTGAACAGCGCATGATGCGGATTGATCTCAAGGATGCGCTTTGCCTTGAACATCGGGTTATCCATGTTCTTGAACGTCTGCTCCATGGAGAGCGACGGGCCCTGTTCGTCCGCCACAAGGCAGACTGCACTCGACTTCAGACGCGAAGAAATCTTGACGTCCGCGACCTTGTCGCCGAGCACGTCCTTGACATCCTTCATGAGGTCACCGTTATCCTTCTGGAGCTTCTCCGTCTCCTTCTTGACCTCCTGGCTCTCCGCATCCTCGAGGTCGAGATCGCCCTGACTGATGGAATGGAATGCCTTGCCGTCGTACTCATGCAGCGTCGTTATGCAGAACTCGTCGACCGGATCCGTCAGATACAGAACCTCGATGCCCTTGTCCTTGAGCGTCTCGAGCTGCGGCAGGTGCTCGATGGTCTCCTGATCCTTTGCCGTCGCGTAGTAAATTTTCTTCTGGCTCTCCGGCATGCGATCCACGTATTCCTTGAGCGTCGTGAGCTTGTTCTCCCTGGAGCTCGTGAAGAGCAGCAGATCTTTCAGCGCGTCGCGCGTATCCGACGCCCCGCTGTACATCGTGTTGTAGACGCCGATCTTCAGCGACTTACCGTACTCGCCCCAAAACGTCTCGTACCAGTCACGCTTATTCTTGAGCTTCTTCGCAAGCGCCTTCAGGATATGCTTCTCGAGCGCGCGGCCGATGACCTTGAGCTCGCGGCTCTGCTGGAGCATTTCACGGGAAATGTTCAGCGAGAGATCCGGCGAGTCCACGAGGCCCTTGACGAAGCCGAGGTAGCTCGGCAGCAGATCCTTGCACTTATCCATGATGAACACGTGGCGGCTGTAGAGCTGCAGGCCCGGCTCGTAATCGGCATAGTAGAGATTGAACGGCGCATGCGCCGGGATGGCGAGCAGTGCCGTGTACTCCGTCGTGCCCTCGGCCTTCGTGTGGAAGACCTCCATCGGATCCTCCCATTCATGGAACTGATTCTTGAAGAATGCGTTGTACTCCTCCGGCTTGATTTCGGACTTATTCTTCGTCCAGAGCGGCTGCATCGAGTTCAGCGTGCGGAGCTCCGTGCGCTTTACCTTTTCCGCGCCCTCGATGGGCTTGCCGTCCTTGTCCTTCGGCGTCTCTTCAAACGTGAAGTTCATCTTGATCGGGTAGCGAACATAGTCGCTGTACTTCTTGACGAGGCCCTCGAGCTTGTAGGTATCCGTGTAGTTCTCTTCCGCGTCATCGCCGTAGAATCCCTTGGCGAGCGTCAGCGTGATCGACGTACCGTGTTTCTCCTTTTCGGCCTCCTCAATCGTGTAGCTGCCGTCCGCCGCGGACTCCCATTTATAGGCCTGCTTCTCGCCGGCCTTGCGGGTCAGGACTGTGACCTTTTCCGCAACCATGAACGCGGAATAGAAGCCCACGCCGAACTGGCCGATCATCTCTTTGTCGTCCTTGGCCTCGCCTTCCTTTGCCTTCTTCAGCTGCTCCATGAACGCCTTCGTGCCCGATTTCGCGATCGTGCCGAGGTTCTCGACGAGCTCCTTCTCGTTCATGCCGATGCCGTTATCGGAAATCGTCAGCGTATGGCTCGCCGCGTCCGGTACGAGGAAAATCTCATACTCGTCATCGCCCTCGAGGAGGTCCTGGTTCGTCAGGCTCTCGTAATGCAGCTTGTCGATGGCATCCGACGCATTGGAAATAAGCTCACGCAAGAAAATCTCATGATTCGTGTAGATGGAATGAATCATGAGATCGAGGAGCTCTTTCGTCTCCGCCTGGAATTCATGTGTTTGCTTTGCCATGTTTTTTAGCCTCGCTTCTCTGATTTTTGCTTTTTATGCGTCAGCACGCGAAGAACCTGCGCACTGACCCTTTCTTTATTACTATAGCGCATAAAAAACAAAAAGTCAAACAAAGCGTTCCCTATGCCAGGATTGCCCGGATTGCTTCACAGGTCTCGGCATAGGTCTCCCGAACGTTTTTTGCCCGTGCATCGAGCTCATCGGCCGGCTTCTTGCTCCTTATGGCCTGCACCATCGCATCCGACGCACGGTAGAGCCGCATGAGGCTCAAATTGCCTGACGTGCCCTTCAGGGTATGCACCGTCTTTTCTGAGGTATTGAGATCTCCAGCCGCATAGGCCACACAGAAATCCCGGTACGACGCATCCTCGAGGAATTTTCCGAGAAAGCGGTGATAGAGCGTTTTCTTCCCCATAAAACGCTCCAGGCCCTTCCCGTACTCAATGCCGGCTTCTTCCGTCTTTTTCTGCCATTCCTTCCCATCCATAGAAATCCCTCCGTTTCAACGGTTCCTCCAGCTTCGCTCCCCCATTGCGCGAAAACCGTCGGATTTCCCCGTTCTTCATTTCATAAACTGATCGATGGCCTTTCCCAACGTCTCCATCGCCTCTTTATCGCCGCACTGCACGGCATCGACCATGCAGTGTTCGAGATGATCCTTCAGGATGATGCGAGACACGCCGCGAAGCGCGCTGTCCACGGCGCTGAGCTGAATCAGCACCTCACTGCAGTCCCGCCCGTTCTCGATCATGCGCTTGACCGACTCCAGATGGCCGATGAGCCGCGCCATGCGATTGAGCACGACCTTGGTCTGTGTATGATGATGCGTATGATGGTGCGGGTGTGCCGCTATGGTCTGACCGTAGCTCCCCGCCGGATGACCGTGTTTTGCCTCGCACGCGATATCCCTTGTATCCCTTTTTTCCATGGTGTTTGAACTCCTCTTATCCTGCTATGGTTACTATTCGTTTTTTTCGTCCGATCTCCTTCTTTTTACCGAAAGGATTTTCTTCCTTCTCTTTTCGCCCCGTCCATAGTATAATAAGAGCCTGGGAGGCTGCTATGCATCAAATTTTATTCACGATCGGGTCCTTTCCGATCCGCTCTTATGGACTTATCCTGTCTCTGTCGATCCTGCTCGCCACGGGTGTCGCTTATTTTCTCGCGAAGGCCGACGGCAAGGGCACAGAAAAATACGTCGTCGATCTCGGCATCTATTGCGGACTCGCCGGGCTGCTCGGCGCGCGCCTCTGGGACGTCTTCTTTTTCGACTGGGACTACTACCACAACCACCTGACCGAACTGCTGAACGTCTGGCAGGGCGGCATGGCCATCCAGGGCGGCGTCCTGCTCGGCGTCATCGTCGGCGTCCTGTACTGCCGGCACCATCACCTCGACGTTGTCCATCTGCTCGACGTATTCGCACCGGCCATCGTGCTCGGCCAATCACTCGGCCGCTGCGCAAATCTCTTGAATGGCGATGCGTTCGGCGCGCCGACCGGCACGGGTTACGGCATCCTGTACCCCGCCACGACACTCGCTCATCACGTCTACGGAGATGCGCCGCTTTGGCCCGCGGAGATCTGGGAGGGACAACTCGACCTCGCCATCTTTGCGATCCTGCTGCTCTATCGCGCGTTCCCACACGTCAAAGGCCGGGCGTTCGCGCTCTACGTCATGCTCTACTCCGCTGCGCGCTTCGCGCTTGAGTTCCTGCGCGGCGACTACGCGGAAAAGGTCGTCGGGCCGTTGACGAGCGCACAGACCACCGCCTCGGTCTTTTTCGTGCTCGCCCTGCTCGCCTTCCTCCTGTTGCCGCATGGCCAGAAAGCAAAGAAACGTCCGAAAAAAAGCGATTGACGAAATCGCATATCTTTCGATATAATAAAAAAGTATGTATAAACGAAGGAAAATTCCTTACTATACAGAAAAAAGGAGCAAGGAAATGAAACTATTGGCCCGCCACCTGACAGCGGATTTTTATAACTGCAAAAACAACAAGATGACGGAGAACGCCACGATGCTGAACACGCTGCGCGGTCTCGTCGGCGCATGCGGCTACCAGGTGCTGCGCACCGACTCCGCGGTCATGGAGGAAGGACATGCCTGCCTCGTGCTGCTCTGCAAACAGGGACATATCACGATGCATATCTACAGCAAACTGCTCTACGTCGCACTCGACATCTTCATCTGCGATGAACAGGCGAATCCGGATATGCTGTTCCGCGCCATCAAGCATTTCTTCAAGCCGGACAAGGTACGCACGACCTTCCTGAAACGCGGTGACTTCGGCTCGAACCGCGACGCTAAGCCGAAGATCAAGAACCGCATCGCTCCCGTTCGCCGGTTCCGCAACACCAGCGTCAAGGTGCTGCGCAGCACCAGCTCCAAGGTCATCCGCATTCTCGCACACAAAAATTCCTGAGCAAAAAATCCCTCGGCAAAGCCGGGGGATTTTTTTGCCTGCACCGTTGCGAGGCTTGCGAATCGTTTACCACCCAAGCGGGATTTACCAGTGGCGGCGGCCTCCTGCTGCTCCTTGACGGCGTGAAGGACAAGCTGCTGCTGCACACCCTCACTTCTGCCTGGCTTCCTGTGCAAGCACCAAAAAAGACCGAACGCCGTCAAAACACGGCATTCGGTCTTACGCTTCTATCGTCTGACGGCAGGCTTTGCCATCAGCCCCAAATTTCCTTCATGATGTCGCGGTAGTTATCGTTCAGGAAGTTTGTGATGGAACCGAGGAGTGTGTAGACCTGATCGCCGAGATGGGCGTAGTCGTCCCCATCGTCACGGGTGAGCAGGCAGCTGTCGAGCAACAGGGAGCCGTCCGGATCGAAATAGAGCTTGAACGGCTTATATCCGAGATTTTTCTCGTTGGCGGCGCGGAGCACGGCGAGCTCGTTCTCCTCGGTGCGGCAGCTCGGCGAAATCTGCACGCGGACCATCGAGAATACAGACTGGTCGAGGATCACGACGACGGGGAGCTGCTGGCCGTCCACGAGCAGATGCGAACGGAAAATCACCGTATGCTGCTCGTCATCTGGCACCTCTGCCATCTCAAACGCATTCGCGTCGTGGGCATTGACATAGTTCTGAAAAACTTCCGCTTTCTTTTCCATTTTTGAAAAATCATCCTTTCTATCTTCGGCTTCTTATAGATTTCGACGTAAAGCCGCGAATTCCTTCTTATTTCTTATTCGACTTTTACCTGCAGCCACAGGCGCGTATAGAGCTTATCCATGGCCTCGCCGAGGTACCGGTAGGTCTCCTGCCCCTCGAAGATGCTTTCGTCGGGGAAAGCGATCGCGCGCGCGCCGTCGTCCATATCGTCCGCAACCAGTTCTTCAAGGGCCGTATTGGGCATGGAGTAACCGAGGAACTCGAAATTCTTCGCGGCGATATCTGGCCGGCAGAGGAAATCGATAAATTTCTCGGCATTCTCCTTGTGTCTTGCGTTTTTCGGAATCACCCAGCTGTCGATCCAGACGTTCGTCCCCTCCTTGGGCGCGGGAACAAAGCGCAGATCCGGATTTGCCTCCATGAGGCCTATGGCCTCGCCGGAGAAAATGACGCCGAGCGCAGCTTCGCCAGAAGCGAGCTTGTCGCGGATGTCGTCGATGCCATAGGCCTGCACGAGCGGTTTTTCTGCGATCAGCAGGTCACGCGCCTCTTTGAGCTCGCCCTCGTCCGTCGTGTTCATCGAATAGCCGAGCACACGCAGCGCGACCATCATCGCGTCGCGTGCCGAATCCTGCATCAAGATGCTGCCGCGATATTTGGGGTTCCAGAGGATCGTCCAGCTGTCGACAGGCTCATCGACCATCTTGGCGTTGTATAGGATGCCGACCGTCCCCCAGCAATAGGGAACGGAATATGCGTTATCTGGATCAAAGGCCTGCGACTGTTTGTAATAGGCCTGACCGATATAGGCGCGCGCATTCGGCATCGCCTCGAAGTCCAGCGGCTGCAGCAGACCGTTCTGCCGCATTTTGTCGATCATGTAGTCTGACGGACAAATGACGTCGTAGCTTTCCGCACCTTCCGCAACGCGCGGGTACATGCTCTCATTCGTATCGTACTCATCCTTGATCACGTGAATGCCCGTCTCTTCCTCAAACTGCTCGATGACCGCATCATCGATGTAGTCGCCCCAATTGTAGAGGTAGAGCGTATCCGCGTCATCCGCGTCCTCTTCATTTCCGGCCAGCATATCGCAGCCAGGCAGGAGCAGGAGCGCACTCAAAAGCAGCAGGACAGCAAACAGACGGCGAAACATCGTATTTTTTCTCATGCCAGCCTCCTTTTGGATGTGCGCGCACGCAGCACACGGAAATTCATCGCAAGCAGGCCGACGAGCACGATGACCGACACGAAGAACAACGTCGACAGCGCGTAGAGCTCCGGGTGAATGCCGACCTTCAGCTCTGCGTAGATCTCCGTCGTCAGCGTGTTGATGCCCGCTCCCTTCGTGAAGTAGGTCACGATGAAATCGTCGGCCGACATCGCAAACGACAGCAAAAACGCCGACAGGATGCCTGGATAAAGCTCTGGCAGCACGACTTTGCGAAAGGCCGTGAACGGCGGCGCGCCGAGGTCAAGCGCCGCCTCGTAAAGCACATCGTCGGTCGCGAGAACCTGCGGCAGGATGCAGAGCAGCGCATAGGGCAGGCAAATGACGATATGCGCGAGCAAAATGGTATCGTAGCCGAGCCGCAGGCCGAGGCCGAGAAACAGCAGCATCAGACTGATGCCCGTCACGATATCCGCGTTCAGCAGCGGCACATTCGCGAGGCCGCGCAGCATGACCTGTCCTTTTTTGCTGATGCACTTCATGCCGAGTGCCGTCAGCAGGGCGAGCAAGGTCGCAAGAAGGGCTGCCGTAAAGCCGATGGAAAGCGTATTCCAAAAAGCGTCGAGAATGCTCTCGCTCCCGAACAGTTCCCTATACCAGTCGAGCGTAAAGCCGGCCCAGGTACCGCGGTAGCGGCTCGCGTTGAAGGACTGCGCGACGAGCACGAAAATCGGTGCGTACATGAACAGCACGAGCAGCCCGAGATATCCCTTGGATTTCTTGTTCATTGCCGTGCCCCCTTCCCCTCGCTGTCCGAGAATACCTCGAGCAGCAGATTCAGCAGGATGAATACCATCAGTACCATCGAGAGCGCGGAACCGATCTGCCAATCATAGGCCGCCGTGAACTCCTGCTCGATGATGTTACCGATCAGCATGATCTTGTTGCCGCCCAGCAGAGCGGAGATCACGAAAGTCGTCAGCGCCGGGATGAAAACCATGGTGCAGCCGCTCACGATGCCGGGCATCGACAGCGGCAGTATGACACGGCGCAGCGCCTGCCAGAACGAGGCGCCGAGATCACGGGCCGCGTCGATGACGCTCGGGTCGATCCGCGTGACCGACACGTAGAGCGGCAAAACCATATAAGGGAGGAAATTGTAGACCATGCCGATGACGATGGCCGCCGGCGTATTGATCCAAGCGACCGGCGAAAAACCGAGTGCGGTCAGCAGGGTATTCAGCACACCGTGCGTCTCGAGTATGGTCTGCCACGCCATGGTCGTCAGCAGCGAATTCATCCAGAGCGGCAGCAGGAACAGCACGAAAATCCAAGCGCCCCGACCGTACCGCACGCGCCTCAGGATCAGGACGAGCGGATAGGCGAGCGCGAGGCAGACGGCCGTGCTGAGCAAGGCGAGGCCGATGGAGAGCAGCAGCGATTTCGCGTACTCCCATGCGGCGATTTCCGACAGGTTCGCCAGCGTCAGATGCCCCGCACCGTCCGAGAGGCCGCTGTAGAGGACAAAGAAGAGCGGCAGCACGATGAAGATCGTGGCCCAGAGACCGAACGGCACGACGAAAAGACGCGCCAGGCTTTTATTCTTCTGCATCGCCGGCCGCCTCCTCGTCCTCGCTTTCGGGTTTCGCCATAATGACGATATTCGACGGCGCGAGCTGGATGCCGACCTCGGCCCCCTTTTCATGCCCCGTGATGGTCTGCACGAGCCACGAGAAGCCGCCGGCCTCGATCGTGATATCGTAGACGGTCCCCTTGAACACGACCTGTGTGATCTGCCCGCGGTACTGGCCGTCCTCCGGTGCGCAGATCGTGATGTCCTCCGGACGGATCTGTACGTCGACCGGCACGTTCTCGCCGAACCCCTCGTTGATACACGGGATATCCTTTCCGAGCAAGTGGACGAGACGGTCGTGCACCATCGTGCCCGGAATGATGTTGCTGTCGCCGATAAAGTCCGCGACAAACGCGTTTTCCGGCTCGTTGTAGACGCTCTCCGGCGTCCCGATCTGCTGGATCCAGCCCTGGTTCATGACCACGACCGTGTCCGACATCGACAGCGCTTCCTCCTGGTCATGCGTGACGAACACGAACGTGATGCCAAGCTCCCGCTTGATTTTGACGAGCTCACGCTGCATGTTCTGACGCATCTTGAGGTCAAGGGCCGAGAGCGGCTCATCGAACAGCAGCACCTTTGGCTCATTGACGACCGCGCGCGCGATGGCGATGCGCTGCTGTTGCCCACCCGATAGTTCCTGCACGCGCGCGTGCTCATAGCCTTCGAGCCCGACGAGCTTCAGCGCGTACTGGATCTTATCCCGGATATAGCTGCGGCTCTTCTTCTTGAGCCGCAGGCCGAACGCGATGTTCTCCGCAACATCCATATGCGAGAACAGCGAATACTTCTGAAAAACCGTGTTGACCTGCCGTTTCTCCGGCGGCAGATCGGTGATATCCGCGCCGTCGAACAGGATGCGCCCCCGATCCGGCGTAGCAAAGCCGCCGATCATGCGCAGAATGGTCGTCTTGCCGCAGCCCGACGGGCCGAGCAGCGTCACGAACTCATTTTCGTGGATGGTCAAATCCAGATCCTCGATGATGACGCGGTCATCAAAACTCTTGCGGATATGCTCAAGGCGAAGCAGTTCTTTTTCCAATCGTCGTCCCCCTCCATGTCCTACACCTTTTGCTTTTACAATTGTCCTTTTCATTGTATCATGCCTGCCGCGTTTCCGCTACAAAAAAATCCCCTCCTGTATCAGGAGAGGATTTCCAATCTTGAGAACGAATTTGCCGGGCAAAGTGCCGACTCTGCCTGCCCCGCTCTTACTCAACCGTTACGGACTTGGCGAGGTTACGCGGTTTGTCGACATCGCAGCCGCGCGTGATGGCCGCGTAATACGCGAGAAGCTGCAGAGGAACCACCGCGAGGATCGGCGTCAGATACTCGTCCGTCTCCGGCACCTTCATGACGTGGTCGACGTATTTCTCGAGCTCGTCATCCTCAGCAGTCGCGATACCGATGACAACAGCGTCACGGGCCTTGACCTCTTTGATATTCGAAAGCGTCTTTTCGTAGACATGCTTCTGCGTCGCGAGTGCGATGACCGGCACACCCTCGACGATCAGCGCGAGAGTCCCATGCTTGAGCTCGCCCGCCGCATAGGCCTCCGCGTGGATGTACGAGATTTCCTTGAGCTTGAGCGCGCCCTCGAGCGCCACATCGTAGTCGAGACCGCGGCCAATGTAGAACACATCGTCGTTGTAGCCGTACTGCTTCGCGAACGTCTTGATCGGCTCGACATCGGAGAGCGTCTCCGAAATCTGCGCCGGGACCTTCTTGAGGCTTGCGATCAATGCCTCAACGCGCTCCTGCGGAATGGATCCGAGAATCTCCGCCATGTAGAGCGCGAGCATGAAGAACAGGATCAGCTGTGTCGTGTACGCCTTTGTCGATGCGACCGCGATTTCCGGGCCGGCCCACGTGTAGAGGACCTGGTCTGCCTCGCGGGCAATCGACGAGCCGACGACGTTCGTCAACGCGAGCGTGCGGGCACCGCGGCGTTTCGATTCCTTCAGCGCGGCGAGCGTATCACTCGTCTCACCGGACTGGGAGACCACGATAAACAGCGTGTTCTCGTCGACGATCGGATCGCGATAGCGGAACTCCGAGGCCACATCGACCTCGACCGGCTTGCGAGCCAGCTTCTCGATATAATACTTGCCGACGAGACCTGCGTGGTAGGCCGTGCCGCACGCGACGATGTAGATCTTGTTGAACGAGTCGAGATAGGCCTTGTCCCATTTCAGCTCGTCGAGTGTGATGGACTTGCCGTCCTTCGCGATGCGCTGGCTCATCGTGTCGCGCACGGCCTTCGGCTGCTCGTTGATCTCCTTGAGCATGAAATGCTCATAGCCGCCCTTCTCCGCCGCTTCGGCATTCCAGTTGACCTCAAAGACCTTCTTCGTGATGGGCTCGCCCTTGCGGTTCGTGATCTCGATGGAGTCCTTCTTGACCACCGCGAGCTCGCCGTCGTTCAGGATGTACGTACGGCGCGTCCGGTTGATGATCGCCGGGATATCCGACGCGATGAAGTTCTCGCCATCACCGAGACCGATGACGAGCGGGTTGTCCTGCTTCGTGCAGATGAGTTTGTCCGGCTCTCGCTTGCACAGGAAGACGAGCGAATAGGAACCCTCGATGCGGCGCAGCACCTCGCGAACCGACGAAACGAAATCGCCGTCCCAAACCTCCTCGAGCAGATGCGCGACGACCTCGGTATCCGTCTCCGATTTGAAGCTGTGCCCCTTCTCGATCAGTTCTTCCTTGAGCGTCAGGTAATTCTCGATGATGCCGTTGTGCACCACAGCGAAATCCCCCGTGCAATCCGTATGCGGATGCGCGTTGATGTCCGACGGGCGGCCGTGCGTTGCCCAGCGCGTATGACCGATGCCGACCGTGCCCTGCGGCACGTTGTCCTTGATCTTGTCCGCGAGAGCCGAGAGACGGCCAACGCTTTTCTCGATACGGATCTTGGCTCCATCATAGACCGCGATACCGGCCGAGTCATAGCCGCGATACTCGAGCTTCGACAGACCTTCCATCAAGAAATTGGCAGCCTGCTTGTCACCGATGTAACCGACAATACCACACATGATACATTCCTCCTGGGATGCTGGAGCGAAACCGCTCCCACACAAAAACACCCAGCGAGAATATCCGGAATCCAGGCACGCGAAAAGCGTGCCGCCATTCCCCGGTGCTGCTTTGCACCGCTGCAGAGGACGCAGTTCTCCTCCACACCCCCAGGCGGCTTTGTCTCCTGTCTCGCGACAGGGCTTTCGCCGCCCTCTTTCGGCAGGGCCTGCCGGAAGGCATCCGCTGACCACGGGAAACACCGGCTGACCGGCGTATCCTTTTCGACAACCTTCTCCTCGTCCTCTCCCCATGTCCTTCGAGCCCATGGGGAGAACTAGCGCTAAGATAACATCCGCTATCTTTTTCCTAACGATATTCCGCTGTAAAAACCATATTCCAAAGGGCATCCGTCCTCTAGAACCTGCTAGCCTATTCTACCGTATTTCCGTATAGAAGTCAATGGGCATCCCGATGCGGCCTGCTGCCCTCTCTCCTCCGGCCGCTGCACGAAAACGATTCTCTACTGGGTTTTCGCGTTTCGAAGAGGTTTTCGCAATTTCGTATTCTTGCTTCTTCAAAGTTTATAAAAGAAAAAGGACACACGCCCTTTCCTTCTTGTTTGCTATCCTTTATAATGAGTATATCGGATTTGAAATGTTCTGAAAAAAGAAAGAAGGAATCATCACTATGGCAACTCCACACATCGGTGCTGAAAAAGGCGACATCGCTGAGCGCATTCTTCTGCCGGGCGATCCGCTTCGCGCGAAATTCATTGCGGAAAACTTTCTCGACGGTGCAAAAGAATACACGCACGTCCGCAATATCCTCGGCTATACGGGAACCTACAAGGGCGTGCCGGTCTCCGTACAGGGTACGGGCATGGGCATCCCGTCGCTGATGATCTACGTGCACGAGCTCATCCACGAGTTCGGCTGCAAGAAGCTCATCCGCGTCGGCACCTGCGGCGCCATGCACAAAAAAGTGCACCTCCGCGATGTGCTGATTGCACAGGGCGCTACGACCGATTCCTCGATCATGAAGAGCATTTTTGGCCTGGCCATCAACTACGCACCGCTCGCCGATTTCAACCTGCTGGAAAAAGCAGTCAACGCGGCACGCAGCCTCGATCTCCGCGTAACGGTTGGCAACGTCTTCTCGGCGGATCGCTTCTACGATCCGGACGTCGATAACGACCGTCTCCGCAAATACGGCATCCTCGGTGTCGAGATGGAGACCGCCGGCCTTTACACCCTCGCGGCAGAAGCGGATGTTCAGGCGCTCGGCATCTTCACCGTCAGCGACCATCTCCTCACCGGCGAGGCCTGCACCGCAGAAGAGCGTCAGACGACCTTCCAGGACATGATGAAGATTGCCCTCGAGACGGCCATCGCCGACTGATTTTCCTGCACTTCAAAAAAAAGTCTCCCACTGAGGAGAGACTTCCCGGGAATGCGATCCCTTGAAAACCATGCGGCGCAGTTTGTTACGACTGCGCCGCATGGTTTTTCTCTTTTATTTTATAACTCAAACTTCGCACACGGAAAACATCCCGTATGCCTTGATAAATCAGCTTGAAC
>JALFBM010000032.1 GCA_022773425.1 Selenomonadaceae bacterium
CGGCCGTTGCTGCCGATGTTTCCCGTAATCTTATAGGGATTGTGCGGGTTTCCCTTGAAGGTGACGGAAGCGAGCTCCGGGTTGTTATCCGGCTGCATGTCATCCTTCGTCAGACCGCTTATCTTATACTGCTTGTGCGCGGAATTGCCGCGCTCATCGTTCTTCGTCCAGCGCGTCGTCGCCGCGCCGAAAATCGTATAGTCGAAGAACCCGTTGTTCTCCGTGCCGCCGGTTGCCGCGACATGCGCGCGCGAAGCCGCGGTCACAGAAAGCGTTTCGTAGTCCCCGATATGCAGCAGGCTGCCTACTGCACCGAGAAAGACGGTCGGCACGCGCTGGCGCAGGTAGACATCGACGTTGTCGTTTGCAATCCGCGTATCGACGTTGACGGTATCCTCATCAGCCGGCGTATCCGCCCCCTCTGCGATGGCCTTGTTCCGGATGTTTTTCCCTGTATAGGACTGCACGCAGTCGATGGTCTGTGCGTTGTTGCGGTTCGTCCCGGCATACATGTGCCCGCCGGCCAGCGCGGAGGCATCCGCGGCGTTCTGCAGGTTTGACTTCGCGACATAGACCCGCCCGACATCGACCGACAGTCCGGTCAGGCAGAGGATGGTCGGCAGCATGAACGCCGTCAGCACGATGGCCGCGCCATGTTCACTGCCAAACAGACCGCGGATTCTTCGCAGCATGCTCTTCATTCTCTCCAGCCCCGTTTCGCATTTCTATCTTCCTTAAATTATTGTTCTCTAGCTTTTTATCTCGTTAACTAAATCATAACATTCTATTTTCTAGAAAACAATCGAAGGATAGAAACATTACTCAAGATTCAAAGGCTGGAATCCGGTTCATAACATAAAATTCAGAACATTGGCAATGATTCGGCAGGTATCCGCAAGGCCCATGGCTAGTTCACATCATTTCCCACATGCATCGTATTGTTCCTGTATCCACCGGCGCGTCTGTTCCGCGTTTTCAGGCGTCGTGTTCTCGAGCGTCGCGTGGATGTACGGCTTGCGGGTCTTGATGAAGCGCAGGATTTCCGTATAGTCCATCTCGCCCTGCCCGCACGCGACAGATTTCAGTTTCCCGTCCGCGCGCTGGAAGTCCTTGAGATGCACAACGGCTACGTAGTCGCCAAGGTCCTCGATGGCCGTGTGGATGACCGCCTTGCGGTTCTCGACATTATGCGGGCCGAGCAGGTTCACGGGGTCCAGGATGATGCGCAGATTCGGCGAATCGATGGCGTGAAGCACGGCGAGCGCGCGCTTGGAATCGTAGACGATATGGCGGCAGACCGGTTCGATCGCGACGATCACGCCGAATTTCTCCGCACAGGCAACGACAGGGCGCAGGTTGTGGATGAACATGCCCAGCGCTTCTTCCGTGCGTCCCTCCGGCGTGTCCTCCGTATAGCTCGTGTTCGGTGCGCCGGTCTCCGTGCCGACCACGCCGGCGCCGAGCATCGCGGCAAAGCGGATGTTGTCAAAGTACCCGCGCTGGATCGCGGCGAGCTTTGCAGGGTCTGGATTGCCGAGGTTTTGGTAGTTGCCGAGCACCGCGACGTCGAGCCCGTATGCCGCGAAAAGCCTCCGCAGATACATGGCAAAACCCGGCGTCAGCGCCGCGTTCCCCGGATAGTCGTCGAGCACCTTCGTCAAGGCGAGATGCCCGCATGTAAAGCCCTGTTCCCTCGCAATGCGCAGCCGCTCCTCAAGGGTTCCCGGCGCGATATCATGCAGACGGATTCCTATTTGCATCTTGATTTCCCCTTTTCTTTATTGTTGTAAGCTCTTTCTTTCATAGTAACAGAAAAAGAGCACCCTGGCAAGCGCGCAAAAAGAGCCGGCGGAATTTCTCCCGCCGGCTCCTGCCGTTTCAATGTTGGATTACGCGTGCATCGTGTAAACGCGGATAGAGCTCGTATCGCCCTCGCTGAGCTTGATGCCGGAGGTCACGATGGTCTTATCGCCGATATCGACGTAGCCGTGGTCGAGCGCAGCCTGCGTCGCGGAGCCCGTCATCTCATCGACCGTGTGCCAGGAACGGCCGCGGACCGGATAGACGCCCCAGCGGAGATTCAGATGGCGCGCGACCTTATCGTTCGAGGCATACGCAACAATAGCGCATTTCGGACGGTATTTCGAGACGACCTTCGTCGTGTAGCCGGACATGGTCGGCGTGATGATCGCCTTGGCGTCGAGCTCGTAGGCGAGCTCGACCGTCGCGTGTGCGATGGCGTCCGTCGTGCTCGGCTGACGCTCAATCGACTTGCTCGTGAAAATCTCCTTGTAGTCGAGCGAAGCCTCGATGCGCTTGGCGATGCGGTCCATCGTCGCAACGGCCTCGACCGGATAGTCGCCGTTCGCCGTCTCGCCGGAGAGCATGATCGCGTCCGTACCGTCGAGAATCGCGTTGCCGACATCGGAGACCTCTGCACGCGTCGGGCGCGGGTTCGTCGTCATCGACTCGAGCATCTGCGTCGCAACGATGACCGGTTTGCCCGCGCGGTTACATTTCTTGATGATATCCTTCTGGATCAGCGGCACATCCTCGGCCGGAATCTCGACGCCGAGATCGCCGCGCGCGACCATAATGCCGTCGGAGACCGCAAGAATCGAGTCGAAGTTCTTGACGCCCTCGAGGTTCTCAATCTTTGGAATGATCTCCATGTGGCCGCCGTGTTCGTTGATGAGATCGCGGATTGCCTCGACATCGCTCGCGCGCTGGATGAACGAAGCGGCGACGAAGTCCATATCGTTCTCCACGCCAAAAATGATGTCTTTCCGGTCCTGATCGGAAATCGGCGGGAGGCCGAGCGAAACGCCCGGTGCCGCGACGCGCTTGCGCGTGCTCATCTTGCCGCTGTTGAGGATGGTCGTCAGGATGTCCTTGCCCTTGATCTCCTCGACGCGAAGCTCGACGAGACCGTCGGAGAGCAGGAGCTTGTCGCCCGGCTTGACCTCTGTGTAAAGCTTCTTGTGGTTGATGGAAACATGCGTCTCATCGCCCGGCTCATCGTCATAGGTCAGCGTGAATTTCTTGCCCTTCTCCAGCATGACCTTGCCCGCTTTGAACGCACCGAGGCGCATCTCCGGGCCTTTCGTGTCGAGAATCAGAGAGATGACACGGCCGGCCTTCTTGGCTGCCGCGCGCACTGCGTCGATGCGTGCCTGATGCTCTGCGTGGTCCCCATGCGAGAAGTTGAAGCGCGCACAATTCATGCCATTGGCAATCAGCGCTTCAACAACACCCGGCTTCTCCGTGGAAGGACCCTGCGTGCAGATAATCTTCGTCTTCTTTAACATCTTTTACCTCCACTTTTTCCTGACTCGATATTGTCTGTCAATTTTTGTATACATTCATTCTATACGATTTTCCCCGCGTCGGCAACTGGAAAAAACAAAAAATCGGTCAAAAGCGCTAAAGAAGTATTTTTCACAAAATTTATCATTCTTGTTCTGTTCGATAAACAGCATTTATATGTATGTATGCCATAAAACAAGAATAGAGCAGAACGAGTCCCTTTAGTCCAGCGAAAAATGAAGCGTCGTCGTAACCTGCACCGTCCTGCCTTCAGGATTCGGGTACGGGCAGGCGTCGCGCACCGCCTGTACGGCAGCCCGGTCGAGGAGACGCTGCCCAGAGCTCGCGATGATCGAAACGCCCTGGCAGCTGCCGGACGGGCCGAGGGTTACGGCAACCGTTACCGATCCCGTCAGACCGCGGCGAATGGCCATGCGGGGATACTGCTTGTTCGCGTCGATTGCCGCGCGGAAACCTGCGATATCAAAGCTGCCGCGGCCTGTTCCCTGCGCGCCGCTGTCTCCAGAGCCCTGCCCACTGCCGCTGCCTGCGCCGTATCCCTGACCGGCTCCGCCCGCCGCACCGGAACCGTCTCCCTCCGCCGTGCCGGAATTGGCAGCATGTTCCGATCCGCCGGAGGCATCCCGTTCTGCGCCGGAATCGTCCTCTCCTGCATGGCCAGTCGATGGGACGGGCTGCGGCATCTCCGCTTCCTCCCCCTCATGTGGGCGGAGGGCGGACTCTGCCGCCTCGACCTGCTCGACGCGCTTTGTCATCTCTTCGTCACTGAGCTTTTCCGGGAAGAGACGCTCAGGATCTCGCGCGCCGCTGCCGCCCCCCGCATGGCCGCTGCCCGCCGTCTCCATGGTATCCGCCGCGTCAAGATCGATGACGACCATGCGCTCCTGCGTCCGCTGGGCCGCCCCCGACAGCAGGGCGATGAACGCGGCAAGGACCACCAAATGCATGAGCAGCGAAAAAAGATACGCTCTTTTCCACGAAAGCACACGTTTCCTCATCACATCAATTCCTCTGCTTCGCCGCGATCGCGAGCCGATGGACACCAGCGCCCTTCAGCATATCCATGATTGCAACGACCTGGCCATGCGCCGTCTTTTCATCGGCCTGCAGGACGACCGCTGCATCCGGGTTTTCTGCCATATGCTGCTGCATGACGGCCGCTGCCTCGTCGTAGCTCACGGGACGGTTATCCACGGTGATATGCCCGTCTTTGTCGAGCGTCAGAACGATCGGCAGCTGTGCGGGAGCCGCCGCATGCTTCGCCTGCGGCAGCTGCACGGCAAGCGCCTTCTGCGCGACGGTCTGCAAACTGTTCATCATGAAGAACACGAGCAGGAAAAAGATGATGTCGATCATCGGGATAATCATAAAATACGGTTTTCTCTTCTTGCGTACGTTTTGGAACATCACGCCCGCCTCCCGTTTTCCTTCTTCGCCTGCAGCACATCGATGGCGAGCGCCTCCGTGTCGTTCACGATGGCATCGAACTGATGATCGAAATACGTGTAGGCGCAAAACGCGAGAATGGCGACGCAGAGGCCCGTCGCCGTCGCGACGAGTGCCTCGCCGACACCGCCCGTGATGGCCGCCGCGCCCGCACCGCCGTCGAGAATGCTGAACGTGCGAATCATGCCGGTGACCGTCCCGAGCAGGCCGAGCAGCGGGGAGATCGTGACGATGGCGGACAGGTAGTCAAGATAGCGCCGGAAGCCGGCCGCCTCGAGCGTCATCCGCTGCTCGAACGCGTCCTTCATCGCCTGCTCGTCCGCGCTGTGCTTGAGTCCCTGACCAATGATGCGGCCTGTCGCCGTCGAGCGTTCCGCGCAGAGCCGCGCGGCCTTTTCAAAATCCCCTTGGGAGGCCGCCGCACGGACCGCCGCGAAAAACGGCCGTGAGTCCCTCCGGTTCTGCCGGTAGTAGCTGAACCGCTCCGCTGCAATCGCAACTGTAATCACGGAGAGCAGGAGCAGCGGGTACATGACGATTCCGCCGCTCTGAAACAAATGCCACCCATATGCTATCCCATCCATCGACCATGCTCCTTTTTCTATCCTCAATCTTTATCATTGATTTTGATTCTCTTTTACCTTAACATATTTCCCCACTATGCGCAAATTGGCCCTTTCAAGAGAAAACCAGGAACGAAGTAAAAAAAAGGCACCCCGTAAAAACGGGGTGCCGAAGAATCGTAGAAAAACCGATTATTTGTTCATGGCTTCCTGTACAGCAACGGCAACGGCGACGGTTGCGCCGACCATCGGGTTGTTGCCCATGCCGATGAGGCCCATCATGTCAACGTGAGCCGGAACGGACGAAGAACCAGCGAACTGCGCATCGCAGTGCATGCGGCCCATCGTATCCGTCATACCATAGGAAGCCGGGCCGGCTGCCATGTTGTCCGGATGGAGCGTACGGCCCGTGCCGCCGCCGGAAGCGACCGAGAAGTACTTCTTGCCCTTCTCGATGCATTCTTTCTTGTAGATACCAGCGACCGGATGCTGGAAGCGCGTCGGGTTCGTCGAGTTACCCGTGATCGAGATATCGACGTCCTCGAGGTGCATGATCGCAACGCCTTCCGGCACGGAGTCTGCACCATAGCACTTGACCTTGTAGCGATCCGGATCATTGCCGTAGCGGATCTCCTTGACGACGTTGACCTTGTTGTTCGCGTAGTCATACTCCGTCACGACATAGGTGAAACCGTTGATGCGGCTGATGATCTGCGCAGCGTCCTTGCCGAGACCGTTCAGGATAACGCGGAGCGGCGTCTTGCGGACCTTGTTCGCCGTCTTTGCGATACCGATAGCGCCCTCTGCCGCCGCGAAGGACTCGTGGCCAGCGAGGAAAGCGAAGCAGCCAGCGTCTTCCTTCAGAAGCATAGCGCCGAGGTTGCCGTGGCCGAGACCGACCTTGCGGTGATCCGCAACGGAGCCCGGTACGCAGAATGCCTGCAGGCCTTCGCCGATGGCAGCAGCAGCATCGGAAGCCTTCTTGCAGCCCTTCTTGATGGCGATGGCAGCGCCGAGCGTGTAAGCCCAGCAAGCGTTGTCGAAGCAGATCGGCTGTACGTCGCGGACCATCTTCAGGACATCGAGGCCCTTATCCTGGCAGACCTTGTTCGCGTCCTCGATGGATGCGATCCCATATTTCTTGCAAACTTCGTTGATCTTGTCAATACGGCGCTCATAGCCTTCGAATAATGACATATTCTTTTCATTCCTTCCAAAAATTGCTTATCTGAAACGTAGCTTAGCGGGAATCGTGAATTACTCGTTGCGCGGGTCAATGAACTTGACACCGTCAGCGAAGCGGCCCTTCGTGCTCGTATTCTTCTTGATGGACTCGTTCGCGTCTTTGCCGGCGCGGACATCATCCATGACTTTGCCGAGCTGCACGACTTCGTAGCCGATGATGCGGCCTTCGTCGTCGAGCGCGAGCTTCGTGACATAGCCCTCTGCGAGCTCGAGGTAACGCGGGCCTTTCTTGAGCGTGCCGTAAAGCGTACCAACCTGGCTGCGGAGGCCTTTGCCGAGGTCATCGAGGCCAGCGCCAACCGGCAGGCCGTTATCCGAGAACGCCGTCTGCGTGCGGCCGTAAGCGATCTGGAGGAACAGCTCGCGCATCGCGGTGTTGATCGCGTCGCAGACGAGGTCTGTGTTCAGTGCTTCGAGAACCGTGAGGCCCGGAAGGATTTCCGCAGCCATAGCTGCCGAATGCGTCATGCCCGAGCAGCCGACCGTCTCGACGAGGCACTCCTGGATGATGCCGTCTTTGACGTTCAGCGTCAGCTTGCAGGCACCCTGCTGCGGCGCGCACCAGCCAACACCATGCGTCAGGCCGGAGATGTCGGTGACATTCTTGGAGCTGATCCATTTGCCCTCTTCCGGGATCGGCGCAGCGCCATGATGAACTTCCTGCGCTACACATGCCATGTCTTCCACTTTCTGTGAATAAGCAATCATTGTTCGTAGTCCTCCTAAAATATAACAGTTTATTTTAGATTATTTTTCCTCTTTGAGCTCGACGAGGTTCTTGCCCGTCATTTCTTCCGGGATATCCAGGCCCGCGAGCGTCAGGAGGGTTGGTGCGATATCGCAGAGCGCGCCGTCCTTGACGGAACGGACGCGGTCCGATACGACGATGAACGGCACGACATTCGTCGTGTGCTTCGTGTTCGGCTGGCCGACCGCATAGTCCATCATCTTGTCCGCGTTGCCGTGGTCCGCCGTGATGCAGACCTCACCGCCGACTTCCTTGATCGCCGCGACGAAACGGCCGACGCAGGAATCCACGGTCTCGACTGCCTTAACGACAGCCGGGAACACACCCGTATGACCGACCATATCGCAGTTCGCGTAGTTCAGGATAATGAAGTCGTACTTGCCAGAACGGATGGCCTCGACGACCTTGTCCGTAACCTCGACCGCGCTCATCTCTGGCTGCAGGTCATAGGTTGCGACCTTCGGGCTCGGCACGAGGATGCGGTCCTCGCCCTTGTACGGCTCCTCAACGCCGCCGTTGAAGAAGAAGGTGACATGCGCATACTTCTCGGTCTCGGCGATGCGGAGCTGCGTCATGCCGTTGTCCTGGATGACCTCACCGAGCGTGTTCTTGATGCTCTCCGGCGGGAAAGCGACCTTCGCGTTCATGTCGGCCTCGTACTGCGAGAACGTGACAAACGGGATCTTGAGGCTCTCATCGCGCGCAAAGCCCTCAAACTTCGTATCGGTGAACGCGTGCGTGAGCTGACGCGCGCGGTCCGGGCGGAAGTTGAAGAAGATGGCCGTGTCGCCGTTCTTCATGCCGGGATAACCCTTGACGACGAACGGGACGACGAACTCATCGTTTACTTTGTTGTCGTAGCTGTGCTGTACGCCGCTCACTGCATCCGCCTCGTCGACGCCATTCGCGTGGGCGATGGCTTCATAGGCTTTCTGCTCGCGGTCCCAGCGATTGTCGCGGTCCATCGCATAGTAGCGGCCCGAGACCGTTGCGATCTTGCCGATACCGTATTCTGCGCATTTGTCCTCGAGTTCCTTCAGGAACGGCTGTGCGCTCTGCGGCGGCACGTCACGGCCATCGAGGAAGGCGTGGACGTAGACTTCCTTGACACCCTGCTCCTTGGCCATTTTCAGCAGCGCGTAGAGGTGCCCCTGATGACTGTGGACGCCGCCCGGCGAAACGAGGCCGAGCAGATGAACGGCGCCATCGTTCTTCTTCGCCTCAACAAAGGCGGAGACGAGCGCTTCGTTCTTGAAGAAGCTACCGTTCTTGATGTCGCGCGTGATGCGCGTGAGCTGCTGAAAGACAAGGCGGCCGGCACCGATATTCGTATGACCGACTTCCGAGTTGCCCATCTGGCCGTCCGGCAGGCCGACGAATTCGCCGGAAGCCTGCAGGTGGCTGTTGCAGTAGTTTGCCATGAGGCCGTCGAGGACCGGGGTCTTCGCTGCCTCTACGGCATTGCTCTCATCGAGCTTGCCGCCGATGCCGCAGCCATCCATGATGATGAGTGCGACCGGTGCATGTTTTACTTTTGCCATGATTGATTACGACTCCTTCTGCAAAAAGAATTCGCAGTGTGTTCCTAGCGATCAGTAATTGACGATCTCGCTGAAATCCTTAGCCTTCAGCGAAGCGCCGCCGACGAGCGCGCCGTCGACATTCGGCTGCTTCATGAGGTCTTTGATCGTTGCCGGCTTCACGCTGCCGCCGTACTGAATGCGGATGCTGTCCGCGGCGTCTTTGCCGAACTCGGCCTCGACCGTCTTGCGGATATGCGCGCAGACTTCCTCAGCCTGATCAAACGAAGCCGTCTTGCCCGTGCCGATGGCCCAGATTGGCTCATAAGCGACGACGACCTGCGCAACCTCTTCCGGCTTGAAGCCAGCGAGGGCTGCCTTGACCTGGCCCGCGATGAAGTCGAGATAGCCGCCGGCCTCACGCTGCTCGAGCGTCTCGCCGCAGCAGATGATCGGCGTGATGCCAGCCGCGAATGCCGCATGCGCGCGCTTGTTAACGCCCTCATCCGTCTCGCCGAAATACTGGCGGCGCTCGCTATGACCGAGCACGCAGTAGTCAACGCCGATTTCCTTGAGCATCCCCGTCGAGATCTCGCCCGTGAACGCGCCGTGGTCTTCCCAATGCACATTCTGTGCACCGACGTGGATGTTCGTACCGCAGGCTGCATCAGCGACTGCAGCGAGAGCCGTAGCCGTCGGGCATACGACGACCGTGACCTTCGCATCCTTGACGAGCGGAGCCAGGCCGCGGACGAGGTTCTTGCCCTCGACGATCGTGTTGTTCATCTTCCAGTTGCCAGCAATAATCGGAGTTCTTGCCATGATGTTCGTTACCCCCTGAATCAGATTCCCTTATTTATCTGCGATTGCTTCAATGCCCGGCATCGCCTTGCCCTCGAGGTACTCGAGCGTAGCGCCGCCGCCGGTCGAAACATGCGAAATCTTGTCCGTGAGCCCCGTCTTGCCGAGCGCCGCGACCGAGTCGCCGCCGCCAACGATCGAGACTGCACCGTTGTCCGTCGCATCAGCGACAGCCTTTGCGACAGCCAGCGTGCCCTTGGCAAACTCCTCGCACTCGAACACGCCCATCGGGCCGTTCCAGATGACCGTCTTAGCACCCTTCAGCGCCTCGACATACGCCTTGCTCGTCTTCTCGCCGGAGTCCAAAGCCTGCCAGCCGTCTTCGACTTTGTCGACATCGACGACCTTCGTCTTGCCTTCCTTTTTCCACTTATCGGCATCCGCAAGCGGGAACATGTTCGCCACGGCGACGTCGAGCGGCAGGACGACCTTGACGCCCTTCTCTTCGGCTTTCTTCAGGATGTCGCGCGCGAGATCGTACTTATCCGGCTCGCAGAGCGAATCGCCGATCGGCAGGCCCTTGGCCGCATCGAACGTATGCGCCATACCGCCGCCGATGATGATGGTGTCGCACTTGTCAAGCAGGTTCGTGATGACGCCGATCTTGTCGGAAACCTTTGCGCCGCCGATGATGGCGACAAACGGATGCTGCGGGTTCTCGAGCGTCTTGCCGATGTAGTTGATCTCTTTCTCCATCAGGAAGCCCGCGACGCACTCGATATACTTTGGCACGCCGGCATTCGAAGCATGTGCGCGGTGCGCAACGCCGAATGCATCGTCGACGGCAACGTCAGCAAGGGAAGCGAGCTGCTTCGCGAATTCCGGATCGTTTTTCTTCTCTTCCTTATGATAGCGGAGGTTCTCGAGCAGGAGGACTTCGCCCGGCTTCAGCGCGTCAGCCATCTTCTTCGTCTCTTCGCCGATGCAGTCGGACGCCCACTTCACCTCGCGGCCGAGGAGCTCGGAGAGATGCTTGACGAGGTACTTCGTCGAGAACTTGTCCTCGCGCGCCTCGGTCGGACGGCCGATATGGCAGGCGAGAATCAGCGCGGCGCCGTGGTCGAGCAGATAGTTCAGCGTCGGCAGCGTGCGGACCATGCGCGTGTCGTTCGTGATGTTCATCTTGTCATCGAATGGGACGTTGTAGTCCACGCGGACGAACACTTTCTTGCCCTTGACATCAATGTCTTTGATGGTCTTCTTATCCATGTTGTGTGTACCTCCAACATTTTTACATCATAAAACTTGAGGCCCGGCCCAAACAAACGTGGCCGGACCTCAAGAGATCTTCAACGATATGAACTTGTCCGAATTTCCTCGGAATTACTGAACGTTCTCGGAGAAGTATTTGATCGTGCGAACCATCTGGCTCGTGTAGGAGTTCTCGTTATCGTACCAGGAAACAACCTGAACGAGCGTGTTGCCGTCGCCAGTCGGTACAACCATCGTCTGCGTTGCATCGAACAGGGAGCCGTAGCGCATGCCGACAACATCCTTCGAAACGATATCGTCCGTGTTGTAGCCGAAGGACTCCGTGGACTCTTTCTTCATCTGAGCGTTGACCTGATCCACCGTCACTTCGCCCTTGACGACAGCATAGAGGAGCGTCGTGGAGCCCGTCGGGGTCGGAACGCGCTGTGCAGCACCGATGAGCTTGCCATCGAGTTCCGGAAGAACGAGGCCGATCGCCTTTGCTGCGCCGGAGGACGTCGGGACGATGTTCTCGGAAGCTGCGCGGCTGCGGCGGAGGTTGCCTTTGCGCTGCGGGCCATCGAGCGTCATCTGGTCGCCCGTGAAGGCATGAATCGTCTGCATGATGCCGCTCTTGATCGGAGCGAGGTCATTCAGAGCCTTTGCCATCGGAGCGAGGCAGTTCGTCGTGCAGGAAGCAGCGGAGATGATCTTCGTGCCAGCCGGAATCGTCTTGTGGTTGACGTTGTAGAC
>JALFBM010000047.1 GCA_022773425.1 Selenomonadaceae bacterium
GAGGAATTTTTTATGAAACGGAATTCAGAGAAATGGACGAAGCGGGCCGCCATCGCCTGTGCGGCCTTGCTGCTCGCCACGCCATGCGCGCAGGTCGCAGCACCACAGACCGCGGAGGCAGGCGGCGATCTTTTTGGCGCCCTCATCGGAGGCGGCATAGAGTATATCCAACTGAAGAAAGAAATCGACTACATCGACGGCACGGAGAAAGGCCGCAACGAGTATTTCGCGGCGATGAAGAAGCAGTACGGCGTCAACGACGACTGGGCGCTCAACCAGAAGCTCACGCGCATCATGACGAACCTCTCGGCCGCGATTGCATCGGTCGACCCATCGATCAATAAGAAGCCTTATCAATACTTCATCAACAAGGATAAATCGTTCAACGCGTTCTGCTCGCTCGGCCACGATATGAGCGTCAACACGGGCATGTTCACGCTCGTCGATAGTGACGATGAGATTGCGGTCGTGCTCGGCCACGAGATGGGCCACGGGCAGAAAGGCCATCCGGCCAAAGGCGCGAAGCGCTCGCTCGGCCCAGCCGTCCTCGCGTCGGCGACGGGCAACATGCTCGGCAATATCGCCGCCTCGCTCTGGAACAATCAGGGCATCACGAAGCCGATGGAATGGGAGGCGGACAACCTTTCGTTCGAGTACATCACGCACAGCGACTACAATCCCGGTGCGACCGCGGCGATTTGGCAGCGCGTCATCGACAAATACGGAAACCAGAACATTTGGAATTCTGACCACCCGTCAAACAGCGCGCGCCGCGACAATTACGAAAAGAAGCTCTACGAATACAGCGGCAAACACGTCCACGTCCAAAACGGCGCGGTCACGGTAAACGGCAAGAACTTCTGCAAGCCGGCCGCCACGGGCGGCATGTCCGCCAAGGAGCGCGCGTATTTCGTGCAGGGCAACCTCGCCGCGGCCTACAAGAACGGCCAGAACAAATCGGACGCCACGGTGTCCGGCTCCACGGTCATGCTCGGCGATCAGCCGATCCTGACGTGCACGGCAAACGATGAATCGGCGGAGACGCTCGCCAACCGCCTGAACCAGATCAAATAAGACAAATAAGAAAGGAAGGACGTTTTGCGCCTGAAACCTTACCGGACGTCGATCCTGCTCGCCATCGCCTTTACGCTCGTCCTGTCGACGTTCTGGTCGATGCCGCAGCTCGCCTTCATCATCTTTATCTCCATGTTGCTGCAGCTCCTGCTGTTCCCGGCGGTCAACGCCATGAGCATACATATGGGACGCGGCATCGCCGCGGGCATCGTGCTTGTCGGCTTCGTGTTCCTTGGCGGCGTGCTCATGACGCTCGTCACGAGCACGTTCATCCCGACGTTCAGTTCATTCATCACCAATTTCCCGGCCATTTCGCAGGAAGTGCAGCATATCCCGCTGTTCGAGCACTCGACTTTCTTCTCGGCGGAAATGGACAGTCTATGGGAAGAACTGCGGCAGCTCTCCGTCGACGCCCTGCGCTCCTCGCTCTCAATCGTCGTCTCCGTCTTCAGCAAGTTCATCGACATGATCATCATCTTCTTCGTGACGTTCTACCTGCTGAAAGACGGCACGGCCATCAAGGCCTGGGTCGCGAATCTGTTCCCGACCAGCGACTACTCGCGCGTCAACGCGCTGTTTGACCGGATCCTGTCGGCGCTGCGCAGCTATATCGTCGGGCAGCTCTCTATCTGCTGCATCACGGGCACCGTCGTGTTCCTGTACTACACGCTGCGCGGCCTGCCGTACGCCTCGGTCTTCGCGGTGGTCTCGGGCATTGCGGAATTCGTGCCCGTGCTCGGCCCGACCATCGCTTCGGCCTTCGGCGTACTGCTGACCGCAACGACCTCCGTCAACATCGCACTGCAGACCATCGTGTTCTACATCGTGCTGACGCAAATCAACCATAACATCGTCTACCCGACCATCATCGGCCGCAGTCTGAACCTCCACCCGGTCGCCATCATCCTCGGCATCATCCTCGGTGGCGAGCTGCTCGGCCCGGCCGGCATGTTCCTCGCCGTGCCGATCATCGTCATATGCAAGCTGGTCATTGAGGACATTTACCGCGACCGCCAGCATATCCGCCATATCGCCAAGACCAGTCGCTGGCGCGGTTTCGGGCACGAGGACAACTAAAGCAAGAAAAAAACCTTTCCCTTGGGAAAGGCTTTTTTCTTGCCGATGTTTCGCTCACTCGTAACGGTAATGGACCTTGTCCTTGTCCGCGATAGCGCGGGCGCGGATTTCCTTGAGGCGCGGGACGAGGAAGGCCTGGAGCTTTTCCTCGAACTCGTGGAGCGTCCGGGAGTCAAACGTGTAGTTGACATCGGGGATATTCCAGATGCGCGCCTCGCCGAAGAATTCGTCGCGGTAGATGTTGTAGTAGAACGTCACGGAGCTCTCGAGCTCGAACGCGACGTAATCGAGGACGACGTATGAGCCGTTCGTGATCTTCTCCGGCTCCGCTGGGCTCACATAGCGCGTGAAGCCCTCGAGCTGTGCGGGGAGCTTCTGCCCGAACGCCCAGCTAAGGATGCCCTTTTCTCGCACGATGCTGCTGAGCGTGTCTGGATTGAACACAACCATATCGTGCAGCAGCGCGGCGAAATTTTTGCGCAACAGCGCCTCGAACTCGGAAAAATCGTGCGTGATGTACTCGATGCGGCAGAACGAAATCAGCCCATACGTCACGCGCAGCTTGTATTCGTGCGTTTCCTCATGGAAATACGCGGCCGCCGATTTGTGCGCGGTCGCGTTCTCATAGGTAAAGAGGTCGTAGCAATCCCCGTGGATATGCACCTCGCGGTCGAGTTTGAACCCGTCTGCCTCGTCGGGCAGCTCCGCGAGATAGCCCCAGTCTGCCGTCTCGGCCTTTACCTTCTCAATGGTTTCTTCTTTCATGTCGTCTGCTCAAACGGGCCGCGGCTCAAAGATCCGGGCGGATGCCAGTCTTGCCCGTGAACCTATGGTATTCCTTGCCCTTGCGGCGCCCATAGAGCTCCTCAAAGAGTTCGTCCGGCGTAATGCGATGGTAGGCGAGCAGCACGAGGCAGTGATACCAGAGGTCCGCCATCTCGTAGAGGATCTCCTTCTTGCTGCCGTTTTTCGACGCGATGATGGTCTCGACGGCCTCCTCGCCGACCTTCTTCAGGATCTTATCCTGCCCTTTGTCGAACAGGTAGTTCGTATAGGAACCCTCAACCGGATGCAGGCGGCGATCCTGGATCACCTGATAAAGCTCGTTGAGGACCGGCTCCAGCGACTTCTCCGGCTCCTTCGGTACGACCGCAACGCCCTTTTCCTCCCCCTTCGTGAGCTTCCGCCCGCTAAAGCAGGAATACGTGCCGGTATGGCACGCGACGCCCGTCTGATGCACCGTGACGAGCAGCGTATCGCCGTCGCAGTCGTAGGCGATCTCCTTGACACGCTGGGTGTTACCGGAGGTCTCGCCCTTGCGCCAGAGTTTCTGACGGCTGCGGCTGAAGAACCACGTGAAGCCGCTCTCGAGCGTCTTTTTCAGCGATTCCTCGTTCATGTAGGCGAGCATCAGCACCTGGCCATTCTCCTCCTGCACGATGGCCGGCACGAGGCCCTTCTCGTCGAATTTTACCATAGAAATATCAAAATCTTTGTCCATCAAAACCTTACCTCCACTCCGCGCGATTGCAGATATTCCTTGACCTGGCGGATGGTATAAGTCCCGTAGTGGAACACCGACGCCGCGAGCACGGCGTCCGCGTGTCCATCGACCAGCACGTCGTAGAAATGCTCGAGCCTGCCGGCGCCGCCCGACGCGATGACCGGCACGTTCACGGCGTCAGAGACCGCGCGCGTCAGCTCGATATCGTAGCCGTCCTTCGTGCCGTCCGCATCCATGCTCGTGAGCAGGATCTCGCCGGCGCCGAGAGATACGGCTTTTTTGACCCATGCGAGGCAATCGAGGCCCGTCGGCGTGCGGCCGCCGTTCACCGTGATCTCCCAGCGGTGCTCGCCGCAACGGCGCGCATCGACCGCGAGCACGATGCACTGACGGCCGAACTTCTCCGCCCCCTCCGCGATCAGCTGCGGGTTCTTGACCGCGGCCGTGTTGAGGGAGACCTTATCCGCGCCAGACTTCAGCATGGCCTGGATATCCTCGGTCGTGCGGATGCCGCCGCCGATCGTAAACGGGATGAAGACCTCCGCCGCACATTTCTTCGCAAGATCCGCCATCGTCTTGCGGCGGTCGCTCGACGCCGTGATGTCGAGGAATACGAGCTCATCGGCGCGCTCCTCATCGTAGCGATGCGCGAGCTCCACCGGATCGCCCGCGTCGCGCAGACCGACGAAATTCGTCCCCTTGACGACGCGTCCGTCCTTCACGTCCAGGCAGGGAATAATCCGTTTCGCTAACATCTATTTTACGCCTCCCCCGCGGCTGCCGCAAGTGCCTCACCGAGGTCCAGCGTGCCCATGTAAATCGATTTGCCGACGATGACGCCCTCGATACCGTCTGCTTCATGCGCTTTGAGCGCGCGGATATCGTCGACGGACTTCACGCCGCCCGAGGCGACGATTTTCACGCCGCTCTCGTGCGCGAGTCTGGCCGTCGCCTCGACGTTGACCCCGGCGAGCGTGCCGTCGCGGCTGATATCTGTGTAGATGATCGTCCCGACGCCCGCCTCCTTCATCTTTTTCGCGAGAGGAATGACCTCGACATCGCCTGACACGCCCCAGCCGTCGACCGCGACGACGCCGTCCTTCGCGTCGATGCCGACGACGATGCGGTCGCCGTACTTCGCGCAGGCCCGCCGCACGAGCTCCGGGTCGCGCACGGCCACAGAGCCGAGAATCACGCGGCGCACGCCCATCGCGAGCACCTCGACGATGTTCTCCCTCGAGCGGATGCCGCCGCCGAGCTCGACCGGGAAATCGACCGCCGCGAGGATCGCGCGCACGGTCTCGAGGTTCTCGCTGTGCCCGGCGCGCGCGCCGTCGAGATCGACGAGGTGCAGGAACTGCCCGCCCTGCGCCTGCCATTTTTTCGCCATGTCCGCCGGGTTCTCGGAGAACACGGTCTCCTGCGCGAAGTCGCCCTTGCGCAGGCGGACGCATTTGCCGCCGCGGATGTCGATTGCCGGATAAATGACCATGCTCATCCCTCCAAGAAATTACGAAGTATCTTCAGCCCGACGTCGCCGGATTTCTCCGGATGGAACTGCGTCGCGAGAATGTTCCCGCACGCGAACGCTGCCGTCACCGTGCCGCCGTAGTCTGTCACGGCGGTTACGAGCCCGGGCTCGGCGGGAACCGCCGCGTAGCTGTGCACGAAATAGACGTACGGATGCTCCGGCAGACCGGCAAAGAGGTCGATGCTGCCCGCCGGCGTCTTGCGGAAGGTCAGCGAGTTCCAGCCCATATGCGGCACCTTCAGACCGCCCGCATCGATTTTCCGGACCTGCCCCTTGAGGAGTCCGATGCCCGCGGCCCCCGGCGACTCCTCGCTGCTCTCAAACAGAATCTGCAGACCGACGCAGATGCCGAGCAGTGGCTTTCCCGCCGCCGTCTCCTCCCGGATAACCGGTATGAGGCCGGTCGCGCGCAAATGCTCCATGCAGTCGCCGAACGCGCCGACACCCGGCAGCACGAGTTTCTCTGCCGCGCGCAGGTCCTCGGGATCCCGCGTGACTTTCACGGGCGCGCCGAGCGACTCGAACGCCTTCTGCGCGCTGAACAGGTTCCCGGCGTCGTAGTCGATGATCGCTATCATGTCATAACACCCCTTTGGTCGATGGAATGCCGTGGACGCGCGGATCGTGCGAGACGGCGATGCGCAGCGCGTGGCCGAGCCCCTTGAAGATGCCCTCGATTTTATGATGCGTGTTCTTCCCATAGAGGACCTTGACGTGCAGCGTCAGGCCGGCATGCACGGCGAACGCGCGAAAGAACTCCTCGCAGAGTTCCGTGTCGAACGCGCCGACCATCGGCGCCATCTCGCCGCCGTCGTAGACGAGGATCGGGCGCCCGGAGAAATCGAGAGAAACGAGCACGAGCGACTCGTCCATCGGCAGGAAAAACGTGCCGTACCGGTTGATGCCCTCCTTCGTGCCAAGCGCCTCGGCAAAGGCCATGCCGAGCGTGATGCCGATATCCTCGACAGTATGGTGCCCGTCGACCTCCAGATCCCCGTTGCAGACGACCGAAAGGTCGAACTGCCCGTGGGCCGCGAGCAGGTTCAGCATATGATCGAAAAATCCGATGCCCGTCTGGATTTCCGCCTCGCCTGTGCCATCGAGATGGAGTTTGACCGAGACCTGCGTCTCCGCGGTCTCGCGCGTCACCTCCGCCGCCCGCTTTGCCATGTCAAGCCCTCCCCTCGGAAAATGCCTTGCAGACCGCATACCACGTGTCGTTCTCCTCGCGCGTGCCCATCGAGATGCGCACGCAGTCCGCGAGGCGCGAATCCTTGCCAAACTTCCGGACGCCGATGTCGTTTGCCTCGAGGCGCTCGATGAGCCCGTCAATGTCGTTGTTGTGCACGAGCAGGAAATTCGTCTCCGATGGATATACCGCGAAGCCCTTGAGCTGCTTTACCTGCTCCGCCATCCGCTTGCGCTCGGAGATCATGATCTGGATATGCGGCACAAATTCCTGCCGCATCTGGTAGCAGATGTCTGCCGTGACGAGCGAGAGCGTGTTCATGTGATACGGCATGTAGGCCTTGCCGATCATGTCCGTGATGGCGCGGCTCGCGAGCATGTAGCCGACACGCGTCGCCGCGAGGCCGTAGGCCTTGGAGAACGTCCGCGCGATAATGAGGTTCGGATAATCCTTCAGCAGGCCGGTCGCAGACTTGCCATAAAACTCGACATAGGCCTCATCGACGAGGAACGCCGTGCTCTCCGGGATATTGTCCGCGATGTACTGGATATCCGACACGGAGAGCACCGTGCCCGTCGGGTTGTTCGGGTTGCAGATGACCGCGAGGCTCGCCTGGTTGTCGACGACCGCCGATACGAATTTGTCGATATCGAGCGTCATGTCCGCCTCGAGCGGCACCTCGACGGCCGTGGCCTGTGCGGCTTTCGCGTAGATATGGTACATGGAGAACGACGGATCCGGGTAGACGATCTTCTTCTCGGGCGAGCCGCCAAAGCAGTAGAACAGCTTCTCGATGATCTCACTCGAGCCGCTGCCGATCAGGATCTGGTCGGACTGCAGGCGGAAATTCTTCGCGATCTGCTCGACGAGATCCGCGTACTGCTCGTTCGGGTAACGGTTAAACGCGACGCGCGAGAGCCGCGTCAGCACGCGTTCCTCGACGAGCGGCGGCATCGGCATGTTGCATTCGTTCGCGTTGATCTGAATACCCCAGATGCGTTCCGGGGCTGCGTCATACGAAGGGATATCCTGGAGTCCCGTACGGTATTGTAAGCTCATAGCATCCTCACTTTCTCATCTGGCGGATCCGGATGGCGTTCGCGTGCGCCTGCAGCCCCTCGGTCTCGGCAAGCCGGATGATGTCCTCGCTCGCTGCGTCCAGCGCCGGCTGAGTATACGAGATCACGCTCGTACGCTTCATAAAGGTCTCGACGTTCAGCACCGAGTAGCAGCGCGCCGTGCCGCCCGTCGGCAGCACGTGGTCCGGTCCGGCGAAATAGTCGCCGAGCGGCTCCGGCGAATACGCGCCGAGAAAGACCGCCCCCGCATGACGCACATACGGCAGCAGCTGCCACGGATTCTTCGTCAAGAGTTCCATGTGCTCCGGTGCCGAGACGTTCGCAAAGCGCATCGCCTGCATCAAATCCTTCGCGATGACGATCATGCCGTTGCGCTCAAGCGAGGCCCCGGCGATCTCCTTGCGCGGGAGCTTCGCGAGCTGTTTTTCCGCCTCGTCCCTGACCTGCGCCGCGAGCTTTGCGCTCGTCGTGATGACGATGGAGCTCGCGAGCATGTCGTGTTCGGCCTGGCTCAGCATATCGGCCGCCGTATACACCGGATCCGCCGTCTCATCCGCCACGATCAGGATCTCCGACGGGCCGGCGAGCATGTCGATGTCGACGTGCCCGTAGACCTCTTTCTTGGCGAGCGTCACGAAGATGTTGCCGGGACCTGTGATCTTATCGACGCGCGGGATGGTCTCCGTGCCGAACGCCATCGCAGCGATGGCCTGCGCCCCGCCGATCTTGTAGATGTTCTTGACGCCGGCCGCGCGCGCCGCGACGAGCACATACGGATTGATTTTGCCATGCTTCGGCGGGACCATCATGATGATCTCATGGACGCCCGCGACAACAGCCGGCATCGCATTCATGATGACCGAGGACGGATAGGCCGCCGTACCGCCCGGCACATAGATGCCGACGCGGTCGAGCGGGACGATGGACTGCCCGAGGATCGAGCCCTCATCGCGGTACGTCATCCACGAGTTCGGCTTCTGCTCCTCGTGGTAACGGCGCACGTTCTCCGCCGCGCGCTGGAGCGACGCGACGACCTCAGGGTCGGCCTGGCGCTCCGCCTCCTCGAACTCCGCCTCCGATACGAGGAAATCCTCCGGGCGCAGGTCGACCTTGTCGATCAACTTCGTATAGTGCATGACCGCTTTGTCGCCGTCGCGCCGCACGTCGCCGACGATCTGGCGGACGAGCTCCGCGGCCGTCATATCGCGGCCGAACGTCTTTTTGTTCGCTTCGCGGATCTTCGGATTTAGCTCGACCTCATCAAAGGCCTTCTTGGTCAGCAGCTGCTCGACCTCGCGCTCCCCGATTTCCTCTGCATCGATGATTCTCATACGTATCCCGCTTTCTTTTCTCCGTTAGTTCTGTCCCATGACCGTCTTGAGATCCTGCACCATCGCGGAAATCCGGTCAAACTTCAGCTTGAAACTCACGCGGTTCGCGATGAGCCGCGCCGTCGCATCCATGATGTAGGCGATTTCCTCGAGGTTGTTCTCGCGCAGCGTCGTGCCCGTTTCGACGATATCCACGATACTCTCGGAGAGCCCGACAATCGGTCCGAGCTCGATGGATCCGTTCAGCTTGATGTACTCCATCTGCATGCCGTACTGACTGAAAAACCGCTCGGCAATATGGGGAAACTTCGTCGCGACGCGCGTGTTCGCGTAATCCGCGAGCCTGGCGCGCTTGCGGTCCTTCGGCACAGCCATCATCAAATGGCATTTGCCAAAGCCGAGATCCAGCAACTCGTAGACGTCCTTCTGCGACTCGAGCAGTACGTCTTTGCCGATGACGCCGATATCCGCCGCGCCGTACTCGACATAGGTCGGCACGTCCGCCGTCTTGGAGACGATGAAGCGGATTTTCTTCTCCTCATTCGTGATGATGAGCTTGCGCGACTGATCCGACAGCCCTTCGGCCGTATAACCGATCTTCGCGAAAAGATCCGCCGAAAGCCCGAACAACTTGCCCTTCGGCAGTGCGACGGTCAAATACTCTTTATCCGGCTGGTTCATCAAAGCCCTCCCTGTTTCCTTTACCTGTCTCAGGCAGTCGGCCAGGGATTTTGGATCCACTGACCGCGTTCTCGTATTTTCTTTATCTCGCTAAAGTATTAACTTGTAACTATACTAACATGTTACATGGTATCCGTCAAGTGCCAGACGGAATTTTTTTCTTTACAGAGGCTGTCCATGTTTTACGGACGTATATCTATTATAGCACAAAATTTCAATTCCTGCTGTCCGCTTCTTTGAGCAGCCACAGAATTGCGGAATCTGTAGGCGAAGGCGGCTCGTGATGCCGCTCGATGACCGCCGCCTCGCGGGACAGCCCGGCGCGGCGGAGCTTTTCGGCACCGAGGCGCGGGTGCTCATAATAGACCTGCAGGAAATGCACGCGGCCGCTGTGTCCCATACGCGCCGACCAATCCGGCAGATAGTGCTGGGCGAGCACGGCCCATACCTTACCGAAGATATCGAGATCGCCGCGGACCCGCCCGACGTCATGCAGCAGGCAGCAACGGGTGAGAAACCCCCGGTCGACAGCCTGCCCCTTGGACAGGGCGAGAGCCGTCTTCGCGGTGCGCAGCGCATGTACCTGGTCGGCCGGATGCATCGCGTAGAACAGCGGCCGCGCCTCGGCGGGCAGAGCCGCGTCGATCCATGCACGTTCCCGTGCGGAAAGCCGCGCCGTCACGGCGCGCACGAACTGCCGCACGCGTTGCCGTGAGGTCGTCATGCGACGTACACCACGGCAGCCTGCCGCGCGTCGGCGCTGCGCTTTGCCTCCTGCTCCGACTGCGGGCGCATGGCGAGCTCGACCTGCCGACCCTCGGCGCGGAGCGCCAGCGCCTTCTCGATGGCCGACGCGTCCCTGCCAGCCGCGTAGCCGACGTAGACACCTGTTGCGGCCGTCTGCGCCGCGCCGCCCTGTGCCGCACGCGCGAGCAGCAGGCGCTCGATGCCGACCGCAAACCCCGTCGCCGGGCACGGGTTACCGAACGAAGAGAGCAGGTGGTCGTAGCGTCCGCCGCCGCAGAGTGAGAAGCCGAGCCCCGGCGCATAGCCCTCGAACACCATCCCCGTATAGTAGCCGAAATCCCGGATGATGCCGAGGTCGAACTGCACGGCGTCCGCGACGCCGTAAGCCTTCAGCAGACGATAGATCGCGCTGAGGTTGTCGAGCGCGCGGCGGCTCTTCTCGCTGAGCGCCATGCCGTAGGCCTGCTCGAGCATTTCCTCGCCGCCAGACAGCAGCGGCAGCTTCTTTAGCGCCTGCTTGGCCGGCACCGGGATCTGCATCGCATCGACGGCCTTTTCGAGCGCGACGAGATTGCGCTTCTCGAGATACGAGCGAAGCTCCGCCTGTTGCGCCTCCGTCAGCGGGTACTGCTCCATGATCCCGTTGATGAACTCGACCTGCCCGAGATACAGGCGGAAATCCTTGAGCCCCGCCGCGCGCAGCGTCTCGACGCAGAGCGCCAGCACCTCGGCATCCGCCGCCGGCGACGGCGAGCCCATGAGCTCGACGCCTGCCTGATAGAACTCGCACTGGCGGCCGGTCTGACTCTGCTCATAGCGGAAAACCGGGCCGACGGCAAAGAGCTTCAGCGGCAGTGGCTCGTCCTTCAGGCGGCTCGACGCGACGCGCGCGAGCGGCGTCGTCATCTCGTGGCGCAGGGCTAGCGTCCGGTTCGTCCGGTCAAACAGCTTGAACATGTGCGGCTCAAGCACCGAACCGCCGCTCAGCGTCAAGTTGTCCAGATACTCAATGGTCGGCGTCACGATCTCATCGTAACCCCAGCCGCCGAACAGGCGCGCGAGCCTCGTCTCGAGGGCACGCTTCTCCGCCGCCTCCCGCGGCAGGAAATCACGCGTGCCATAAGGAATCTCCAGTACCATATTCTCGTTCTCCATCGTCCGTCTCCTTTTCCGTATCCTTTCCTTCGTCCAGTCTCCGGCTTCCTGCCATCAATGCGCGTCGCGTCTCTTCGTCGCGATGGGCTCGCCGACGGCGTCGAGCCGCGCGAGCACCGTCGTATAGCCGTCAGCCCCATAGTTCAGACAGCGCTTGACGCGGCTGATGGTCGCCGTGCTCGCCCCGGTCTGCGCGACGATATCGTCATAGGTATGCTTCGCGCGCAGCATCCGCGCGACTTCGAGCCGCTGACTCATCGCCTTGAGCTCGCTGATCGTACAGATATCTTCAAAGAACGCATAACATTCCTCGCGCGTCCGGAGCGTCAGCATTGCGTCGCAGAGCTGATCGTTCAGCGGATCCCGCAATTTTTCGTTGACCATTCCTGCACCTCCGTTCTTTCCGTCTTTATTCCTTTATTTCGTAAAAGTATTATAGCATAAAAGGCAAAAAAAAGAAAGGCAGTTTTTGCCTTTCTTTTCTCGTTTTGCTGTTTTTCCTGTGCGCAGCCGCCTCAGTTGTTCAGTGCAAATTTCACGACAGCGTCCGTTCCGGGGATCAGCGGGAACGGCGGATTGGCTGGCACAGAGATGCGCACGGTGATGCGGTCGTCGTGTACGCTGCTGTCGCCAGCGCCTGCCTCGCCGAGGCTGGCAGAGCCGTCCGCACTTTCCGAGCCTTCTTGACTGCTGTCCGCGACATTTCCGTCCGAACTGTCCTTCTTTTCGAGCGAAGCGCTGAAGGAATCGGTGCCTCCCCCGTTTGCATCCGGCGCATCCAGCGCATCGGCGTCGTCCGCCGGATCCTTGATATCCTGCACAGAGCCCTGCAGCTCATGGCCCTCAATCGTATAGGAGGCGAACTGGCCGAGACGGACTTTCTCCTTGTCTTCCGGGCGGATTTTCGCCTCGACCCAGAGATTGTCCGCGTCGCCGACGTTCACGATCGTATCGCCGGCTTTGACCTCGCTGCCCTCCTGCACATCGGTATAATAGACCGTGCCGGACGCCGGCGCGACGATATCCGTCGCCTGCGCATCCGCCTGGGCGTTCGCGAGCGCGGCCTCCGCCTGCTTCACCGCTAGCTCTGCCTGCTTCACGGCCTCGGGGTTTGCCGGCTGCCAGGCAGCGCGCGGCGCGCTGCTCGATACGGCTGGCGCAGCAGGCGCCGGTGCCGGCGTCTGTGCCGCAGCCGCTGCCTCCTGGTAGTTGGCAACCGCCGCGTCACGCTCCTTCGCGCTGACGGCGCCCATCTCGTAGAGCTCCTGCATGCGGTGCATGCGGCTCGCAGCCGACGCGACGGCCGCAGAGTTCCCGCTGGGAGCCGGTGTGGGCGGTGCGGGAGCAGGCGCCGGCGCGCTCTGCGGTGCGCTCGTCATCTGTCCCTGCTTGACCTGCTCGAGATTCCGCTTCGAGAGCTCGACGTTTTGCTGGAGCTGCGCGATCTGGTCCTCCGTGACGCTCGGCTGGATATGCGCGAGGACATCCCCGGCTTCCACCGTGTCGCCGTCCTGCACGACCATCTCGACGATCGTGCCGTCCGCCTTTGCCTTCGCGGCGACCATCGAGCTCGTGACCTGTGCGTCGTACACCGTGAAACTCGGATGCCGGTGCTGGTAGAAATAGATGCCGGCCGCGCAGAGCAGCGCGAGCACGATGAGACCGATGAGCCCATAGCGCAGCACGTATTTCGCCCGCTTCGTGACATCGACTTCCCCGCCGCGCTTCGACGGTTCTGCGGCGTTTCCCTTCGCGGTATCCGCCGCGCTTGGTTGTGCCGTATCCTTCGCTGGATTCTTTTCTTTTTCTTCTTGTTCCTGCAAGGGTTAAACCTCCCAAAAGAAGAATTCCCCTGAGGAAAGGGCAGAAGGTGCCGACGGGCCCCTCCATGGCGCCTTCCCGTCAAGGGAAAACAATTGGTTATGCGTTAAGCTGACTCTCGATGGTCTCGACGGCCTTCTTCATCGCATCCGCCAGGGCCTCCGGCTTCTTGCCGCCGGCCTGTGCCATCTCCGGACGTCCGCCGCCGCCACCGCCGACGACGGCTGCCGCCGCCTTGACGATCTTGCCGGCATGCGCGCCCTTCGCGACCGTATCCTTCGAGACCTTCGCGACGAGGCTGACCTTGCCGTCAACGGTGCAGCCAAGCACGACGACGCCGCTGCCCAGCTGTTCGAGGATCCTGTCCGCCTCATGACGGAGCGCGTCCATATCGCTGACCTTCGCCACGCCCGTTACGACCTTCGCGCCAGCGACTTCCTTCACGCCGCCGGCGAACTTCATCGCCTCGGCCTCCTCGCGCATCGCAGCGACCGCTGCGAGCTGCTTCTCCATCTCTTTGTTCGCGGCGAGCAGCTTGTCGACCGCCGCCGGAACCTCTTTCTCCTCGACCTTCAGCGCGGACGCGGCGGCCTTGACCTCCGCCATCTTCTCGTTCGCGTAGTCGAGGGCCGCCTGGCCCGTGATGGCCTCAATACGGCGCACGCCGGACGCGACGCCCGACTCGCCGACGATCTTGAACATACCGATCTGACCGACGTTCTTCACGTGCGAGCCCGCACAGAGCTCCATCGAGAAGCCCGGCACCTTCACGACGCGGACCACGTCGCCGTATTTCTCGGAGAACAGCGCCATGGCGCCAGCCTTCTTCGCCTCGTCGAGGCTCATGTGGCTGATCTCGACATCCGCCCCCGTGAGGATTTCCTTGTTCACGAGCTCCTCGACGTCCGCGAGCTGCTGCTCCGTGACCGGCTCGAAATTCGTGAAGTCAAAGCGCAGGCGTTCCGGCGTCACGAGCGAGCCGGCCTGGTTGACCTGATCGCCGACCACGCGCTTCAGCGCGGCCTGCAGCAGATGCGTCGCCGTGTGGTTGCGCGCGGAGGCGAGATGCTTGACCGGATCGACATGGATTTTGACCGTCTCGCCGACCTTCAGCTGGCCCTCGGCGACGTAGCCGATATGGTAGACCGTGCCGTCCGGCAGCTTCTTTGCATTCGAGACCTGGATGTGGCCGAACGCACTGTCGAGCTCGCCCTCGTCGCCGACCTGTCCGCCGCCCTCGGCGTAGAACGGCGTCACATCGAGGATGATACCGGCCTCGTCGCCGTCATGCAGGGCGTCGACGAGCTTGCCGTCCTTCCAGATGGCGACGACCTTGCCTTCCGCCGCGGCCGGATCGACCTTGAGCTTTGAAACGTCGATGCCCGAGAGATCCGGCACCGCGACACGCGTGTTCGCCGCGCGGGCCTTGCGTGCACGTGCGCGCTGCTCCTCCATCGCCTGGTCAAAGCCATCCTTATCGAGGTCGAGGCCCTGCTCATGCAGGATTTCCTCCGTGAGCTCCCACGGGAAGCCGAACGTATCGTAAAGGCGGAAGCCGACCTTGCCGTCGAGCGCCTTTTTGCCAGCCTTCTTCAGGGCGTCGATCTCACCGTCCAGCAGCTCGATGCCCTGATTCAGCGTTGCCGCAAAACGGTCCTCCTCGATGCTGATGACCTTCTTGATGTAGTCCTGCTTGTTGACGAGCTCCTGGAAGTCGCTCGCGTCGCGGTAGATATCGACGACCGCATCAACCGCGCCCTCGAGGAACTTGCCCTGGATGCCGAGCATGCGGCCGTGGCGGATCGCACGGCGCAGGATGCGGCGCAGCACGTAGCCGCGGCCCTCATTCGACGGCAGGATGCCATCCATGATCATGATGGCCATCGAACGCGCATGATCCGCGATGACCTTCAGCGAGACATCCTTTTTCTCATCCTCGCCGTACTTGACGCCCGAAACCTTCGACGCGTACTCGATGATCGGATACAGAAGGTCCGTCTCGAAATTCGTCTTTTTGCCCTGCACGACCGATGCGAGGCGCTCGAGGCCGCAGCCCGTATCGATATTCTTGTGGGCGAGGTCCTTGTACGAGCCGTCCTCCTGACGGTCGTACTGCGTGAACACGAGGTTCCAGATCTCGAGGTAACGGTCGCAGTCGCAGCCGACCGCACAGGTCGGTTTGCCGCAGCCGCGCTCCTCGCCGAGGTCGATGTAGATCTCCGAGTCCGGGCCGCACGGGCCAGGGCCGATTTCCCAGAAATTATCGTCCATCTTGACGATGTGATCCTGCGGGAAGCCCGGCTGAGACTTCCAGATCTCGATGGCCTCGTTATCGTCCGGATAGACCGTGACCCAGAGCTTGTCCTTTGGCAGCTCGATGACCTGTGTCAGGAACTCCCACGCCCAGGGAATCGCCTCGCCCTTGAAATAATCGCCGAACGAGAAGTTGCCGAGCATCTCAAAAAACGTCTGATGACGCGCCGTGCGGCCGACATTCTCGATATCCCCCGTGCGCACGCAGCGCTGGCTCGTCGTCACGCGCGTGCGGGGCGGCTTCATCTTGCCCGTGAAAAACGGCTTCAGCGGAGCCATGCCTGCGCCGATCAGCAGCAGCGTCGGATCATCCTTCGGGATCAACGAGAACGACGGCAGACGCAGATGCCCTTTCTTTTCGGAAAAGAACTTCAGATAAGCTTCGCGAAGTTCATTGCCACTCATATACTTCAAAAAAATCTACCTCCAGCTGAGAAAGGGAGCCACGCCCGCCTGCCTCAGGTTCATTGTACCAAAAATCTGTACATAGCTAGTTAGTAGTATACCACAATCCCACCGAACTGTGCACCCTCCCCGGTGGAAAAATCAAAGGCTCTGTCACAACAAATGGTTGATTTTTGACGAGAAATAGCGTATAATAATAGTAAGAAACAGT
>JALFBM010000051.1 GCA_022773425.1 Selenomonadaceae bacterium
GGGAATAGATATCGTAAGCGCGTTCGCCCATGTTGGAGCGCTCCACGACCATTGGTACATAACTCATAAAATATACCCCCTATCCCAGGGAAAGGGAAGCACTCCTGCTTCCCTTTCGGAATTGTTTCATTCAACGATTGATGAAAATGGAAGTTTACTCAGCCTTTGCGATGTTGTCGATGATGAACTGAGCCGTCTTGCGACGCAGGACCGTTGCGGCGAGATCGCCGATGCGGTTCTGCTCACGGATGATCTTCGCAACCTGCTGCGGCGTAGCGCCATAAGCGGCAGCCATGCCAGCGACCTCCGCGTTGAGGTCCGCATCCTCGACCTTGATGTTCTCGGCCTTTGCGACCTCCTCGAGCATGAGATCCGTCTTGACGTTCTTCTCTGCCGTCTCGCGATAGTCCTCGCGGATCTTCGCGATGTCTGTGCCGGCGTACTGCAGGTACTGCTCGAGCTTCAGGCCCTGGGATTCAAGGCGCATCGCCATTTCCTGGATCATGGCCGTCACGCGGTTGTCAATCATGACCGGCGGAATGTCGACCGTCGTGTTGTCCGTTGCCATGTCGATGGCCTTCTGGCGCTGCTCGTTCTCTGCCGTGCGCTCCGCGTTCTCCTCGAGGTTCTTGCGGATATCGGCCTTCAGCGCATCGAGCGTATCGAACTTGCTGACCTTCTTTGCAAGCTCATCGTTGATCTCCGGCAGCTGCTTCTCTTTGATGCTGCGAATCGTGCACTTGAACACAGCCGCCTTGCCAGCGAGCTTCTCCTCGTGGTAATCCTCCGGGAACGTCACGTTGACATCCTTCTCCTCGCCGATCTTCGCACCGACGAGCTGATCCTCAAAGCCCGGAATGAAGCTGTGGGAACCGATCTGGAGCGGATAGTCCTTGCCTTCGCCGCCCTCGAAAGCCTCGCCGTCAACGAAGCCTTTGAAATCGAGCGTCGTGAAGTCGCCGTCCTTGACCGCTGCGCCTTCCGGAGCCTCGACCATTTTGCTCTGACGGTCTGCCAGAGCCTTGACCTGCGCATCCACGTCCTCATCCGTGATCTTCTTGACGTTCTTTTCGACCTTCAGGTCTTTATACGCACCGAGCTTGACTTCCGGACGCTTCGTAACCGTGACCTTGAATACCAGGTCCTTGCCCTCTTCGAGCGTCACGACATCGGTCTCCGGACGCGTTACCGGCTCAATCTTCTCGTCTTCGAGAGCCTTGCTATAGGATTTCGGCGCCAGATCGTACTCGAAAGCGTCATTCAGGACATAGTCCTTGCCGAGATGGCGCTCCACGATGAGACGCGGTGCTTTCCCCTTGCGGAAGCCCGGGATATTCACACGGTTCGAGAGACGCTTGCAGGCGCGCTCAATCGCCTTATCTACATCTTTGGCCTCAACCGTAATCGTTAAGGTTACCTGCTGGTTCTCTCCGTTTTCTACCGTTACTTTCATTGTCTGTATTGACCTCCTGTAGGATATGCTCCTATATTTTAGTATTTTTTCGCAAAATATGCCATACTTGATTCATGATAACACAAAAGACGCAGGAATACAAGTTCCTTCGCCTTTTCTACACGGTTTTCCCAAAATTTTATAAAAATCTGCCGCGGCTTCAAGCATGCGCAAAATATCGCGCGATACCCCGGGCAATGGCCTCCGCCAGCTTTTGCTGAAAGGCGTCATCCGTGAGCATGGCTTCCTCGGCCGGATTCGTGATGAAGGCGAGCTCGACCAGCGAGGCCGGTATCCTCGTGCAGCGCATGACATAGAAGCGGGCCTGCTTCACGCCGCGATTGTATATCCCATCGATCTTGGCCAGCTCCTCGTCCAGTACAGAGGCCAGTCGATAGTCCTCGTCCGATTTTGGATAGTAATACGTCTCCGTGCCGTGCGCGCCGGCATTGCGAAACGCATTGCAATGGATGGAGACGAAGATCTCCGCATCCGGCGTGCGATCCGCGACATCGACGCGCGCCTGCAGTTCATCGTGGGCGGACGCGTTCGGGCCATAGACATCCACATCGGTTGTCCGCGTCATAACCACGCGCGCACCAGAGTGGATCAGTAAGTCCTGTACCTTCTTGGAAACGGCCAGCGTGACGTCCGCTTCCCTCGTCCCGGAATATCCGATGGCACCGCTGTCGCTGCCGCCGTGTCCCGGGTCAATCACGAGGCTATGCCCGGCAAGACCGGGGACGGTTTCGCCTTTCGCAGATGGTTCAAAGATATCGATGACGAGGCGGTACGGTTTCCGCGTCCGGCGCGTCCGCTCCGCGGTATACACCGAAACATTCTGTTCGTTCGGTTCGCCGGCCATCGAAACGCGCACATCGAGGCTTTGGTCCGCGTTTTCGATGAGCTGTACGCGCGAGGCAATCGTACCGCGCAGCGAGATATCCTCGCGGACATTGCCGCGCTCCGTTTTTTCGAGATGCAGCGCGAGAACATGCCCTTTTCGCGCTGCATCCGGTTCCTTTCCCGAAACATTCTGGTAGGTCAGATTC
>JALFBM010000059.1 GCA_022773425.1 Selenomonadaceae bacterium
ACGGTAACGTTCTGTAAGCGGACGTTCGGACCGATCTCGCAGTTCTCGCCGATGACCGTCTTGCCCTCGAGGAACGTCATCGGGTAGAGGACCGTGTCGCGCCCGACCTGCACATCCGCATCGACGTAGGTCGTATCCGGATCGAGGATGCTTACGCCCTCGGCCATGAGTGCCTCGTTCTTGCGGCGGCGCAGGATTTTCTCCGCGCGCGAAAGCTGCAGCCGCGAGTTGATGCCGAGCGTATCCTCGTAGTCATCGGCAGCGACGGCCCAGATTTTCTCGCCATTTTTCTTCAGCATGCCGAGAACGTCCGGCAGATAGTACTCGCCCTGCGCATTGTCGTTCGTGACCTTCGGCAGCATCGCGAACAGCGCCTCGATGTCAAAGCAGTAGATGCCGGAGTTCACCTCGCGGACCTTGCGCTCCTCTTCCGTCGCGTCCTTGTGCTCGACGATGCGGTCGACCGAGCCGTCCGCACCGCGGAGGATGCGGCCGTAGCCCGTCGCATCCGGCATGATGGCCGTCAGGACCGTCGCCTTGGCGCCGGCCTGCACATGCTCCTCGTAGAGCTTCTTGAGCAGAGCGCCGGTCAGGAGCGGCGTATCGCCGCAGAGCACCATGACCGTGCCCTTCTCGCCCTGCATGAGGTCCTTCGTCTGCAGGACGGCGTGGCCCGTGCCGAGCTGCTCTTTTTGCTCGACGAACTCGGCCTGTCCCGCGAGTGCCTCGCGGACCTGCTCGCCGCCGAAGCCCGTGATGACGATGTTGCGGCGCGCGCCGGCGGCCTTCGCTGCGTCCAGCACGGACTGGACCATGGTCTTGCCCCCCGCCTTGTGCAGGACCTTCGGCAGCTTCGACTTCATGCGCGTGCCCTTGCCCGCGGCGAGAATGATGGTTACAAAATCTGACATATTCTGATGTCCTCCTGTCTTTATTCTTCCGGCTCTTCCGCCTTCACGTCAGCCTTGGCGGACTTTTTCTTTTTCGACGCTTTTTCCTTTGCCTGTTTCTTCTTGATGGCGTCCATCGCCTTCAGCAGGGTTTTCTCCGAGTTCTCCATATGCTTCTCGGCGGCCTTCTTCGCCGCGCGTCCGTCGCCCTGCGCGATGGCCTCGACGATCGTGCGGTGCTCGTCGAGCGTCGCTTCAAGGCGCCCCGGATACGACATCGAGAGCGTGCGGAACCGCGTGAGCTGGTCGCGCAGATTCGAGATGATACCGACGAGCCGGCTGTTGCGTGCCGCATGGTAAAGGAGGTCGTGGAACTCGATATCCGTCTCGACGATCTTGTCCATGTCCTTCGTCTCGATGTACGAACTGATCATCACGAGCAGGCGCTGCAGATGCTCGAGCTCCTCCGGCGTGATGCGCTCGGCGGCAAGGCCGTTCGAAAGCGACTCCAGCGCCGTGCGGATCTCAAAGATCTCGCTGATGTCGCGGATGGACATATTGGCGACATAGGTGCCGCGGCGCGGCATCATGACCACGTAGCCCTCGAGCTCGAGTTTGCGGATCGCCTCGCGGACCGGGGTCCGGCTGACGCCGAGTTCCTCGGCGAGCTGGATCTCCATGATGCGTTCGCCCGGTTTCAAGATCCCCTTGCGGATGGCATCGCGAATGGATTCGCAGACCACCTCGCGGAGCGGCTGATAGCTGTCCAGCCGGATTGGAGCCAATCGTTTTCCCATAAAATCAAACCTTCTATTCTAAAGTATTGTAACAGCAAAATCGTTTGCAGCGCTCAGTGCTTCTGCCGCCTGCGGGTAAACCGCTTCTGCCGCGGGTGCCGGTACGGGCCGGTCGTCGTCGTCATATAGACGAACGCGTTGGTCTCCTCGCGCAGGGCGTCGCGGAGGGCCTGTGCCTTCTCACGGCTGTCCATGAGACAGAACACCGTCGGGCCGCTGCCGGACATCATGCTGGCCATGGCACCGCCCTCCAGCATCCGGCGTTTCAGCCAGTCGATTTCCTCGTACGCCCGGACCGTCACACTTTCGAGCACGTTTTCCATGCGGCCGGCGACGCCGCGCACATCGCGGCGTCGGATGCACGCCTCGATGGCCGCGTTATCCGGGTGCCGGTCGGCGCCCTCCGCGTCGTAATGCTGGTAGGCCCACGCCGTAGAAACGGAAAGCTTCGGCTTGGCGAGCACGATCCAGGTCTTCGGCAGCGTGGGGAACCGGCGGAGCACCTCGCCGCGCCCCGTGGCGAGCATCGTGCCGCCGAGCAGGCAGAACGGGATATCCGAGCCGAGCTGCGCACCGAGCTCCAGCAGTTTCGCTCGGGGGACTCCGAGATGGTAGAGCTGGTTTAGTCCGCGCAGGACGGCCGCGGCATCCGTGCTGCCACCGGCGAGCCCGGCCGCGACCGGGATGCGCTTTGTGAGCTCGATTTCCACGCCGCCCCGGCACCCGGTCTCCTTCAGCATCAGGCTGGCCGCCCGCCACGCGAGGTTACTCGCATCAGCGCGGAGCCACGGCACGTTGATGGTGAGCGCGATGCCGCTCTCCCGTTTCCGTAGCACGATGGTGTCGTGCAGGCCAATGGTCTGCATGACCATCGAGACTTCGTGGAACCCATCCTCCCGTTTCCCGAGAATATCGAGGGACAGGTTGATTTTCGCATTGCCCTGTATTTTGATCATTGGGTGCTTGCCTCCGCTTTACATACTAAAATAAATTTTAGCAGGAAAACACTTTCGCTTCAAGTATTTTTGAAAATGCGCCGCCATATTGACCGCAGCCCGGATTTCGTCGATAATAAGGGGTAGCACATCGTTTGACGATAGAAAATGAGGTCTTTTGTATGAGACATACCGCTGCTTTTGGGGCCGCCCTTTTTTTCGCGGCTGAGCTGGGCATCGCTGCCCTTTCCTTTCTGTACTTTCTCCATAGTGGCAATGCGCCTGGCGACTGCCTGCGCATCGCCGCCGGTGTTTTCGCGGCGCTGCTCCCGACGCCCTTTCTCACGGCCCGCGTCCTGCCGCCGCGCCTTGGCAGAAAACGCGCCCGCGCCGCACTGCGCGAGGGATCGGACCGTACGGTGCAGAGCCGCCGGTTCCTTGCTGAGCTCGCCGCCGTCGACACGCTCGCGTTCTGCCGCCGCGGTGTGTTGACGACGGGGAAGGTGCACGTCGCCGACGTCGTGCCGGAGGGCATCAACCCGCGCGTCCTGCTGCTGCTCGCCGCTTCGGCGGAGTCCGGCGCCAGGCACCCGGTCGGCCGCGCCATTCTGGATTTTGCCCGCGAGAAAGGCATCGAGCCAGAGGAGCCCCTCGTCGCCAACGAAATCCCGCACGCCGGCGTCGAGGCCATCGTGAACCGCGTGCCGGTCCGCGTCGGCACGGCAGACTGGCTCCAAAAAGAACACGTGCGCATCTCCGCCGATCTGCTGACGCTTGCCGATCAGCTCTCCACGCGCGGCCAGATGCCGATTTTCGTTGCGGAGGCCGGGCGCGCGCGCGGCATTCTCGTACTGGAGGAGTCCCTGCGGCTCGGCATGGGCCATGTCATGAAGGAACTCCAGGCGCTCGGCGTGCGCACGATGCTCTGCACCGCTGCAAACAAACGCCTCTCGCGCGCCTATCAAAAGCGCGTGCCGTTCGACGAGATCCGCGCAGAAAGCTCCGCCGCCGATACCGCACAGGCCCTCCAGCTCCTGGGGGCGCGCAGCCACATCGCCGCGTGGGCCGGGCGCCCCGCAGAAAACGCCACGGAACTAGCGGCAAACGCCACAGAAGAGGCGTCAGGGAAAGCAACACCTCAAACGGACGGGGCGCGCGCCGCCTCTCCTGCCGATACCGCCGCGCTCGACCTGAGCGCCTTCCCGCTCGAGGCCATCCCCGCGCTCATCGAGGCCGGCAGGCACATGAACAGCCTCCGGCGCGATGCCTTGCGCGTTGCCATCTTCCTGCTGCTCGTCCTCCTGCTGCTCGCCTTTCTGCCTCCGCTGCTCGCCGGCCTCATCGTCCCCCCGCCCATCGCCCTGCTCATGAATCTGATCGGTACGACCGCCTGCACGGTCCTGCTCATCCAGCGCGGTTGACGACAAAGAAATACCGCCGCACCTTTGCCGGTGCGGCGGTATTTTTCTACTCCGCTTCAAAGCGACGTAACCTCGACTTCGTTGCCGTGCGCCTCGATCAGTTGCTTGAGGTCGTCGGGATCCAGCCAGACGGTCGCGGTGTTTTCATTCGGGTGAACGCCGGCACGATGCGGCGCTTTCCAGAAATCGGCGTCGAGGAACACCTTGACCTTGCGCTCCTCGTCGTTTAACACGCCGAGTGGGCTCACGGAGCCCGGCTCAACGCCGAGGAAGTGCTCGAGCTCATCCGCGTCGGCAAAGGTCAGGCCCCGCGTACCATGTTCCCTGCGAAATTCCTTGAGATCGACGCGCTTCTCGCCGCGCACAGTGATCAGATAGTAGTCACGGTGCTTCTTATCGCGCACGAAAAGATTCTTCGCATCGGCGCCTGGATACGGGAACGGCGTGCTCGATGGCTCGCCCATATGAAAGATCGGCGCGTGCTCCGTGAGCTCGAACGGGATGTTTTGTTCCCGCAGATAGTCGAGTGTTTCCTGTTTGTCCATACTTCCTGCCTCGCTTGCTATCGCCTAAGTCCCTCGCGTCGTTTAGCGCCGTTTCCGCTTCGAACGGTGCCCGATATTGGTCACGCGCTTTCCAGGCTGCGGCTTCTGCCTGCGGCTGCGCAGATTGCGCCCCTTGTGCCCGCTGCCCTTTCGGTTCGCGTATTTCGAGAGCGGCTTGCTGTGTTTCTTCTTTTCCGCCTCGCGCTGTGCGCGGATTTTCTCGAGCATCTGCTTCTGTTTTTTCTCGTGCTTTTTATGATGCTCGCTATGCGCCTTACGGATGCGATCCTTGATCCCCGCCTCGATCCGGCGCAGGATATCGTACTGGCGCGCGTTGACGAACGTGATCGCCTTGCCGCGGCTCCCCGCGCGGCCCGTACGGCCGATGCGGTGGATATACCAGGCCGCGTTCTGCGGGATATCGTAGTTCACGACATGCGTGATGCCCTCGATATCGAGCCCGCGCGCCGCGATATCGGTCGTGCAGAGGATCTGCAGCTCCGCCTTGCGGAACCGGCGCAGGACGAGCGCGCGCTGGCTCTGGGACATATCGCCGTGCAGCTCATCGACGAGATAGCCGCGCGCGGCGAGGGCCATCGTGACCATATGCGCGCGCTGCTTCGTATGGCAGAACACCATCATGAGATACGGGTTCTCTCGATTGATGAGCTCTGAGAGCTGGTCGAGCTTCGTCTCCTCGGTCGAGTCGACGATGATCTGCTCGATGTTGTCGAGCGTCACGTGCTCGCCGGCGATCTGGATGTTCTGCGGCGCGCGCATGAACTGCGCCGAAAGCGCGCGCACGCGGTCCGGCATCGTCGCGGAAAAAAGCAGCAGCTGCCGGTCGGAGGCCGTTTCCCGCAGGAGCGCCTCGACATCCTCGAGAAAGCCGAGATGCAGCATCTCATCGGCCTCGTCGAGCACGACCCGGTTGACCAGCGAGAGGTCGATACTGTGCCTGCGGATGTGGTCGAGCAGGCGCCCCGGCGTGCCGATGATGATCTGCGGCCCGCGATGGAGCCGGAGCTTTTGCCGCTCGATATCCTGTCCGCCGTAGATCGCGAGCGTGCGGACACCGGACGACTCGCCGAGAAGCTTCGCGACCTTCGCGATCTGTATCGCGAGCTCGCGGGTCGGCGTCACGACGAGCGCCTGCACGTTATCCGCGCGCGTCTTGATTTTCTCCATGACCGGCAGCAGGAAGGCGAGCGTCTTGCCCGTACCGGTCTGTGCCTGCACGATGCAGTCCTTCCCCGCGCGCACGGCGGGGATCGCCGCTTCCTGCACCGGCGTCGGCGTCTCGATGCCCTGATGGCGCAGCGCCTCACAGATGGAGGGCGCGACCCCGAAATCCTGAAATGTCGTCATAGCGTTCCTTTCTTTGCTCCCCTTTCCATCACGAGGAAAGGACCTCTGCACCGGTCTCGGTGATCAGGATGGTCTTTTCCCACTGCGCGGAAAGCTTGTGGTCTTTCGTGCGGACGGTCCACCCGTCGCCGGACTTATCCGTATAGACTTCCTTCGTGCCCTCGTTGATCATCGGCTCGACGGTCAGCGTCATCCCCGGGACGAGCAGCATGCCCGTCCCCGCCTCGGCATCATGCGAGACAAACGGCTCGATATGGTAGCCCTTGCCGACGCCGTGGCCGCCGAGATCCGTTACGACGCCGTAGCCGTTCTCCTTCGCGTGTTTGCTGCATGCTGCGCCGATATCCCCGACGAAATGCCAGGGCTTCGCCGCCTCGATGCCGAGGTTCATGCACTCCTGCGTCACGCGCACGAGCCGCTCCGCGTTCGGCGCGGCCTTGCCAACGATATACATGCGGGAGGCATCCGCATAGTAGCCGTTCAGAATGGTCGTGACGTCGATGTTGACGATATCGCCCTCCTTGAGGTGCACTTTTTTCGACGGGATGCCGTGGCAGACGATATCGTTGATCGACGTGCAGCAGCTCGCCGGGAAGCCCTCGTAGTTCAGGTCGCCCGGAACGCCGCCGTGATCGACGATGTAGGTGTAGACCGCGTGGTCGAGCTCTGCGGTCGTAACGCCAGGCTCGACAAGCTCCGTCACCCGATCAAGCGCGCCGTTGTTGATGACCGCCGCTTCCTTGATGCCCGCGATGTCCTTCTCGTTGTTGATGAGCTTATGGGGCGGGCGCACCTGCCCGCGGAACACGTCGAACTTCATCTCGGCGATGCGCTCGTCATAGGCTTCGTGGCATTTCTTATACTTTTTTCCACTGCCGCACCAGCATGGATCGTTTCTTCTCATATCGCGTAAAACTCCTCTTATCATACCAAACATAGAAACCACTCCCTATTATAGGACGAAAACGGGATTTCGAAAAGTCCTTCCCACAACTTTCTTTGTATGTGTCAAGCTTTTCTCGGTGAAAGATTTGCCCTTTAGTAAAATACGGCGATGGCAAGATCTTCGTCTCGACCATCGACAACGTCGTCAAGATCCGCACCGGCGAAGAAGGCTACGACGCCCTGCAGGACAAGCCGCTCTAAGGCCCCTGCCAGAGCATAGACCAGGACTTCCTTTCCCCACACCCTTGCCCGATACCCCAAAACATGGCATAATATGGCCAAAACGTTTTTCGGGAAATGGCAGTGCGGGAAAGGAAGTTTTGCTATGCGAAAGGTTCATACGGTCGGCATCATCGCCGAGTACAACCCGTTCCACTGCGGCCACGCGTATCAGCTGGCCGCGGTGCGGGAGCGCTTCCCGGAGGCACGGCGGATCGCCGCGATGAGCGGCAGCATCGTGCAGCGCGGGACGCCGGCCATCTGCGACAAATGGACGCGCGCGGAAATGGCCGTCCGATCCGGCGCCGACCTCGTACTCGAGCTGCCGTTTGTCTTCGCATGCCGTTCCGCGCAGGATTTTGCCCGCGGCGGCGTCTCTCTGCTCGCGCAGGCCGGCTGCGACGCGCTCGCCTTCGGCGCGGAGTGCCAGGACCTCGGCCTCCTGCAGGCCATCGCGCAGCGCATCAACACGCCGGCCTTCCAGGCGCAGCTGCATGAAGCGATCGCGGCGGGCGCATCGTATCCCGCCGCGCTTACCGGCATCCTGCAAAGAGATTACGGCGCAGACCGGGCCGTCCTGACCGCGCCGAACAACATCCTCGCGCTGGAGTACCTCCGCGCGCTCGCACACCATCCGGAGATCCGGCCGGTCCTGATCCCGCGTGAGGGCCAGGCCCACGGGGAGACCGCCCTGCCCGATCCATCGCGTGCGGGCAGGGCCTCGGCGTCCGCCATCCGCCACGCCCTCTTTTCCGCGGAGGATGCCGGAAAGGAGCCGGACTGGAACGCCCTGCGGGCCTTTCTCCCCGCCGAAGGCTGCGACAGGCTCCAACAAACCTTCGCAGGAGGCCTGCCGCGCCTGGGCCGCCTCTTCCGCACGTTAAAACTCCAGCTGACGCTTCGAAGCGACGAAGCGCTGCGCGGGATCTACGGGCTTTCTGCAGGCGACGGCCTGCTCGGCCGCCTGCGGAAAGCAGCGAAAAAAACCGCCGCGATGGAGGACTTCGTGCGCTGCGCGGCGTCACGCCCCTACCCAGCATCCAGGATACGCCGCCAGATCCTCTATTTGCTTCTCGGCGTGAGCAGCCATCGCGTCCAGGCGATGGACGCAGCGGGCCCCCGCTACGCCCGCGTGCTCGCCTTCCGCCAGACGGGCCGCGTGCTGCTGCAGGAGATCGCAGCGCGCGGCAGCCTTCCCGTGCTCACGAAAACGAGCCAGTTCCTCACAACAAAAAAGCGCCAGCAGGATGCGCTGACGCTCGCCGAACAGATGCTCGCCCTCGACACAGAGGCGACCGAGCTGCGCGCGCTCACCATGCCCGGCATGGACGCGCAGCCCAACGATTTCAATATGTCCCCGCGCGTCGTCTCCTCCGCGCCGGAGCTCTCACAGACAGAAAATTTCTAGCGCGTGTGGTACGGTCTCCACATGCAGCGGGAGCTGCGGCCCGATCTCCCCGTCGAGATCGCTCGTCATCGGCTCCTCCGCTGAGATATCAAAGGTCCTTGCCTGCACATGCAGCACACTCGACCGCTGGTCTACCGGTTTCCCCTGGAAGAGATCGGCGGTCAGGGCCGCGACCCCCATCGCGCTTCCACGCTTGACCGCAAGGAAATCGAGCATGCCGTCGTCGACCCGCGCGGCCGCCGCGACGTCCCGCATACTGCCGACCGTCGCGCTGTTGATAATCAGGAAAAGGAACGCATCCATATCGTAGGCCCTGCCGTCCGCGACGAGATGCATCGGAAAGGAATGCATCCGCGGCAGCTCGCCGATACCGCGCAGATAGTACGCCATCTTGCCGAGCGCGTTCTTCAGGCGCGCGTTGACCTCGTGTGCGATGCCGGTCATCATGCCCGCGCTGACGACATTGACGAAGTAATCCTCCCCGACGCGGCCGAGATCCACCGGCCGCGTGATCCCCTCGCAGATGCTGTCAAGATACTGGCCGAGGTCATCGTTGAGGTGCAGATTCGTCGCAAAATCGTTCGACGTACCGCTGCCGATGATCCCAAGCGGCAGGTCGATACGCCCGTGCAGCATGAGGTTCGCGAGGATGTGCACCGTGCCGTCGCCGCCGGCCGCAAGGATGCCGTCCGGATTGGCCTCTGCGACAAACTGGTCAAAATCCTGATTTTCTCGTTTCGTCCGGTATGGGATCACCATCGCACCGCGCTTCTGGAAGGCCGCGATAAAGGCGTCGAGGCGGCGCTTGAACTCCGCATGTCCCGATACCGGATTATAGGCCAGTACAAACTTTTTCACAATCTTCCCTCCTGCCTATCCGACAAGAAAAACGGATGCCCGCTTTGCCATCCGTTTTTGCTGCTGTTTTTCCTTTCAAGGTTCTTCCGTTTTGAACACACCGAGCCGGCGGAAAATGCGGATCAGCATGCTGCCGAGCATCGGCATGTGCTCGAGATCCGCTTCCTTTAGACCGCCGATCAGCGTCATGACGAACAGGTCCACCGCACAGCCGAAGAACACCGCGCCGAACGTCGAAATCCAGCCGATGCCCCACCATGCCATCGTCCAGTCGTAGAAGAACTTGACGCCGACCGCCATGATGGCCGCCGCAAACATGGTTTTCAAGAGCTGTCCGAGCTCCATCCGATAGCCGATGAACTTCCAGATGAAGAACAGGTTAATGATGGCCGCGACGCCCATATCCGCGGCGGTCGCCCACGCGGAGCCCATGATGCCGAGGGCCGGGATGGCCGTCAGGTTCCAGTTCAGGATGACCTTGGCCGCCGCCGCGAGGATCATATTGACCATCGGGATGGTCGGGTGCCCGAGTCCCTGCAGGATCGCCGTCGAGACCTGATGCAGGCCGAGCAGCACGATGCTGAACGCCGAGATCATGACCGCCGGACCGGCGCCCGGGGCATTGTAGATCAGCGAGGAAATCGGCGTGGCGAGCACGAACACGACGACGAACGCCGGGAAGCAGACGATGTTCGAGATACGCACGGACATCGAGGTCGTCGCGTAGACCTTGACCTTGTTCTTGAGCGCCCTGGCCTCGCTGATGACCGGCACGACGCTCATCGCCATCGACGCCGTGATCAGGCACGACAGATTGACGAGCGGCACGGCCATACCCGTGAGGTAGCCGAACAGCTCCGTCGCCTCATTGACGCTGTACCCCGCGACCTCGAGGCGCTGCGGCACGATCATGAGGTCGAGGTTCGAGACGACCGGCAGCATCAGGCTCGCCGCCGAGACCGGCAGCGACAGCTGGAAAATGCGCTTCACGATGCGCCAGGTCTTTTCCTGCGGGACGTCCGGATCCGGTCCGACCTCGCCGTAATCGCGCGCAATGTCCCGATCGAGCTTCCAGTGGAAGTAGACGAGCACGATGAGTCCGGTCACTGCACCGGCGAGCGCGCCGAGCGACGCACCCGCCGCCGCCCAGTCAAGACCCCACGGCAGCAGCAGATACGCAAAGAGGATCATCGTGATGACGCGGAAAATCTGCTCGACAATCTGCGAGACCGCGGTCGGCGTCATGCGCTGCCAGCCCTGCAGGTAGCCGCGCGAGGCCGCGAGCAGCGTCACGAAGAACACCGTCGGCGACAGTACGACGATCGCCTTATAGGCGCGCGCATCGCGCACGAACTGAGCGTCGATGAGCCATCCGGCAGCCAGATACGTCAGGATCGAGAAAAGCAATCCCGACAGCAGCATGAAGCCCATCGAAATATGAAACACGCGCTTTGCGCCGAAGATATCCTTCAGGGCGACGCGTTCCGCCGTGATGATGGAGATGGCGACCGGCACGCCGGCCTGCGAAACCGTCATCGCGAAAAAGTAGATAGGGAACGCCATCTGGTAAAGGCCGATGCCCTCGCCGCCGAGGATCCGCGAAACGAAGATCCAGTTCAGCGAGCCGATGACCTTTACGACGAAGCCGGCGATCGTCAGGATCATCGTCCCCTTCAGGAACGACTCCCCGCGGCTCGACTTCTTTTCCTCCGGAGGCCCTGGAATCAGGGGCTCCATTTCCTTTTCTGTATCGTTAATCCGAAACACCGTCCTGCTTGTTCGATCTTATCCGGGCTGAGTTCTGCCCATACAGAACCATTATACTTGCTTTCCCCTTTTCTGTAAACCATGACTTCACGCCTTCGGCTGCCTCGCGAGGATCCGCTGATAGACCTCGAGCTGATGAATCCGCCTTGCGCGGACCGCGCGGAACTGCTGGATCTCCTCCGGCGTCAGGTAATCGGACGAAAACTGTTCCCGCTGGTAGTCAATCCACGCGCGTTCGAAATCCGCCCGCGCATCCGCGTCCGCCCCCTGCAGGAAGCGCAGCTCGCCATGCAGCCGCCAATAGTCGGCCTCGGACTCGCGCTGTAGGGAAAAGCGGCGCTCATAGGCACAGCGCTTTTCGTGGAAAGCCTCCAGATGGCGCTGCGCGTCCGCCCAGTTCCCCGCTTTCCGGAAGTGACGGTAGAGCGCAAATTCCTGCATAAAGCTGCGCGAGGGACGCCGCAGCAATTCCTGTGGATCCATCGGGATGAACTCCCGCCTGTCCTGCGCTGCATAGTCCGCGAGAATCTGCGCGCGCATCGACGCTGCCTCCTCTGCCGGACTGCACCGGCTCTCCTCTACCGTTTCCGCCTCCACGGGCGCCGCATCCTCTGCGGCAGCGCTGCCGACAGAGAGAAAGAACAGAAGGCAGAGCAAGATCCCGCAGACCAGCTGCCTATTCCGCATGTTCAACGCTTCTCCTTTCCCTTGCTTCAGTCCTCTTCCCCCTGCGGCGCGAGCATCCGCTCGAGCTCCTCGGGGCTAAGAAGCTGCGTCCCGAGGGCGCGCGCCTTTTTCGCCTTGGTGGACTGGCTGTTTGGATCCGCGAGGACGAGGTAATCCGTCTGCCCGGACACCGCCGCGCCGACCTTGCCGCCCGCCGCCTCGATCAAAGCCTTGTAGTAGCTGCGCGGCTGCGGCATCTTGCCGGTCAGCACAAATGCCTTCCCCGTAAAGGCGGTCTCGGGCTTTGCCGCCGCGCGATAGGCTTCCGGCTGGATGTAAGCGGCGAGCCGCCGCGCCTGCTCGCGAAACGCAGGGCTGCAGATGACTGCCGCGGACTTCGCACCGATGCCCTTGATCGCCTCGACGTCCTCGTACCTCGCGTCGAGGATCGCCTCCAGGGTGCCGTACGCGCTCCCGAGCTTTTTGCCGATGTCGCTGCCGATGTTGTCGAGCAGCAGCGCCTTGACGAAATGCGGCAGATCCACATGCTCTCGCGCGCCCTGGATCGCCCGATGCAGTTTCCCCGGGCTCAGCAGCGCGCGGTCCTCTTCGATTTCCTGCCTGGCCTCCTGCGCCGACAGGCCTTCTGCCATGAGCTTTTCCAGTTTTTTCTGCCCCGCAGCGAGCTCGTCCGCCGGCTTGATGATGGCCCGCTTGATGTCCGCCTCGGTCAGCGAGAAAATCAGATAGGCACCGTCATGGGCGGCGCGCTCCGGGAACGCCCCGGTCATCGCGCGCGCGCGGTCAATCGACAGCCCGTCGATGTCGAGCACCTCGCGTTTGGCGAGGAAGGCGATCTGCTGCGCGATGCGCTCCCCGCAATACGGGTTCACGCAGTAAAGATTCTTTTCCTCCTCATCCGCCGCGTTGTTCTCGCGCTCCTCGAGTGGCGCGCCGCAGTACGGACAGTGCGTCGGGGCCCCGATGGCCTCTCCGCCCTTGTGCTCGTAGACGATGACGATCTGTGGGATGATCATCTTCGCCTTGATGACGCCGACGCGGTCGCCGATGGCGATGCCGCCGAGCCGCCCGATGACGTTCCTATTGTGCAGGTTGACGTTCGAAACGATGCTGCCCTGGATGGCCACGGGCTCAACGTCCGCGACCGGCGTCAGCGTGCCCGCCTTGCCGAGCTGCCAATGCACGCCCGTGACCGTAGTCTCGACCGGGATCTGCGCGGGCTTCCAGGCAATCGCGTTGCTGTTGTGGTGCTCGGTCGACCCGAATTTCTCGAGCGAGCCGTCCCAGTCGCATTTGATGACGACGCCGTCGATCGGATAGCCGAGCGTCTTTTCATACTGTTCGTAGAGGCGCGGCACCTCGTCCGCGATGGCCTCCGCGCTCTCGTCCGCGGGGAACTTCTTTTTCGGCGCCATCGCGAACGGCGTATGCGCGGCGATGTAATCCATCTTCTCCGTTTCGCTCCAGTCGACGCCCATGATGTCATAGGCCTCAAACGAGAGGTATTTCACGAACTCCGGATGCCGGCCGCCCGTCAGGATGGGGTTGACCGAGTTCCGTGGGTTCGCCATCGGCTTTTCGCCGCGCGCGACGAGCTCCTCGTTCATCGCGGCGAAATCCGCAAAGCGCATGTAGACCTCCCCGCGGATCGGGTATTCCGCCGTATAGGGCGTATCGCGCGGCGCGCGCGGAAACCGCGGCAGGATGTCGCCGACATCGCCGCCGCCGCGCGTCACATACATCGGCCGCCCATCGTGCGGATAGACGACGACCGAGCAGCCGTCGAGCTTCGGCTCGAGGACGACCGGAGCGAACTTTTCCAAGTACGCGACGAGCTTTTCCCGCTGCGTCTCGTCGATCTTGCCGAGGGATTTCGGCTGATCCGGATGCGTGAACTTCGCCTGCCCGAGATCGGCCGTCGGCACGTAGTCGAGATCCGCCGCGCCGTATTTCTCGATGTAGTCGCGGCGCAGGGCGTCGTACTCGGCATCGGTCATCAGCGGGCGTCCGGACGCGCCATAGTAGGCGGCGTCCGCGTCCTGGATTTTCTTTAATTGTTCGGCTTGTGTCAAAGCAGTACCCCCTCCACCGCTTCTCCTGGTTCTCTCGAAATCGCTTCGCACATGGTATCGCATGGCGCGGCGATCAGACTTTTTCAATCGGCGCGTATTTCTGCATCAGGCCCTTGACGCCCTGCCCCGGGAAGGCGATTTTGAGCTCGACCTCGCCGTCCGCGACCGTTTTCACGGAAACGACGGTGCCGATCCCCCATTTCCCGTGGCGCGCCTTGTCGCCGACCTTCCAGCTGACGCTGGTATCCGGGCGGATGACGCCGCCCGGACGCACCGTCGGCTTTGCCTGCCGCGCCTGCTTCTGCCGCAGCGCCTCGAGCACCTCGAGCGCGGACTGCGGCTGCCCTGCAAAATGCACGCCATGGCCCATCTGCTGCGCGCCCGGCGTAAAACGGGAGCCGCCCGCACGGTCTGCCCGCGCCGTGCCGGAAAATTCCCCGGCGTCCGAGACCGGGCGGAACCCGCCCCAGCCGTCCGACGCATAGCGCGCGAGATATTGCTCCGGGATTTCCGCGAGGAAACGCGACGGCGGGAACATGTTCGTATGCCCGTAAATCGTGCGCTGCTGCGCGCGCGTCAGGTAGAGTTTTTCCTTCGCGCGCGTGATGCCGACGTAGCAGGTACGGCGCTCCTCCTCGATTTCCTTTGGCTCCAGCAGCGTCCGCGAATGCGGGAACAGTCCCTCCTCCATGCCCGCCATGAACACGACGGGGAACTCCAGGCCCTTGGCCGCATGCAGCGTCATGAGCGTCACGCGGTCATCCTCCATGTCCGCGTTGTCGATATCGGAGACCAGCGAAAGCTGCGCGAGGAACGACTCCAGGCTCGCATCGTCCTGCTCCTTTTCAAAATCGATCGCGACGCCGAGGAATTCCTGGAGGTTCTCGATGCGCGACTCGTTCTCCACCTTTTTCTCGCCGCTTCGCAGCTCCTCCATATAGCCGGACGCGTCGAGCACCTTCTCGATGAGGGCATCGAGCGGCATGGCATCGACCTTTTCCATGAGCTCGAAAATCATCGCAGAGAAAGCCTCGAGCTTGCTTTTGGCGCGCGAGGCGATGCCGGCGTCCGCCATGGCCTCCGGATTCGCGATGACGTCGAAAAAGGTCAGGCCGTTCGCATCCGCGTAGGACTGGATCTTGCCGATGGTCGACGCACCGATGCCGCGCTTTGGCGTGTTGATGATGCGCAGCATGCTGACGGAATCGAGCGGATTGTAGAGCACGCGCAGATAGGCGAGCGTATCCTTGATTTCCTTGCGGTCATAGAATTTCAGCCCGCCGACCATCGTGTACGGCACACCCATGCGCAGGAACGTTTCCTCAATGATGCGCGACTGCGCGTTCGTGCGGTAGAGCACGGCGATATCGCCGTACTCCCGCCCGAGCGTCTCGTGCTGCTTCTGGCAGATGCCCGCGATATAGGCTGCCTCGTCGCGCTCGGTCGACGCCTCGTACAGCGTGATTTTCTCTCCCTGCGCATTTTCCGTCCAAAGGCTTTTGGGCTTGCGGTTCGAGTTGTTCGCGATGACCGCGTTCGCGGCCGCGAGGATGACCTTTGTCGAGCGGTAGTTCTGCTCGAGCTTTACGACCGTTGCCTCGGGATAGTCCTTCTCGAAATCCAGGATATTCGAGATATCCGCCCCGCGCCAGCCGTAAATCGACTGATCCGCGTCGCCGACGACGCAGAGGTTGTGATGTTTCGCCGCGAGCAGCTTCGTGATCTGGTACTGCGCGCCGTTCGTGTCCTGATACTCATCGACCAGGATGTAGCGGTAGCGGTCCTGATATTTCTCCCGGATCGCCTCGTTGTCGCGCAGGATCTGCACGGTGATGGTGAGCAGATCGTCAAAATCGAGCGCGTTGTTGTTGCGCAGCTCCGCCTGATAGAGGTCGTAGACCTCCGCGGCCTTTTCCGCATGGAAGTTATCCGCCTTTTTGCGCATCTCGCGCGGCCCCATCAGCATGTTTTTCGCATTCGAGATGGCGCCGAGCATGCTGCGCGGCGTGAACTTTTTCTCGTCGAGGTTGAGCTTTTTCAATGCGTCCTTGATGACCGTCAGGCTGTCCGTCGTATCGTAAATGACGAAATTCCGCTTGTAGATTCCCGTCGCCTCGATTTCACGGCGCAGGAAACGCGCGCAGAACGAGTGAAACGTCGAGAGCAGCACGTCGCGCGCCGCCTCGCCGATCATGCGTTCCGCGCGCTCGCGCATCTCGGCCGCCGCCTTGTTCGTGAAGGTGATGGCGAGGATTTGCCACGGGCGCACGCCGCATGCCAGCAGGTTCGCGATGCGGCAGGTCAGCACCTTCGTCTTGCCGGATCCGGCACCGGCCATGATGAGCAGCGGCCCCTCCTGGTGCGCGACCGCTTTTTTCTGCTCTGGATTCAGTCCTTCGAAGATATCCAAGATATTCTCCCTTTTGCTTGTTGATGAAATACACAGAATGCCTTCCCCAAAGAGGAAGGCATTCCCGGAAACTCAATGCTTTGCGATCCGCTTGACCGCTTCGGAAAGCGGCGGTACGACCTGCTTTTTGCGGCTCATGACGCCCGGCAGGTAGATATGCGTGCCGGATGCGTCCTTGTGGAACGCCTCGCCGATAAGCGTCTTCGGCTGGCCCGCGTACAGGAGGTACGTGGCTTCCTCGAGGATATCCGTGACCATCACGAGGCTCATATCGTAGCCTTCCTTCTCGCAGATCCCCGCCATCGCCTGGATAAGCTTCGGCTCGATATCGAGCACTTCCTTCGTGTCCATGACCTGGATCTGGCTGATGATGATGTGGTAGTCGCCGATCTGGAATTCCTTCATATCGGTCTTCGCGATCTCAGCCGGCGTCATATCGCCGATGCCGGCGCCGGCCTTGAGCATGGCCATGCCGTACTCACGCGCGTCGACACCCGCGATTTCCGCGAGACGCGAAGCCGTTTTCTTGTCGAGTGCCGTGCAGGTCGGGCTCTTGAAGAGCACCGTATCGGAGAGGATAGCCGAGAGCAGAAGGCCGGCGATCGATGCCGGGATATCGACATCGTTGGCCCAGTGCATGTTCGCGACGATCGTCGCCGTGCAGCCGACCGGCTCGACGCGCGTGAAGATCGGCTCGCTCGTCTGCAGGCCGCCCCAGCGGTGATGATCGACGACCTCGAGGATCTTTGCCTCCTCGATGCCCTCGACCGCCTGGCCGCGCTCGTTGTGGTCGACGAGGATCACGCGGTCGCGCTCCGGCAGCGTGAGCTCATCGCGGCTCACGATACCGACGAGATGCCCGTTCTCGACGACCGGGTAGTTGCGGTAGTTCGTGCCGTCCATCGTGCCCTTGATATCGGAGAGCAGGTCAAGCGGCCTAAAGCATACCGGATCCGGGTGCATGATGCGGCGGATCGGCACGCACTGATTGATGAGGCGAGCGACCGTGTACGTGTCATACGGCGTCGAGAGCAGGAAGATGTTCCGATCCTGCGCCTTCTCGACGATGGAGCCGTCGACATGGCCGCCGCCCGTCACGATCAGGCAGGCGATGTTCTTGTCGAGGATATCCGAAAGCGTTTCCTTGTGGCGGTCGCCGACGAGCACGATGTCCTTCGGCTCGATGACCTTTGCAATCGTCTCGACGCTGCCCGCCGCGATGCGCACGCTGCCCTCGATGAACGAGCTGCCGTCTCCGCCGACGAGGATCTCGCTGTCCGTCGCCGCGATGATGTCACGGTAGCGCACGCGCATATCCTTGAGCTTCTGCATGCCAAGCTCCTGGAAATAGCGCTTGGCGAGATCCGAAACCGTCACGATGCCAACGAGCTCGCCCTTGCTGTCCGTGACCGGCACCGAGCGCAGATCGTGCTCGCGCATAACCTCACCGAGATGGCGCAGCGTATCGTGCTGGCGCACGACGATCTTGCAGTCGAGGGCGACGTCCTCGACGCGCGGGTAGAGATCGGAGAGCAGCAGCGGCTGCTCGACGTGAAAGTAGTCGAGCGCGTACTTCGTCTCTTTGTTGACCTTCCCGGCGCGCGCCGGCACGGCGTTCTCGCCGAGCGCCTGCTTGAGATGCGCGTAACCGATAGCCGAGCAGATGGAGTCCGTATCCGGATTCCGATGCCCGATGACATAGATTGGCTTCGTATTTTTCATAGTTGGCAGATCCTTCCTGCTGGTCCCGACGGAACCTTACTTTCTTCAAACACTTTTTTATTATAACGCAAAAAACCGGCCCGCGTCCAGTAAAGTTCACCGCATTTCCGAGGTTTTCCAGAAACGGCCGATCCCGCCCAAGACAAAGAGGCCGCGAGCAGTCCCATGGACTCCCCGCGGCCTCCTGCGCCTGGGCGCTTAACGGTGGAACGTCTCCCCCGTCAGCATCTCATACGCCTCTTTGTACTTGGCGATGGTCTTGTCGATGACGTCCTGCGGCAGGTTGTAGTCGCTGCCCGGATTCGCCTTGAGCCAGTCGCGCACGAACTGCTTGTCGTACGACGGCTGGGACTTCCCGGCCTCGTAGCCATCGAGCGGCCAGAACCGCGAGCTGTCCGGCGTCAGCATCTCGTCACCGAGGACGATTTCACCGTTCGCATCGAGGCCGAACTCGAACTTCGTATCCGCGATGAGGATGCCGCGGCTCTTGGCGTACGCCGCACATTTCTTGTAGAGCGCGATCGTATACGCCGCGATCTTCTCGACGTAGGCCTTGCCCTTGCCCGGGAACACCTTGTCGACATAGGCAGCGCCCTCTTCGACCGTGACGTTCTCATCATGATCGCCGAGCTCCGCCTTCGTCGACGGCGTGAAAATCGGCTCCGGCAGCTGCTGGCACTCTTTGAGCCCTGCCGGCAGCTGGATGCCGCATGCCGTCCCGTTCTCCTTGTAGCTTTCCCAGCCGGAGCCCGTGATATAGCCGCGTACAATGCATTCCATCGGGATCATGCGGAGCTTCTGGCATTTCATGCTGTTTCCGCGGAACTGCGGCTGCTGGAAGAACGCCGGCATATCCGAGTTGTCCACGCTGATCATATGGTTCGGAACGATATCCTTCGTGTAGTCGAACCAGAACTTCGACATCTGCGTCAGCACCGCACCCTTGTCCGTGATCTTGTTCTTCAGGATGTGGTCAAACGCCGAAATGCGATCCGTCGCGACCATGATGATGCTGTCGCCGACATCGTACACCTCGCGCACCTTGCCCGATTTGAACGGTTTGTACTCCTTCATCTGATAAAGACCTCCACTCTCTTGCGTTTCGTCAGCTGCGGCGGGATCCCCGCTCCGCCGCGCTGCGCTTGCCTGGACTCCACGGCCGATCAGTCGCGGCCGAACTTATCCTTCAGGATGACGTCATGCGAGCCGCCCTCCACGATGCTCGTCGCCGAGACGAGCGTGAGCTTGGCTTTCTCGCGGAACTCCGGCAGGCTCAGCGCGCCGCAGTTGCACATCGTCGAACGGATCTTCGCCAGCGACGTATGCACGTTGTCCTTGAGCGGGCCGGCGTACGGAACGTACGAATCGACGCCCTCCTCGAAGGAAAGCTTGCGCGCGCCGCCGAGATCGTAACGCTGCCAGTTGCGCGCACGGTTCGAGCCCTCGCCCCAATACTCCTTGTAGTAGGTGCCGTTGACCTTGACCTTGTTCGTCGGGCTCTCGTCGAAGCGGGAGAAATAGCGGCCGAGCATCAAAAAGTCCGCGCCCATCGCGAGCGCCAGCGTCATGTGGTAATCGTGCACGATGCCGCCGTCCGAGCACACCGGGATGTAGACGCCCGTCGCCTTGTAGTACTCGTCGCGCGCCTTGCAGACATCGATCAACGCCGTCGCCTGGCCGCGGCCGATGCCCTTCGTCTCGCGCGTGATGCAGATGGAGCCGCCGCCGATGCCGACCTTGACGAAATCAGCACCCGCGTCCGCGAGGAAGCGGAAGCCCTCGCCGTCGACGACGTTGCCGGCGCCGACCTTGGCGTTCGGGAAATTCTTGTGGATGTACTGGAGCGTCATGCGCTGCCATTCCGTGAACCCCTCCGACGAATCGATGCAGAGGACGTCCGCCCCCGCCTCGAGGAGCTTCGGCACGCGGTCCGCGTCGGCGCGCGTATTGATGCCGGCGCCGTCGATGTAGCGCTTGTTCTCATCCGTGAGCTCGAGATCGTTCTCCTTGTTGTCCGTGTAGTCCTTGCGGAACACCATGTAGCGGAGATGCTGCTCCTTGTCGACGAGCGGGAGCATGTTCAGCTTGTGCTCCCAGATCAGGTCGTTTGCCATCGGGAGCGTCGTCGTATCGGCGTCCGCGCAGACGATCTTCTCGAACGGCGTCATGAACGTGCCCGCCTTCATGTCGAGGCTCATGCGGGAAAGGCGATAATCGCGGCTCGTGACGATGCCGAGCAGCTTGCCGTTCGCCGTGCCGTCCTCGGTGACCGCCATCGTCGAGTGGCCGGTCTTTGCGAGCAGGTCGAGGATTTCGCCGAGCGTCGTCTCCGGCGTGATGTTGGAGTCACTCGTCACGAAGCCGGACTTGTAGTGCTTGACGCGCGCGACCATCGCTGCCTCAGCCTCGGCACTCTGGGAACCATAGATGAACGAGACGCCGCCCTCTTTCGCCAGTGCGATCGCCATCGTGTCATTCGAGACCGCCTGCATGATGGCCGACGTCATCGGGATGTTCATCGAGATGGCCGGCTCCTCGCCTTTTCGGAACTTCACGAGCGGTGTCTTTAAGGAAACGCGGTCTGGGATACATTCACTCGAGGAATACCCCGGGACTAACAGATACTCTCCAAACGTGTGCGATGGTTCCTTAAAATAGAATGCCAACGTAACCCCTTCTTTCTTGTTGCATTGAGAACGACGATACGAATTTTTGCAAGGACGCATGTCCCGTTTTTGGTATAAAAAGACAGTACCGGGACGCCGCTTCCTCACAAATCGATATTATAATAAGGTTACTATATTCAAGAATCGTTGTCAATTCCGGCGCCGCCTTTTTGAAGGATTTTGCTTTACAAATTTACATCCGTCGGTCCTTCTTTTTCCCGCGCTGCCGAACGGCAATTTTTCGTGCTTTTGCCCTCCTGCACACGGCAATATGGTATAATGCAGGAAGGACTCTTCGCTCGCATATCGATAGAAAAAGGAGAAACTTTTTATGCTTGTTCAGATTTTGCTTTTCCTCGCGCTCGGCGTTGGCGTCGGGACGTTCGGCACGCTCGTCGGCATCGGCGGCGGACTCATCTGCGTGCCGATCTTCATCCTATTCATGAGCGAGGGTGGCGTATACCCGTACTTCCATTCCGCCGCGCAGATCGCCGGCACCTCGCTCGTCATTGTCCTGGCGAACGCGCTGTCCGGAACGATCGCCTACATCCGGCAAAAGCGCGTGCTGTTCCGCGCGGCCGTACCGTTCGCGCTCGCAACGCTGCCGGGCGCGATCATGGGCTCCGCCATCGTCGATCGCTTCTCCGGGCCGATGCTCGACCTGTACTTCGGGATTTTCCTGCTGTTCATGGCCGTCATCATGGGCTGGAACGCCACGCACAAGCCCCGGACCGACTGCGTGGATGTCGGGCCGGATTTCCATTTCAACCTGTGGATCGGCGTCGGCGCGAGCTTCTTTGTCGGTTTCCTCTCGAGCATCTTCGGCATCGGCGGCGGCGTCGTGCACGTGCCGCTCATGATCTATCTGCTCGGCTTCCCGGTGCACGTCGCGACCGCGACCTCGCATTTCGTCCTCGCGTGCTCCTCACTGTTCGGCGTCATCAGCCATTTCCTGATGGACCACATCGTCTGGATCCCGGCCCTCTGCATCTCCATTGGCGCGGCCGTCGGCGCGCAGATCGGCGCAAAAATTTCTGAGAAGACGAAATCCAAGGTCATCCTGATCCTGCTCGCCTGCGCGATGTTCGCCCTCGGCCTCCGGCTCATCCTCCTCGGCGGCACCAATTAAACCTAAGCCTGCACAAAAAGCGCGCGGAAAACAGATCTGCGCGCTTTTCTATACGTTGTTCCCATGCGCTACACCGGCAATCCCGCCAACGTCTCTTTCAGGCGCTGCAAGATCTCGAATCTTCTTTCTTTCATTATAGCAAGAATCAAGAAAAACCAAACGATGCCAGGTGCCATGAA
>JALFBM010000063.1 GCA_022773425.1 Selenomonadaceae bacterium
TAACAAAACACACCCCAGCGATATACCAACGAGGGGCCGCCGCGCATGCTGATTGCAGCTTGCGCGGCGGCCCCTCTTTTCTATTGGCTGAGAGACAGCCTTTCTCATGCCTTCTGGCGCGGGATGACAAAGGTGCCCTTCTCGACTTCCTTGCGGTGGCAGTGCGGGCATTCGTTCTCGATCAGGCCGGTGTAGCCGCAGACGGGATCGCGGTCGACCGGATGGTTGACGGAGAAATAGCCCATGTTCGCGTCGTGCATGGCGCGGACCACCGACTCAAACGCCTTGACGTTTTTCGTCGTGTCGCCGTCGAGCTCGATATAGGCGATATGACCGGCGTTCTCGAGCGCGTGGTACGGCGCCTCGATGCGGATCTTGTCGATGGCCTTGATCGGGTAGTAGACCGGCACATGCGAGCTGTTCGTCATGTACGGGCGGTCCGTGACGCCCGGGATCTTGCCATAGGCTTTCTGGTTCGCGCGCTGGAACTGGCCGGCCGTCGATTCCGCCGGCGTGCCGAACGTGGACCAGTTCATATGCGTTTCCTCCGTGAACTCGTCCGTGCGCTGGCGCAGATGCCCGATGATGGCAAGCCCGAGCTTCTGTGACGCCTCGCTCTCCCCATGATGCTTGCCGGTCAGCTCCTTCAAGCACTCGGCAAGCCCGCAGAACCCGATGGAAATGGAGCAATGCTTGAGCACCGGCGCAATCTCATCCTCCGGGTTCAGTTTCTCGCTGTCCATCCAGACGTGCTGCCCCATCAGGAACGGGAAATTCATCGCCTTCTTGTGCGCGATGATGTCGTAGCGCGCCTCAAGATACCGCTTTGAGATATCGATGTACTTGTCAAAAAGATCGTAGAAATACGCGATTTCCTTTTCCTGATCCTTCGGGAATTTCTTATGCGCCTCAATCGCGAGCTTCGGCAGGTTGATCGTCGTGAACGAGAAATTGCCGCGGCTGCCGAACTCCTCCGGGCCGTTGACGTTGCTGACAACGCGCGTACGGCAGCCCATCGTCGCGACCGCCGAGTTGTAGTTGCCCGGCTTGTAGTACTGCAAATTGTACGGCGCGTCGACGTTCACGAAGTTCGGGAACAGGCGCTTCGCGCTCGTCTTGCATGCCTGCTGAAAGAGGTCGTAATTCGGATCGCCCGGATTATAGTTGATGCCCGCCTTGATCTGGAACACCGAGATCGGGAAAATCGGCGTTTCCCCGTTGCCGAGGCCGGACCAGATGGCGTTCAGGACCTCCCGCGTCGCGAGGCGGCCCTCCGACGTCGTATCGAGGCCGTAGTTAATCGATGAGAACGGCACCTGCGCGCCGGCGCGGCTGTGCAGCGTATTGAAGTTGTGAATCAGCGCCTCCATCGCCTGATGCGTCTCCTCGACGACGTCCGCGCAGGCCAGCTGATAGATGGTCGGGGCCGTCGTGTCCGCGTCCGCGATGGGATGCGCGAGGTCCTCGCGCATGACCGCATCGAGAGCGCGCGCAATCGTCTCGATGGATTTCGCCGCATCCGGATCCTCCGCGCTCTCGGTGTAATGGCAGTTCTCGAAGCTCAGATGCTTCTTCAACGCCGCCCGGAAGGCCGCCTCATCGACGAGATGCTGGAAGCCAAAGCGATAGGCCATCGACTTATAGGCTTCATCCCAAACCGCTTTATGAAAGGACTTGCGCACGCCCTCGGCCATCGCGATATCGAACGCGTTGATGGACTGGCCGCCGAACATATCGTTCTGGTTGCTCTGAATCGCGATGCACGCAAGCGACGCGTAAGCCCGGATGGAATTCGGCTCGCGCAGGAAGCCGTGCCCCGTCGAAAATCCGCCGTGGAAGAGCTTCAGCAGGTCAATTTGACAGCAGTTGAACGTGATCAGGGAGAAATCCTTGTCGTGAATATGGATCCAGTTCTCGCTGTCCGCCTGGTGGAACTCCTCATCGAGCACGTAGTTGTCCACGAAGTGCTTCGCGCCCTCCGCGCCGAGCTTCAGCATCGCGCCCATCGGCGCGTCCGTGTTGATGTTCGCATTGTCGCGCCGCAGGTCCGAATCCTTCGCATCGCCGAAAAAGATCTGGCTGTAGGTGCTCATCAGGTGCTTCTGGGCTTCGCGGCGTTCCGCGTGCCGCGCGCGGTAGGTGATGTATTTCTTCGCGACGTCGTAGAAATCGTACTTCATGAGCTCCTGCTCGACGATATCCTGGATTTCCTCGACGCCGATATTCTCGCGGTCCTGAATGTCCCACTCGACCTGGCTCGCGACCTCCTCGACGTCCTTCTCCGTCATCGGGTTCTTGCAGTCCGCGTTGGCCCCGGCGATGGCATTGACGATTTTCTGCCGGTTATAGGCAACGGTATGCCCGGAACGCTTCGTTACTGTCTTTAGATTCATATTCTCCAAGTACCACTACATCTTGTGGTACTCACCCCTGCCTTTCACTATATCTTGTGGTTTTTGTCTCGCAACAGTTATACATTTTAGCAGAAAAGCGCGCCTTTGACAACGCGTTTTTCTCTCAGAATCCGACCGCGAAAATCCGAAAAATGCGAGGGACTCCGACGCCGGCGCGCCATTCGAGCAATAATTTTTTTAATTCGCAACAGATGTCCATACAAGGATTGACGTTGTTATCGATTCCTAGTAAAATTTATAAGGATATGCATTTTTCTTTTTTCAGGAAAGAGGACCCACATTATGATAGATACCACGCGCACGACAAAGAACGACTGGCTGCGCTGGCTGGCTATGGCCGCCGTTTATTTCATCTGCTGTATCGCCTTCTACGCCGATATCGGTCAGGATATGGGTGCGCAGTACTATCTGCCGATCGCCATTCCGATGCTCGCGGGGCTCGTCCTCGTCCAATACGGCAGCCATCTGCCGCTTTTCTCACGCGCCACGCTGCCGAACCTGCTGACCGGGCTCGCCTGGTGCTCAGCCTTCCCACTTCTCTATGCATGGACATATCAGAGCATCTGGTATCAGTCGCTGATCTGCTTTGACTTTCTCGTCGGCACGAGCGAATTCCTGATGCTGACGGCGCTCGAATGCGTGCTGTTCCGCCTCGGCTGGAAGCGCGTGTTCTCGCTGCTGTTCGCCTTGCTGAACGCGCTGCTGCTCGTCGTTCCGTTCATGCAGTACGCCTACTACGTCATGGTCTGGCACTGCCTGACGCCGGCCTCCATCATGGCCGTCTATCTGACGAACTACCGCGAGAGCCTCGATTTCATCCATTCCAATGTCGGCGTCATCCCGACGTTCCTGATTCTCGCCGGCTTCGCGCTGTTTCTCTTTTGGGCCTATCGCTGCCATCTCCGCGTTGCGGAACAACTCGAGGATGGCACGACTGCGGGCCGCACGGGCGCACTCGCCGCAGTGCTCGCCGCCGCACTCGCCACCTGCGCGTTCTACCTGCCGCAGACCTCCATCGCCGGCCTGTTCCATGACGTCGACGCCTATGTCAAGCAGACACAGGAGTACAGCGTCACGCACGATGACCGCTACGACGAACTCGCGCTCGACGGCACGACGACTGCATCGGTCAAAGCACCAGGCACCGTCATCGTCGTCATCGGGGAATCGGCCTCGCGCAACTACATGAAGGCCTTTACACCGTCCTTCCCGTACGACGATACCCCATGGATGTCCGCACAGGCCGGCAATCCCGACTACATCCAGTTTTACAACGCGTATTCCTCGTGGTCGCAGACCGTCCCCGTGCTCCAGCGCGCGCTGACGGAACAGAGCCAGTACAACGATAAGGAATTCTTTAACGCGAACTCCATCATCGACGTCGCGCGCAAGGCCGGGTACGAGACCTGGTGGTTCAGCAACCAGGGCCGCTACGGCCAGTACGACAGCGCGATCACGCTCGTCGCGAAAACCGCGGATCACGCGTTCTGGACGGACGACTCCTATAATTTCTCCGACAAATACGACGAAGAACTCCTGCCCTATCTCCAGCAGGTCGACCCGAACAAGAACAACTTCATCGTGCTGCATATCATGGGCAGCCATATCTACTACAACAACCGCTATCCGCCCGAATTCAACCAATTCGAGACCGCCGAGGGCGATTCGATCATCTCCTCCACGGAATCCTACGCGAACAGCATCCTTTACACCGATCATATCCTGCAGGAAATCCACGACTACGCGCAGCAGAACCTGCATCTGACCGCGATGCTCTACTTCTCCGACCACGGAGAAAACCTCGCCATCTCGCATAACCCGGACGTGTTCAGCTTCGACATGGTGCGCATCCCGATGGCGGTCTGGCTCTCGCCGCGCTACCGCTCCGCTTTCCCGATGCATACGCAGGCGCTCCGCAGCCACCAGTTCCGCTACTTCACCAACGATATGCTCTACGACACCATCAGCGGTCTGCTGAACGCCCCGTCCAACCACTACGACGCCGGACAGGACTTCGCCTCCCCGACCTACCGCTTCAACCGCAGCACGCTGACCACCATGCTCGGCCAGCACAGCCTCCTCGAGGATCCCGACGGCTCACCGGAAGAATGACCATCCATCCTCGAAAAGGCTTTCCCACACCTCTATCTGATCGGTTTAAAACAAAAGGGACCAGCGACGGCACTGTGATAGGATCCCCCTAGATAGGACAGAAAAAACAAACTGTCTTGTCTGGGGGTATTATTATGCCACAAAAAGAGAAATATCCACTAGAATGCAAATTAGCAATATGCAATGCGATTTTCGAACGGCTGCAGCGTCACCTGAGCATTATGACACCACAGGAATACCATAACCATTATCTTGCCGCATAGAAAAAGCGGCTCGCCACTCAAGCGAACCGCAAATCCATTATTTTTTCCGTGTCCTATTGACGGGGTGCACACCAGATTTCGTAAGTACCCATTCTGCTTATATCTTAAACACCGCGATGGAATTTTGCAAGTTCTGCGCCTGCTCCGCGAGCTTGCGGCTCGCGTCCGCGATCTCGTGCATCGAGGCCGTTTCCTCCTCCGTCGCCGCCGAGACGGTCTGCGC
>JALFBM010000071.1 GCA_022773425.1 Selenomonadaceae bacterium
TCGCTATAAAATGGATCTCCCGCAGTGACGCGGAACGGGATGGCGCGATCTTTAACCAAGCGTTTCGTAAAGATAGTAACAGCCGCCGACATCGTAAGGCCCATCTCCTCACAGATGGCTTCCGCCTGGCGCTTCAAGTCGGCATCAATACGGATGGTCATCGTTGCATTCGTAGCCATATTTATCGCCCTCCTTTACTTTTATTATACCACATTGTATAAACATTGTATATCGGATTATTGATAGGGAGGCAACGCCAAGGAACTGGTTCAGCGGGTAGAGGCTGCAGCCGTCCGCTGTCTGCACCAAGCGGCGCGGGACAGTCACCTCGCCCTTCAATTCCTTGCGTAAATTCGGCAGATTCGCCTTATATCCCCAGCCCTAAAGGGCGGGAGTTTACGGCGCATTTGATAAAATCGAGCCATGCATCGCTTGACAAAAATCACGCGGATACCAAGAACCGCCCTGCAGCACAGCAGCTGCAGGGCGGTTCTTGCATCAAGCAAACGCAGCCCGATCACTGCGCCGCGAGTTTGCGGAATGCCTCTTCTGACATGCCCGCCCGCTTCGCCGCTTCTTTCATCGTGAGGAGGCCATCTTGTACGAGTTCCATTAGGGTTGTCCAGCGGCCCTCCGCTTTGCCTTTTATCGTGCCTTTCGCTTCCCCTTCGGCAAGCCCTTCCGCGCGGCCCTTTGCTATTCCTTCTTCGCGGCCTTTTTCTTCACGGCGGCGTAGTTCCATGAAAAACGTCATATATTCCACCTTCATTTCCTTGTTTTCTTTCGCTGCTTCTACCGCATCGGCAATGGTTTCTGTGAATTTCCCTTTCGGCGCCTTGCCCTCGATGTAGTCGAGGAATGCGGCGAGGTTATGGTTGATACCCTCGCGCCTACCTTTACTGTTCAAAAAGATCTTCGTCGTCTCGTCGCCCATCGCCAGCGTTGCATCCTCCGCGCAGGTCTCGTGGAAGGTATACTGACTGAGGCTTCGGTCGAAGGGATCGAAGGTGCAGATAAAGATGATGTACGTCTTCCGCAGCTTCGTATAGAACTCGCCCTTGTTCAGCACATCCATGTCCATCATGGCCTGATAGTACCGCGTGCGCTTCGGGAGCTCCGCGGGATCGGCGTAGTCCGTCGTCTGCATCTCGATGTCGTAGAGGGTGCCCTGCTCATCCTCCACGTAGACGTCGAGCCGCACGCTCTTGCTGTCGCGGCGCACGTGGATATCCTTCTCCGTCTCTGCGAAGGTGATTTTGCGGATCTTGATGTTCAGGATCGTTTCAATCAGCCGCTTGCAAAGGCGCTTCTTGCGCATGACCTTCTGAAAGATAAAGTTGTCCGCGATGGTCAGATCTTCCCAGGCTTTCAGCGCATCCGTTCGATTCGCTCTGTCCATTGGCATGCCTCCTCCCGAACTGCTCTCTTCACCTATGATTATACGCCAAAATCTGATTCGATGACAAGAAAAAACCACATAAACTGCACCTCCGATTGAGATGGGCTATCTGAACTGACAAAATAAAGTGTCTATTTTTCAGTCTTGATAATGGTTCCTGCACTGGATGATTTCTATGCGGCCATCCAAGAAACGCATGGCGCCTCGTTGAAAAAAGCACCTCCCCTTGGGGAGGCGCCACGCGATGCGTACCCATCGCGGTTACCGCCTAGACTTCTTTTTTGTCGAACGGCACATGATTCAGTTTGAGGTTCGGGTTGTTGTCGAGAATCCATCCCAGTGCCCACTCGTTGCTGACGAGCAGGACGGGGTTATGATGGCGGTCATAGACGAACATGCCGCGGTCCGCGCCGTGCAGGGAGGACGGCGTGACCTCGCTGCCGTCTGCATAGGCGAGCCAGCGCGCGACCTCGTAGGGCTGCATCTGCATCTCTATGTCGACATGATACTCATTCTTTAACCGGTACTGCAGAACTTCGAACTGCAGGGTGCCGACCGTGCCGACGATGTAGGATTCCATGCCTGCACCGGCCTGACGGAACAGCTGGATGGCGCCTTCCTGCGTGAGCTGCTCAATGCCCTTGACGAACTGCTTGCGTTTCATCGTGTCTTTCGCCTGCACGCGCGCGAACTTTTCCGGCGGGAAGACCGGGAAATCCGCATACTTGAATTTATGCCGCGCATCGCAGATCGTATCGCCGATGCCAAAGATTCCCGGGTCAAACAGGCCGACGATATCGCCGGGATAGGCCGTGTCAATAATCTGGCGGTCCTGCGCGAGGAACTGCTGCGGCTGTGCGAGCTTGATCGGCTTGTCCGAACGCTCGTGCCACACCTCCATATTCCGCTCGAATTGTCCCGAGCAGATGCGAATAAAGGCGAGACGGTCGCGATGCGCCGGGTTCATGTTGGCCTGGATCTTGAACACGAAGCCGGAGAACTTCTCATCGTCCGGCGCGATCAGGCCGTCGCTTGACATGCGCGGCTGCGGCGTCGGCGCCATACGGATATAGCCCTCGAGGAAATCCTGTACGCCGAAATTTGTCATGGCCGAGCCGAAAAACATCGGCGTGAGTTCCCCCGCGTTGACCTTGTCCATATCGAAAGTCTCGCCGGCCTCGTCGAGCAGGTCGATATCGTCCTTGAGCGCCTGCCAGTTCTCCTCGCCGATGCGCGCGATGACCGCCGGATCGTCCGGTTCATAGATATCGGCGACACGCGCCTCCTGGCCATGCGACGTATCGGCGGCGAACAAGAGCACCTTCTTGTTCTGGCGGTCGTAGACGCCCAGGTACTGGCCGTCCTGGCCGATCGGCCAGTTCATCGGATAGGAACGGATGCCGAGTACGTTCTCGATCTCGTCCATGATGTCGATCGGCAGCTTGCCGTAATGGTCGAGCTTGTTGACGAAGGTAAAAATAGGAATGCCGCGCTGCTTGCAGACCCGGAACAGCTTTTTCGTCTGCGCCACTACGCCCTTTGCGACATCGATGACCATGACGGCGCTGTCGACGGCCATGAGCGTGCGGTAGGTATCCTCCGAAAAGTCCTGATGGCCCGGCGTATCGAGGATATTGATGCGGCAGCCCGCGTAATCGAACTGCAGGACGGAAGATC
>JALFBM010000074.1 GCA_022773425.1 Selenomonadaceae bacterium
CAGGTCGCCCTCATTCTCCCGGTCCTCATCATCGACGACGACAACCATCCTGCCGTTTCGGATATCTTCAATGGCCTGTTCGACCGTTGCAAATTCTGACATATTGTTTCTCCTTTTGAACATGCATTTCCCTATTTTCGACCCTGCCATGCGGATCAGAAGCCGCATTGACGCAGAAAATCCGCGGTCAGTGCCGGCTCTGCCTTTTCTGCAGCGGGCGCTGAAAACGTCAGCAGGCGCCTGACGTATTTCCCGAGCATATCCGTCTCGATGTTGAGCAGACTGCCGGCCTTCTTGCTGCCGAGATTCGTGACCTCGCGTGTATGCGGGATCAGGCTTACGGTAAAATCCATAGGCGTAACCTCTGCGACCGTCAGGCTGATCCCGTCAAGTGCCACGGAACCTTTCTCGACGATGCCGCGCAAGATCTCCGGCCCGGCCTGCACGCGGAGCAGCAAGGCGTTTCCCTCGCCGGTCAGCGAGAGGATTTTCCCCGTCCCATCGATATGACCGGAAACGAAATGCCCGCCCATCCGCGTCGTCGGCAGGACGGCCCGTTCCAGATTCACGGGGGATCCGCTGCCAAGCTCTGCAAACGACGTGCGCCGGATGGTCTCCGGCATCAAATCGGCCGTGAACGCCTCGCGCGTGAAATCCGTCACCGTGAGGCACGTCCCATTGACGGCAATGCTGTCGCCAACGTGCACATCGCAGAGGATGTCTTTCGCGGCGACGCGGATCACGCCGCCCTGCATCTGGCGAATCCGTCCGACCTCCTCAATGATTCCCGTAAACAAAGCCGCCATCACCCCTTTTTCACATAGCCGGTCAGCAAAATATCCGCCCCCATGGGCTGCGCCGAGAAATGCTCGAGCTGCACGGCATCCTGCAGGTGCGCAAAGCCACTGCCCTCCACCGGCGTTTTCGCCTCGCGCCCGCCGATGAGCTTCGGCGCGACGAAGGCGAGCACCTTGTCGACGAGGCCCGCGCGCAGCAATGCATCATTGATGGTACCGCCGCCCTCGACGAGGATCGACGTGATCTCCATCGCGCCGAGCTTTTGCATCATGAGGCGCAGGTCCACGCGCTCCCCGCCGCCGGCCACGAGCACCTCCGCGCCGGCCGCGCGGAGGCCATCGACGCGGTCTTTCGGCGCGCGTTCCGTGACGACGACGATCGTCCGCGCCTGCCCGTCCGTCAGGACCTTGGCGCCGTGCGGCGTCCGCGCCTGGCTGTCGACAACGATGCGCACGGGATTTTTCCCCGTATGGTCCGGCAGGCGCGCCGTCAGGCTCGGATCGTCGGCGAGCACCGTACCGATGCCGACGAGGATGCCGTCGTATCGGTCGCGCAGCACATGCACGTATTGCCTGGAAGCCTCTCCGCTAATCCATTGGGACTCTCCCGCACACGTCGCGATCTTGCCGTCGAGCGACATCGCCGTCTTCAAGATGACGAACGGCATTTTCTGGGGGATCCAATGCAAGAATACCTCGTTCAAACGGACGGCCTCCTGTTCGAGCACGCCGCAGCGCACCTCGATGCCCGCATCCTCGAGGATCTGGATGCCGCGTCCCGCGACGAGCGGGTTTGGATCCTTCATGCCGATAACCACGCGCTTTATGCCGGCCTCTGCCACGGCTTTCGCGCACGGGCCCGTGCGCCCGTAATGGGAACACGGTTCCAGCGTCACATAGAGCGTCGCTCCCCTCGCGAGATCTCCCGCCATGCGCAGCGCGTGGATCTCGGCGTGCGGCGTCCCCGCTTTCCGGTGCCACCCCGCCGCAATGATGCGTCCGTCGCGCACAATGACCGCGCCGACGAGCGGATTCGGCGAGGTACGTCCTTCTGCGTTCCGCGCGAGCTTTAGCGCCTCGCGCATATACTCTTCATCCTGCATATCTTCACTCCTCACGCCAGGTCCCTCTCGAAGAGTGAATCCGAACACGAGAAACCAAAAAGCCGCAGGCAAGAACGAATCTCGTCTGCGGCTCCTCTTTCATGCTTCAAATTTTCTGCCCGACACGCCACGGCACAACACATACCAAAAGCGCGGGAAGAAAATCAGCAAACATATCTTTTCTCATCCAGACTCTGAAGGCATCAGCCTTCTTACTGTCGGCTCCGGACTCTCACCGAATCATGCTGCAAGCAGCTCGCGGGCTCTACCGCCGGTGGGGATTTGCACCCCGCCCCAAAGAGATGTTCGATTCACGCTTACACTATAGCACATAACACGCGCTTTGTCTACCCTTCTCGCATCGTTCTGCGCCGCCGAAGCGCGTACTTATTTCGCATTCTTCGTGGCGTCAATGCCCAGTGCGCGCATGATGCCGAAGAACACCTCCGTGTTGTCCATGACGCCGTTGAAATACTCCGAGCCAGGGCCCTCCGCGTTCAGCGGCACATCATCGGCCGCATGGCACTCGTCGCCAATCGTTGGCGGGATATCCGCTGGCACGAGCTCCCACGGATCCCCATCGTGATGGCGGGCCGGGTTCGCTTTTGCGACGACCTTGGAGGCCTGATGGTACTCCGTCTTCTCGCCCGCCTGCTTTGCTTCCTGCACCGTTACGGTCTTGGAGACCGTCGGCAGCGTCGGCTTTTTCTGGAAATGGAAGTTCTCGTAGTATTCAGGATGGTTCGCGTACTGGACAGCCAGCGTGACGTCCGGATCCGGATCATCCGGGAAGCCGTCGTGATCCGCGTCCTTGAACGTCGGGAAAATGGAATCCGCGTAAGTGCGGACGGCTTCGAGCCCCTTCTTGCCGTCGCGCTCATGGTACGTGCCCGTGATGGACGCGCCGTGCGCGTGGTCAGCCACCACGATGATCAGCGTGTCGTCGCCGTGCTCCTTATTCCATTTCTGCGCGTATGCAATGGCTTTGTCGAACTCAATCGTATCGTAGGTCGCGCGCTGCCAATCCATGGCATGCAGCTGCTTATCGATGGAGGCGCCCTCAATCATAGCGAAGAATCCCTTCGGGTTCTGACTTAGGATATCGAGAGACTTCTTCGTCATGTTGATCAGGTTCGGCTGATCCGTGTACTTGCCGAGCACTTCCGGATTCTTGAGCATTTCGCGGTCGATGTAGACGTTCATCGTGCTCGGATGGAACAGGCCGAGCAGTGGCTTGTTGGTCGGCGCGGCCATCATCTCTTTGGAATTCGTGACAAATGTGTACCCCTTTGCCTTGAAATCCTCGATGACGTTTTCCTCGTCATGACGCTTCGAGCCCTTATCCGATTTCGGGATATAGCGCAGGGAACCGCCGCCCATGATGACGTCCGGACGATGATAATCCTCGAGGTACTCCGAGGCCAGATAGTCCTGATTCGCACGACGGCGCGTATGCCCGACCATCGCGGCAGGCGTGGCGTCCGTAGACTCCGCCTGCGTAACGAGGCCGACGGACATGCCGCGCGTGCGCTTGACGATTTCCGTCACGTTCTCGACGCGCGGATCATCGAACGGATCCTTGGTGGAGTCCGCGTACACACCCATTGCGTTGACCACAGACTTATGCCCCGTCGCATAGGCCGACGCCGAGTTCGCGCTGTCGGTCGTCAGGGAATCGTAGCCGCTCGTCGTGATCAGGCAGTTATGCGGCATCTTCTCCATCGCGAGAAGGTCGTTGTACTTCCCGTTGGTCATGCCCTTTGAGATGATGCGGGCCATCTCGCGCGCCTGCAGGGACATGCCGTCACCGACGAAGAGGATGACGTTCTTTGCCTGGCGCTGCGCTTTCTGCTGCACGACCGTGTAGCGCGCATCCGCCTTGCTGTCACCCGCGTCGTCCTTCGCCGTGACCTTTACCTCATAGGCTCCCGTTTTCGGGAAATTCACCGCATTGACACGATACGAAACGACACCGTTTCCCAAATCCTTGGCCGTAAGCTTCTGCCCGAAGAATTTCTCCGCTTTCTTCCCGTTGATCGTGATATCGACGTCCTTCAGATTTTTCGCGTTGGCCACCTCGACGTCGAAATCAAATTTCGCCCCTGCCAGGAACTTTGCGTTATCGACCGGCAGCACGCGAACATCCGCAGCCTGAACGCTTGGCGCAAGCGCGGCAAACGAACCGCAAGCAATCATCGAAAGGACCGCACATTTCAACATGTTTCGTTTCATACCATGACCTCCTGAATCACCTTGTAATCAAAAGCATAGTTTTAGTATACGGGTTCCGCGTGCCGATTCCGTTATCGAATGGTATCTTTTTGATTTCGTTTTTATGAAATTTCCGTAAAAAAAGGACATGGCCTCTTGCATCGATGCCATGTCCTCGTCCTTGCGGCTCTGCTCAAAACTGATCGACGAGCTTATAGCCTTTCCCGCGAAGGAACGTCTCCGCTTCCGGCTCACGCGTCTTGAAGATGACCACCGGCGTGCTGGCCTGGCGATCATAGGAAATGTAGAGGTAATCGAGCGCAACGTTAGCCTCGCGCAGATGCTCGAGGATCTGATCGAGGCTGCCCGGCGTATCGGCCATCTCGACGGCAATGACCCGGTCGATATGGCACTGATACCCCGCATCCCGGAGCTTGCGGACTGCGAGCTCCGGATCCGTCAGGACGAGCCGGATGATCCCGAACTCCGCGCTGTCATTCGCGAGCATCGTGTAGATATTGATGTTGGCGTCCGCGAGCACCGCCGTCAGCTTGTGCAGCGCACCCTTCGTATTTTCTGCAAATACCGAAACCTGATTCAACATAAGCTTTCTTTCCTTCCTTTCGTTTCCTCCACCCCGCTCGCGGCAGCGTCAAAGCGCCTCCGCGAGATCGAAGATCAGCTGCTCGGACTTTTCCCAGCCGAGGCACGGATCGGTGATGGATTTGCCATACGTACCCTCAGAAATCTTCTGATTGCCATCCTCGATATAGCTTTCAATCATAAGGCCCTTGACGAGCGAGCGGATATCCGCGGAAATCCGGCGGCTGTTTACGACATCCTTCGCGATGCGGATCTGCTCCAGATACTTCTTTCCAGAATTCGCATGGTTCGTGTCCACGATAACCGCCGGGTTCTCGAGTCCGCGCGCATGATAGGCCTCGTAGAGGGAGCGCAGATTCTCGTAATGATAATTTGGCATGCTCCGCCCAAAGCTGTCGACATAGCCGCGAAGGATGGCATGTGCGAGCGGGTTGCCCTTCGTCCGCACCTCCCAGCCGCGGAACAGGAATTCCTGCGCGTGCTGCGCGGCCTCGATAGAGTTGAGCATGACGGAGATATCGCTGGAGGTCGGGTTCTTCATGCCGACCGCAATGCCGAGGCCGCTCGCCATCATGCGGTGCAGCTGGTCCTCGACCGAACGCGCGCCGACGGCCGCATACGAGAGCAGATCCGAGAGATACCGGTAAATCTCCGGGTAGAGGATTTCCTCCGCGCAGGTAAAGCCCGTCTCGCGGACCACACGCGCGTTCATCTCGCGGATGGCGATGATACCGCCGAGCATATCCTCCTTGCCCTCCGGGTCCGGCTGGTGCAGCATGCCCTTGTAGCCGATACCGATGGTCCGCGGCTTGCTGGTGTAAACGCGCGGCACAAGGAGAATCTTATCCTTGACCTGCTCCTGCAGGGGCACCAGACGGTGGATATAGTCCAGAACCGCTTCTTCGTTGTCTGCCGAACACGGACCGATGATCAACAGGAACCGAGAATCCTTCCCCTGCAGGATATCGGCGATCTGCTGATCCCTCGAAGCCTTGATCTTCTTCACGTTTTCATCGATGGGAAACTGCTCCATGAGTTCCTGCGGCGACGGCAGCTTCCGAATAAATTCCATTTGCATTTCCATCTGACGATTCTCCTCTCGACAATCTGACGGTTTCCATTATAACATGAAACCCATCCAGCGATACCACTTGCAGCAAATTTTTATTTTCCCCTGCAGGAATCCACCGTAATCTGCGATATTGTCTATCGAAAAAAGGAAAAACAAGTATAGTTATACTTGACTTTATCCTTTCCTTCAAGTATACTGTAAGAGTAAAGTTGAAGTTGAGTAAAGATAAATCAGACTTTACTCAAGCCCAGCCTCTACCGACAGAAAGGACGGAAAGACATGACCTTCGGAGAAAAACTACGGCAGCTCCGCCAAGCAAAGGGCGTCACGCAGACAGAGGTCGCGGACGCCATCGGCATATCCAAGATTTCCTATATCAATTACGAGAAGCACGGGAAATACCCGCGCACCCGCGCGCGTTACCAGGCCCTCGCCGATTATTTCAACGTCGATAGGAACTATCTGCTGACGGAAAACGAAAATTTCATCCTCGGTGCCGGAAAAGCGTACGGCCCGCGCGGTGCGAAACAGGCCATGGCGCTCACCAACGAACTCGTCGGCATGTTCGCCGGCGGAGAGCTTTCCGATGAGGACCGCGAGGCCGTCCTGCACACGCTGCAGGACGCCTATTGGAAAGCCAAGGAAATGAACCGAAAAAAATACGGAAAAAAGAACGCCGCAGCGAAGGAGTAAGCATTATGGATTCCATCCGCCTTGCAGAAAAAGCACAGAAGATCCTGCGGCAGGCAGGAACCCGCGACATGGAACGCATCGCCGAAGAGCTCGGCATCACGCTTCTCTACTCCGAGGAATACCGCAAACTTCTCGGCATGTATTTCGTCCGCTGGCGCTGCCGTTTCATCAGTCTGAACAGCCGCCTCGACGACACCTGGCGCAGCATCGTGCTCGCGCACGAAATCGGGCACGATCAGCTGCATCGGTCGATTGCGGCAAAAGGTATGCAGGAGTTCGAGCTTTTCAACATTCCGGGGCGCACGGAGTACGAGGCCAACGCCTTCGCCGCCCATCTCCTCATCGACTCCGACGAGGTCTATGCCGACCTGAAAGCCGGCTTTGACGTCGTGCAGGCCGCGCAGAAGCTCCACGTCCCCATCAATCTGTTGTTGATCAAGTTAAACGAAATGAACGCCATCGGATATGACACGCATGTATCCTCCTATGGAGACAGCCAGTTCCTGAAGAACGTCTCGATCTGACCGATGACAAGTCTGCCGGATTTTGGTCCGGTTTTCAGAAAGCAGGTGAATCCCTATGTTGCTCTTAAAAGTCAATGGACGATTCCGTTCGCTCGACCGCATCGTCAAGGCCCTGTTCCTGACGCTCGCGCTGATCGGCGCGGCCTTTCTCACCAACGCCTCCCTCGATACCGAGTACACCTTCCAGCAAAACGTCGTGCGGCCGTACACGAGCCAGCCGCTTGTCGCGGGCGTCCCTGTCCGCCATCCGTAAGCGCGCATAACGGCGCGTTGCCAGCCAACCCCCTTGGATCCCGAAGGAAGCACAGAGATGCCCAGCTATATTGCCATTGACTTGAAATCTTTTTACGCCTCGGTCGAGTGCGTAGCGCGGGGGCGCGACCCGCTTTCCACGAATCTCGTCGTCGCGGATCCGACGCGCACCGATAAGACCATCTGCCTCGCAGTATCCCCCGCCCTGAAGGCGCTCGGCGTCCCCGGACGGCCCCGTCTGTTCGAGGTCAAGGAACGCGTTCTTGCCATCAATCAAGACCGGCAGGCCCGCGTGCGGCACCCTTTAAAAGGAGCGAGCGATGACGCAAACGACCTGGCCCTCGATCCGGCGCTCGCTGTCTCCTACATCGTCGCGCCGCCGCGCATGGCCCTGTATATGCAGTGCAGCGAGGAAATCCGCGCCATCTACGAGCGGCATATCTCCAGGGACGACATCCACGCCTATTCCGTCGACGAAGTCTTCATCGACGTCACGCCCTACCTGCGAACCTTCCGCATGACGCCCCGCGAGCTCGCCATCCGCCTGATCCGGGAAGTGCTCGGCGAAACCGGCATCACCGCGACGGCCGGCATCGGCACGAATCTCTACCTCGCGAAGATCGCCATGGACATCGTCGCAAAGCATATGCCCGCCGACGAAAACGGCGTACGGCTCGCCGAGCTCAACGAGGCCTCTTACCGCGAAAAGCTCTGGACACATACCCCGCTGACGGATTTTTGGCGCGTCGGACGCAAAACCGCGAAAAAGCTCCACCGATACGGCATCGATACCATGGGCGACATCGCCCGCTGCTCCATCGGGAAAGATACCGATTTTCTCAACGAGGAGTTCCTCTACCGGCTGTTCGGCGTCAACGCGGAACTCCTCATCGATCACGCCTGGGGCTGGGAACCCTGCACCATGGCGGATATCAAGAGCTATACGCCGAAGACCTCGAGCCTGAGCTCCGGCCAGGTTCTGTCATGCCCATACCCCACAGAGAAAGCCCGCCTGATCGTCTGGGAAATGGCCGACGAGCTCGCCCTGCGCCTCTCGAGGAACCATCTTATGACCGACCAGCTCGTCCTCGATATCGGCTACGATATCGAAAACCTCCGGGATCCGCAGCGCCGCAAAGCCTATCACGGCGCCACGCATATCGACCATTATGGGCGCTCCGTACCCATGCCGTCCCATGGATCGCAGAACCTGCCCGCGTACAGCTGCATGAGCCACGAGATCCGGCGGCAGGCCACCGCGCTCTACGACCGGATTGTCCGCCAGGGCCTGCTCATACGGCGCGTCACCATCAGCGCCTCGCGTACACGCCCATCCGAGGAAGTCGAGACACAGAGGGAAAAGCCGGTGGAACTTGACCTGTTTGCCGATCGTTGCGGCGCGGCATACGCGCAGGCCTCTTTGCCGGACATGGTAAAAGAAAAGCAGGAAGACCAATACCGAAAGGAAGGATCCATTCAGCAGGCCATCCTGCAGATCAAAGAAAAATACGGGAAAAACGCCCTGCTCCACGGCGCGAATTTCCTGGAGGGCGGCACCATGGTGGAGCGCAATAAGCAGATTGGAGGGCATAAAGCGTGAACGACAACGATCAAAGCCGCGAGCTGCCGGCCGAAAGGGATCCGCATCGATACGACGATATGCTGCCTCTCCCGCATCCGGAGCCAAAGCATCATATGCGCATGCCCCGCGCAAAACGCGCCGCACAATTCGCGCCCTTTGCCTTCCATACGGAAAAGCGCGACGCAGAACATGCGCCGACAGAATAAGCGGCAGAAGCAGCGCATGGAGCACCCTTAGGGGTACAGCCGTTCATAAGCGCGCTTGTCCTTCAAGACTTGACGGACGTACTCACGCGTCTCTCCATACGGGATGGCGTCGATATCCGTAAAATCACGCGTCCAGCCGTATTGTTGTATCCAATCGTTGACGTTCCCGCGCCCTGCATTATAAGCGGCCAACGCCAGAATGTCGTTACCGTGGAATTCCTGCTCCAGATCGCCGAGATACCAGACGCCATAGCGGATGTTGCACGCAGGCTCCTGCAGGCGTTCCTGCGAATACTGCGGATCCTTCAGATTCTTCGCGATCCACGCCGCCGTATCCGGCATCAGCTGCATCAGCCCGACTGCCCCGCGATGCGAACGGACATCGTTCTGGAATTTGCTCTCGCCCTTGATGACCGCCGCGACCAGGTGGCGGTCCACCCGGTAATCTGCTGCGTACTCCGTCACGAGCTCCTGATAGGGGAACGGATAGATGTATTTTTTCTGTACGGACGGCAACTGCAGGCCGCCCCAGACCGCCAGCAACAGGAGAAAGGCGAGACAAGCAGCAATCAGCGCACATCCCATCCGGCGTGTCTCTCGCTGTTTCACACGGCGGGGTCTTTTTTTTCTCGGTGCAAGAGCAAGATTTCGCGCCTCACCCCATCCATTTTCCCTGGCCAAAGCTTCTAAATGCCGATAGAAATCCATCGTCGAGCCGGTGTTTTCCACCACGAAATCCGCTCGCCTGCATTTTTCATGGAGCGGCATCTGCGCGCGGATCCGCCGCAGGGCCTCGTCCTTTTCCAAATGGTCCCGCGCCATAAGCCGCGCGCATTGCAAAGGTTCCGGTACGGAGACGACCAGGACCGCCGCGCAGACCCTGTCCCAGCCCGCCTCATAGAGCAGCGGCACATCGAACACACAGAAAGCGTCTCTCCTTCGCGCGCGCAGATTCTCGAAGGCTTCCTCTATCGCAGACTGAATGACCGGATGCGCCGCGCGATCGATCCATTCCTTTTCCGCTGGATCCTGGAACACCCGTGCAGCGATGGCCCGGCGATCTAGCTCCCCATCCTGCTTCAGACAAGAAGCGCCGAAATGCTCAAGGTATACGCGATACAACGCGTTTCCCTTTTTCAGCAGGTCATGCGTGATCTGATCCGCGTCGATGACGGGAACGCCACGGCGCCGGAACCAAGCGGAAGCCGTGCTCTTGCCCGCCGCGATGCCGCCGGTCAGGCCAAGGATAAAAAGCGGTGCCGAGGCCTCCCTTGCCCCACTCATTTCGCATCCGCCCAATTCTTGCCATAGTGGACATCTACGCAAAGCGGCACAGCGAGCTTCGCCGCATGTTCCATCGCGTCCTTTAGGATGGCTGTCACCTGTTCGCGCTCCGATTCCTTCGTCTCCACGACGAGCTCATCATGCACCTGAATCAGGATGCGGCTCTCACATTTTGCCTGCGCGAGTCCCTGCCATGCCCGTATCATCGCGATTTTTATGATATCCGCCGCCGTTCCCTGGATCGGCGTATTCATCGCCATGCGCTCGGCAAGGCTTCGCTGGTTGAAATTCCGGCTGTGGATCGCTGGCAGCTCCCGGCGGCGCCCGTAAAGAGTCGTCACGAAGCCGTCCTGATGCGCTTTTGCGACCATCGCATCCATAAAGGCCTTGACCTTCGGGTAGCGCGCAAAGTACGCCTCGATATACGCGCCGGCCTCTTTGCGGGAAATATGCAGATCGCGCGAAAGACCGTAATCGCTGATGCCGTAGACGATACCGAAGTTCACGGCCTTTGCCCTGCGGCGAAGCTCCGGCGTCACCGCGTCGAGCGAGACGCCGAACACCTCCGACGCCGTCCGCGCGTGAATATCCTGATTCCGGCGGAACGCATCGATAAAGTTCTCGTCGCCGGACATATGCGCGAGAATCCGCAGCTCGATCTGCGAATAATCCGCGGACAGCAGGCAATCGTACCCCTCCGACGGCTCAAACAGCGCGCGGATGGTCCGCCCCTCCTCCGTGCGGACCGGGATATTCTGCAGGTTCGGATCTGAGCTTGAAAGGCGCCCCGTCGCCGTCACGGTCTGATTGAAATTCGTATAGACGCGCCCCGTATCCGCATGAATCAGGTTGTCGATCCCGTCAAGATACGTGGACTTTAATTTGCTCCAGAGCCGATACGCGAGGACCTGTTCGACGATCGGGTGCTTGTCCCGCAAACTTTCGAGCACCTCGGCATTCGTCGAGTACCCGGTCTTCGTCTTTTTGACCGGCGGCAGATGGAGCTCGTCAAACAGGACCGTCCCGAGCTGTTTCGGAGAATTCAGCTTGAAGGTGTGTCCCGCCATCGTATAGATATCCGCCTCGATATGCGCGAGGCGATCCCCGACGGACTCGCGCTCCTGCTCGAGCTTCTGCCGGTTGACATAGATGCCGTTCTGCTCCATGCCGGCGAGGACTGCGATGAGCGGCCGCTCGATCTGTTGATAGAGCTTCCACATCTCCCGCTCCTTCAGCCGTTTTTCCAGGACCGGCTGAAGCGCGAGCAGCATCTCCGCCTCCCAGACTAGTTTCTCCTTTTCATCCGAAAACGCATCGGGAACTGCCCGGTCCGGCAGGTAGGTACGCACCATCTGCGCGAGCTCCTGCTTGCTGCGCTCCGGGTCGAGTAGGTAGCCCTCGATTTTTACGTCATCGAGCGCAGCGGAAGCGATACCGGCATGCCGGTATCGCTTCCCGTCAAAGACGACACCTCTGCGCGCCGAGATCCATGCTTTCCCATCCGCGAGGTTCCAGGCATCGCCGGAAAAGAACAGCCGATGCACACCATCGCTGATAGCAGCCGCCTGCATCGTTTCAAAGGGGTGCGTCCCCGCAAATACCGCGGCGATGCCGATGCAGTCCGCCTGCGCAAACACGGCCAGATCCGATCCGGACATACCGTTCTCATAGGAGAGGTCAGCTTTCACCGGTTCCGTGGCAAAGAGATCCGCCGCAAAGGCGCTATCCCCGCCGTCCGGCTCCGGAGCGCCGCCATATACGCGGTAAAGCTTCTCGACGTCGCGCAGGAGCTTGCGCATCTCGTAGCGCTTGCTGAACGCCGCCAGCTTCTCTATATCCGGCGAGATACGATAGTCCTCAACACGGAGCTGCAGCCCGGGAACCTGCAGCTCAATCGTCGCCAGCTCCTTCGAAAGACGCGCGATTGCCTCGTTTTCACGGATGGTCTCGCGCGTCTTTTTGCCTCCGATCTCTTCGATATGCTCGTAAACGCCCTCCAGGCTTCCGTAGGAGACGAGAAGGCTCGTTCCCTTTTTCGGACCGATGCCCGGAATGCCCGGGATATTATCCGAGGCATCGCCCATCAGGCCCTTCAGGTCAATCAGGCGGATCGGCTCGAATCCGTATTCTTCGCGGAATGCCGCTTCATCGTAAATCTTGAGTTGGGAAATCCCCTTCTTCGTCATCATGACGCGAAGATTCGGACGCACGAGTTGCAGAGCATCGTGGTCGCCGGTCACGATATAGGTATCCAGTCCGGCCGCCGCGGCCTGCGTGCCGAGCGTACCGAGGATATCGTCGGCCTCATACCCATCCTTTTCCAGGAACTGGATCCCCATCGCGTCCGCGAGCTCGGCGAGACGAGGAATCTGCTCGACGAGCTCCTCCGGCGTCTTGTCCCGCGTGCCCTTATACGCTGCAAATTTTTCCGTACGGAACGTATGGCGGCTCTTGTCAAAGGCGATCATCAAATACGTCGGATCGTAGTCCCGGATCAGCTTGACGAGCATATTGGAGAACCCGAGGATGGCATTCGTATGCTCGCCCTGCGCATCCGTCAAATCCGGCAGGGCGTAAAACGCCCGGAACAGGAGACTGCTGCCATCGAGCAGAATGAACCGCTCGCCCGAATGCGTCGTTTTTACCCCTGCCAATATGCATCAGCCTTTCTTTGTCGCTTCGGCCTGGATCTCCTGAAGCGTCTTTTCCTTTTTCTGCACTTTTTCCGCTGGCGCATTGCCCTGGCCGTCGTCTTTCAGCTCGTAGACGCCGGATTGGTTCAGCCCGCCCGTCAGATGGAATAACGTCTCCGCGTCATCCGCATTGCAGTAAAGCGTATCCTTTTTCTTGTAGCCGACCGCCTTGCCGACCGTCGAAACGAGCGTATTGCTGTCAGCGTTCCAGCCGAGGCTCACCTTCGAGGCCTTGGCGAGCGGGATCGACGGCAGATAGGTGATGCCGTCCTGCACGACCGCCTTCTCCTTGAGCTTTTGTCCGTTTACGATCAGAGGATAAATCTTCGCGATATACGTCGGTTGCCCGTCCGACGCTTCGATTTTCTGCTCGATGGCTTCATCGCTCTCAAAGTCCGCGACACCGTAGCCCTTCAGCCAGCTCGCGACGTCTGCGACCTCGAGGTTCTGGCGGCCGTACCCATCCGGATAGATATAATAGACCACCGTCTGATCCGGGATTTTCTCAACGACGACACGGTTATAGGTGATCTCAATCGGCGTGCCGACCTCAACCTTGTCAAAGACCTTCTCGACGTCCTCCTCATGCATGCGCACGCATCCGTTCGAGACATAATGCCCGACCGAGTCCGGATGGTTGGTGCCATGAATGCCGTAATTGCCCTGGAACCCGATCCAGCGATAGCCGAGCGGATTGTCCGGGCCGGAGGCGATGGACTCGCCAGTAGACGGCGAGGTCCAGGTCGGATTGACGACCTTCTCCTGCACCTTGTAATAGCCCGTCGGCGTCGGCGTCGAAGCGGTGCCCGGACCAATCGGATAGAGGGCGATCTTCTCGCCGCCGCGATAGAGCGCGAGGGACCGCGCCGCAAGGTTGATGCTGATGCGCACCGGCTCCTCCTTCTTCTCAACCTGCGCCGTATTCTCCTCTGCCTCGGCGGCAATCGGCTTTTCCCCCGGGGCGGTGTACACCGACTGCGTCTCCGACGCCTGCGCTACCCCGCCAAGCGAGAACAGAGTCCCCATAACCAGCGCCGTCCCCATGAGACCAGCTAACATCTTCCGTTCCACACTGCGTTTCATCATAAACTAAAATCTCTTTCCTTGTTCTAGAATAAATCCTGGCTCTATTCCTTTAAGAGCTACCCCTACATACTATCATTCTTTCCTCCTTTTTGCAATGCTAAGCAAGCCGCCATCTGCATCCCGCATCGGTTCTTTCCAGATGCACGACAAAAGCCCTGCAGAAAAATCTGCAGGGCTGGAAAGCTGATAGCCACTTTGTTTCGACGACCGGACAGCCCCATACAATCGTGAAGAAGAACAGCATCCACATCTGCAGCATGTTGGCCGGCAGTGCCCAGACAAACCAACTGACAACGCCGAGGCCGGAGAAAATACCGAAGACCTTGCGGCGATTGAATTTATCGCCGGTGTACATGAAGATGAACGTCGTCAGAATGCAGACGGCGAAGCTTCCGAAGAAAAAACGGCACAAAAAAAGAATCACAGAACAAAGCAGCTGCGACGCTGTGTGATTCTGTAATCCTTTGTTTGTGCTTGATTATTTCAAATGGACGACGGTTGCGCCAGTTCCTCCCTCCGTGATATCGGCAAAGGCAAACTCCTTGACGTTTTTATGCCGCGCAAGATAGGCATGCACGCCTTTGCGCAGGGCGCCGGTTCCCTTGCCATGGATGATCAGGACCTGGCCGAGGCCGGCAATGACCGCATCATCGAGGAATTTGCCGAGCGCGACTTCCGCCTCATTGACCATCATGCCGCGGATGTCGATTTCAGGCGAAGCCTGCGCGGTTTTCTGCAGGTAGGTCCCCGATTGCCGTCTCGTATTCCGACTGCCGGGCGCTGCCGGCTCCTCTTTCGGATGCGAGAGAAACGTGCAGGCCGAGGCGCGTACCTTCGTATGCAGGTTCCCGAGCTGTACCTCGAGCTCCTTGCCGTCGATGGCGAGAACGGTCCCCTTTTGGTCGAGCTTCTTGACATAGACGGTGTCGCCGGGCTGGATGGTCTTCAGGTTGACTTTCTTGCCAACGCCCTTCTGCGGCATGATACCGGGCCGCGCCGCCTCCATCGCCTCGTTGAGTTTCCGCCGCGCCTCCTGCATGGCCTGCTGGCGCGCATGGATCCCCTGATCATCGAACTGCTTCTTGAGATCCTCGATAATTTCTTCGGAATCGCGGCGCGTGCGACGGACGAGTGCTGCACTCTGCTCACGCGCCTTGCGGATGATCTCGCCTTTACGTTTCGATAGCGCCTCGCGCGCCGCCTCGACCTTCGCCTCGATTTTCTCAACGCGTTCCTGCCGCTCGCGGATGTCCGCGTTCATCTGTTCGTAGAGGATCTTCTGCTGCTCGAGTTCGCTGACGACGTGCTCGAACTGCGCGTGATCGGCCTTGACGAGCTGCTGGGCGCGCAGGATGATGGACTGCGGCAGACCGAGCCGCTCGCTGATGGCAAACGCATTGCTCGCTCCAGGGATGCCGATCAGCAACCGATAGGTCGGCATCAGCGTCTTGACGTCGAACTCCACACAGGCATTCTCAATCCCCTCGCGCGCATACGCGAAAGTCTTGAGCTCGGAGTAATGCGTCGTCGTGACGGTCGTCGCGCCGACCTCGAGCAGGCGCTCGAGAATCGACATGGCGAGCGCCGCGCCTTCCTCCGGATCCGTTCCGGAGCCGAGCTCATCGATCAGCACGAGATCCTGCCTCTCCACTTGCTCGAGAATGCGGATGATATGCGTCATATGCGCGGAAAACGTCGAGAGACTCTGCTCAATGCTCTGCTCGTCGCCGATATCGGCGTAGACGTTAGCATAGACCGCGATCTCCGAGTCGCTGGCACATGGCAGATAAAGGCCGGACTGCGCCATGAGGACCATCAAGCCAAGCGTCTTCATGCTGACGGTCTTGCCGCCCGTGTTCGGGCCGGTGATGAGCAGCATGCGGTAGTCCCTGCCGATCGTGATATCGAGCGGCACGACCTTTTTCCGATCGATGAGCGGATGGCGTGCGCTGTGCAGGGCCGTGCGCCCCTCCTCGTTCAGCGTGGGCCGCGAGGCCTCCATATCCTGCGCGAGCTTTGCTTTCGCAAACGCGAAGTCAACCTCGGCGAGCACCTCGGTATTCCCGAGCAAATCCTCGGCATTCCGGAGGACGCGCTGCGAGAGATCGCGCAGGATCCGCGCGACCTCCTGCCGCTCCTCGATCTCGAGCTGCTTGATGTCGTTGTTGAGCTCGACGATGGCCATCGGCTCGATATAGAGCGTGGAGCCCGTCGCCGAGCGGTCGTGGATGAGCCCGGGGAACCGCTGGCGGTATTCGCTCTTGACCGGAATGACGTAGCGGTCGTCGCGCATCGTGATGATCGCGTCCTGGAAGTATTTCTGATTGTCCGCGCTGTGCAGGATGGCCTGCATATGATCCTTGATGCGCGTCTGCGAGCCGCGCAGCTCCGTGCGGATCCGGCGCAACTCCACGCTCGCCGTATCGCGCAGGCCGCCGTGCTCGTCGATGGCGGTTTCGAGATCGCGCTCGAGCTGGCCGGGCACGACGATGCCATGCGCCATCTCCCTGAGCATCGGCGCATCGATCTCAAGGTCGCGGAAAAAGTATTTGACCTGCCGCATCGCGTAGAGCATGCTCTGCACGTCCTGCAGTTCGCCGAGATCCAGCACCGCGTTTTTCCGCACCTTTTCGACAAGCGGGCGGATATCGCGGATCCCGCCGAGCGGCGGCGCGGTCATCGCGAGGATGCGCACGGCCTCGTCAGTCTCGCTCTGCCACTCAGAGACCTCGCTGTAGTCTGCACTCGGCACGAGCGCAGCGGCCTTCTCTTTGCCGAGCTTCGAGCTCGCGCAGTCCATGAGCATCGCGCGGATCTTCTCATATTCCAAGGTAGAAAAGGATTCCTGTTCCATAAATGGTCGATTCTCCTAAAAAACTCTCTTCGTTACAGCACGCCGCGGTAGTAATGCCCGCGCGTGAAATCCTGTCCTTCGGCCCGCTCCAGCCAGGCCTGCTCCTGCTCCGAAACCGGCTCGCGGAGCTTCATCGCCCGGACGAAATCGCGCGTGACCCGCTCTACCTCCTCGGGCGTCCGGTCCTTTAGCAACAGGCGCAAGGTCTTTACGCCCCATTCCCGGAACGCCATCGCGTGCACAAGCATCGTCAGCGTCTTGCTGTTCAGCACGTGCATATGGCAGTACTGGTCCATCGCGAGCGGAAAGCGCGCGCCCTTGCGGTCCTCGAGCGAAAAATGCCGTCCAAGACAGAGTTGCGTGCATTTCCCGCTGTCCACGTTTCCGAGGAAGGCCCCGGCCGCGCAGTACTCGGAAATCATGAGCTCGAGCCGCCCATAGGCGATCGCGCTAAGCGGCAGTGCGGCGCGCGGCGCGAGCTCAGCGATCTGCTTGACGTTGAGCTCAGGGGAGAGCGTGGCCTCGGCGACGCCGTAATCCTTCAAAAAGTCAAGGGTCAGATGATTGAACGAGATCAGCGAGTAATCCGCGTGCAGCGCGAAATCCGTCTTTCGGCGCACGATCGCGAGCGTCGAAAGGCTGTGCACATGCACGGCGTCCGGCGGGCATGCCTGCCATGCCGCGAGCATCTGCTCGAAATGCGGCTGCCAGGCCATGCGCACGACGCGCGGCGTATCAAAGTCGATGCGGACGTGGTGCGCGCGTGCAAACTGCCAGACCCGCTGATAGTCTTCCTTCGTAAAGAAATGATGCCTGTAGGACTCCCCGCCGTAGAGCAAACCGTCCGCACCGCCTCGCACGGCGGCCTCCGCCTGCTCGAGCGTCTCGACCGCGGCCATGAGCCGGGCGGGCTGGGGCGGCCGGCGGCGCGTCCCCTCATCCTGCCAGTTGGCAGTGGGCACGGCCTCGCGGCGATGAAAGGGCGCGAGGCGCTTTTCCTCGAGCGCTTCCACGAGGGCGCGGCGCGCCTCATTGATTTCCGACATCGGCACCATGACCTCGCCGCGGATATCGCAGTCGAGCTGCTCCAGGGCAAAGACCGAGGTGCCGAGCCTTGCGATCTGCTTCTGCAGCGTCTCCGCCGTCAGGGGGCGCTTTTTCGCCGTCTCACCGATAAACGCGGTCTGCGCTTCCGCACGATTCCCATCCGCGTCCTCGGCGTAAAGCCTCAGCGGCGCACCGACGGCGGCCACGGCACGTACGCGAAGCGGAATGCGGCGTACCGGAGCACCGGAGGCAAACGTTTCCTTTGCGCGCTCCATGAGCGCCGCGTCGTAAACCTTGAAGGCGCGGTCGTGCGGGTGCACGCGCGACGGTACCGAAAAGAAGACGTCCTGCCCCGCCTCGCCGCGCTGCAGGGTGTTGCCGTCCCCATCCTGCATGGCGCCGATGGTCGCGGCGACGCGGCCGCCAACCTTGACCCAGAAATCCACCTGATCACCGACGGCAAGCGGCCGCGAAAGATGCAGACAGACCTTTCCCGTCTCCCGGTCGTAGGAAACGACGCGTCCGACGAGCAGGCCGCGGTTGTTCGGCCGGCGGTCGCTCATCATGTTTTTCCCCTGGTTCTTCTCGAGGTATGCCGTCGTGAAGTCGCGGTTAAAGACCTGCGTCAGCGCGTCGCGCTGTGCGTCCGAAACCATGTAGGCTTCTCCGCGCTCGCATCGGTCGATGGCCTGCCGATAGGTGCGGACCACCGTCGCGACGTATTCCGGCCGCTTCATGCGCCCCTCGATTTTCAGGGAGGCCACACCGGCCTCGAGGAGCGCGGGGATGAGATCGATCGTATTGAGATCGCGCGGTGAGAGCAGATATTTGCCGGCCCTGCCCTCGAGCGCATTTTCGCCGTTCTCATCGACCATCGTGTACGGCAGGCGGCACGGCTGTGCACAGCGGCCGCGGTTGCCGCTTCGTCCGCCGATCATGCTGCTCATCAGGCACTGCCCCGAATAGCAGACGCAGAGCGCCCCGTGCATAAATACCTCGATCTCGATGTCCGAGGCCGCGCAGATCGCCCGGATATCCGCGAGCGGCACCTCGCGCGCGAGGACGACGCGGGAGAATCCGAGTTCCTTCAAGGCCTGTACGCCTGCGAGATTGTGCACGCTCATCTGCGTGCTCGCGTGCAGCGGAAGCTTCGGCGCAACGCGCCGCGCGAGCCTTGCGACGCCAAGATCCTGTACGAGAATCGCATCGACATCGATGCGGTCCAGGAACCGCAGATAGGCGGCGAGCCCCTCCAGTTCCTCATCGCGCACGATCGTATTGACGGTCACATGGACGCGCACACCTCTTAGATGCGCGAAGCGCACAGCCCAGCGCAGATTCTCCTCGTCGAAATTGTCCGCCCCCGCCCGCGCGCCGAACTGCGTGCCCGCGAGGTACACAGCACCCGCACCGTTTTCGACCGCCGCGATAAAGGCTTCCTTGGTACCGGCCGGAGCGAGCAACTCCACACCGCGTTTCTGTTTTTCCAACTTTTTCTCCTTAATCATCCTCGAGAAGCAACAGCTGCTCCTCCGTGAGTCCGTCTGCCGCCTCCTCGCGCGTCGGCAGAGGCGGCAGATCCTCGAGGGAATTCAGGCCGAAGCTCTGCAGAAAGGTGTCCGTCGTCCGATAGAGGATCGGGCGGCCAATGGTCTGCTTGCGCCCGCTTTCCTCGATAAAGTTGAGCTCGAGCAGCTTCTGCAGGGCGCGCTCGACGCGCACGCCGCGGATCTGTTCGATTTCCTGCTTCGTGATCGGCTGTTTGAACGCAATAATCGAAAGCGTCTCCATCGTCGGCGCCGAAATATGTCGATCCGTGACCTCGCTGAGACGCTTGACCACGGAGTAGGCCGCAGGATTCGTGACGAGCTGCCAGCCGCCGCTGACCTTCCGGAGCGTCAGCCCGCGCCCGCCGCCGTCGAGCTCGTTCTGCAGAGCGAGCAATGCCTCCTGCACGTGAAAGGCCTCCCATTTCAGAATGTGCGAAAGCTGCTCCGCGGGCACCGGATCCCCGGCAGCAAACAGCACGGCCTCGAGAAGGGCGGTATCCGAAAGGCCCGCAGCCCCGTCCGGCTTTTTTCCCTCTGCCGCTTCAGGCATCAGCGTTTCCTGTTTCTCTTCCTGCTCCGTCTTGCTTCGCCTCCTTCTCTTCTTGGTCTTCGCTTTCTTCCTCATCGCCGTCCTGCCGGATCAGGATCCAGATCTCCCCGAACGGATGCGGCTGCCGAACGGAAATCGTCCGAAGCTTCAGCAGCTCGAGGATCGCGAGAAAGGTCGCGATCAGCTCGCCGCGCGTCCCGCTCGGGAACGCCTCGCAAAAGGGCAGCGCGCCGCCCGAGCGGCTCAACGCGGAAAGGAGCTTTTCCATCTGCCCCTCGATGTTCCAGTTCTCCCGATCGACGAGAGCCTTCGGGATGGTCAGCTCCTCTTTGACGACGAGCAGCGTCTGGAACGCCTCAAAAAGCGCCTGGACCGGCAGGCTGTCCGGCGGCAGATGATGGACGGGAAGCGGCAGCGGCGCGCGGGCGACGTAGCGCTCCTGCATGTCCTGCCGGCTGTCGAGAAGCTTTGAGACGAGGCGGAACCGCCGGTATTCGAGCAGACGATTTACGAGTTCCTGCCGCGGATCCTCCGTTGCCTCGTCCTCGTCCGTCTTCGGCGGCTTCGGCAGCATCATACGGGATTTGATCTGCAGCAGCGTCGCCGCCATGACGAGGAACGAGCTCGCGATTTCCATGTTGAACTCCCGCATGGCGTCCAGGTAGTCCAAATACTGACTCGTGAGCTCCGCCATCGGGATGTTGTAGATATCGATTTTGTTTTTCTCGATCAGATGCATCAAAAGGTCCATCGG
>JALFBM010000031.1 GCA_022773425.1 Selenomonadaceae bacterium
CATCCAACTGCTCCTGTGTATAAAACCTCCGATTCGTTGGGGTTCTGAAAGCTTTCAATTTGCCCGCAACATCCCACTTCTGGAGCGTCCGGACTGTCACACCAAGCATCTTGGCAAAATCTTTCGGTTTATAGGTATTCATACTTATATTATACCACATATACCTATTATATTCTATATTTTATTTAACAGTTACAATCTCCCTTATCTTTCGATATGCTGATGAATGCCAAATCTCGTCATGAGTTCCGCCTTCCAGAGACGCAGCCGGAACTCCGCAAGCCCGAAGCGCGGGCGCGGGATGTTGACGCGCTGCAACTCGTAGGGATTCGTCGCAAACGTATTGATGCCCGCATCCCCGGTGACCGCGGTCAGATAGTTCTGTCGTCTCAGCATCTCCGGCATCGAGTCGTCGTACGCTCCATTCGGGTAGGAGAAGCTGTAGACGGTCGAAATCCCGTTCCATTCCAATAGCAGCTTGGAGTCCCGAACTTCTTTTTCCCGCTGCTCTGGGTCCATCTGCGTCAGCGGCAGGTGATTGGCCGTATGGCTGCCGATCTCGATGCCGCGCGCCTGCATGTCGCGCAGCTCGTCCCAGGTCAGATAGCCCGTCTGCCCGATATCGTTCGTCACCATGTAGACAACGGCTTTCATGCCATGCGCCTCAAGGATCGGCAGCATCTCGGTATAATTATCCTCATAGCCGTCGTCGAATGTCAGGATCACCGGCTTGGCGGGCAGGACCGCTTTGCCTTTTCTCGCCTTCATGTAATCGAGCATCGTAATGGCCGTATAGCCCTCGCGCTGCAGGACATCGAGCTGCGCCGCGAATTCTTCCGGTGGGACGGTATACGCCAGCCCCTCCGCATCCACCGGGCCGCTGTCAACCAGGTGGTATTCGAGCACCAGAACGCCGTCCGGCGCAGGCGTCAGCTTCGTCCAGGCGGCAAGCCCGAGAAACAGCACGGCAAAAAGGCCGAGGACAAGGGCGACGCCCTTCCCCGCCCGCCGGATGAATGTTTTCTTGCGGTTTTCCCCGCGCGGATCAACACGCAAATGCAATGTAGTTCTCTCCCCTAACTTTCCCGTGCCTGCGCTTCCGCGTGCACGGCGAGGTCCTGTATTTTCCGGAAGCGGTGGTTGACGCCGGACTTCCCGATATCCAGGAGCTGCGCGAGCTCAAAAAGGCTGGCGTCGGGGTTCTGCAGGCGCATCTGCGCGGCCTTTTTGAGCTTCGGCGGCAGCTCCTCATAGAGCCCATGCCTTTGGAGCGTCCGGATCGCCTCGATCTGCCGCCCCGCCGCGTCGACGGATTTTTGCAGATTGGCGGTCTCGCAATTCACCAGCCGGTTAACCTGTCCGCGCACCTCCTTGAGGTTGCGCGCGACTTCGAACGCCTCGACTGCCGCGTCCGCCCCGAGCATCCCGAGGAAATCGACGATAGCATCGCCCTCCTTGAGGTAGACGAGATAGCCGTCCTTCCGCTCGGTCATGCCGACGGGGAAATCCATGCGCCGCAGGATATCATAGAGGAATTTCCCGAATGCGTAGTTCCCCGTGACCATCTCGAGGTGATAGCTCGCCTCCGGCCGGTTGACGCTGCCGCCGCCCAGGAACGCGCCGCGCAGATAGGCCACGCGGCTCGAGTTCCCGCGCAGAAGTCTCGCGTTCGGCTCGATGCTGAGGCTGACCCCCTGCAGGAAACCGAGCTTCTCGAGTAATTTGGTCCCTTCGAGCGATGGGACAACGCGGACCCCGTACTGATTGTGCTTGTTGAACTGGCGCGACCGGCTCACGGCGATTTCCGTCCGCATGCCCGGTTCGGCCTGCTTGAAGAGCTGCAGGGCCTTGCGCGAAACCGCCGCGTTCTTCGACGTGAAGTTCACGCCGAAACGGCCCTGCCGGCCGAACAGAATGGCCGCGCTCATGCGAAGCAGGCCGGCGAGTTCGGCTGTCCGGTCTGCTTCTTTTTCTACATGCAGCCGCGCGAGTTCATTCTTGACCTCTGTTGCAAACGATGCCAACCGCCCGCCTCCTTCTTTTCGATCCGTTACCCGCGTCCGGTCATCTTCATAACCGTCTGCATGACGACGCGCGAGAGCTTATCCGGATCATGGCGGATGACATCGCTCTCGTTGATGATATCGGCCTTGACGAAGCCGATGCCGAGCGCGTTGATGGCCTCCTCATCGATAGCAACCGGGTATGCGCCCTTCTTCGCATAAAACGCGCGCATATCCCGTGAGATCGGATGGTCGTTGACGAGCATGAAGTCGATGGCCCCCTTGCCCGCGTGGTCGAGAATCGCTTTCGCGTGCATCGATGCCGTGTAGCCGTCCGTCTCACCGGGCTGTGTCATGACATTGCAGATATAGATTTTGATGGCCTTGCTCTTGCGGACGGCTTCTGCGACGCCGTCGACGAGCAGATTCGGCATGATGCTCGTATAAAGGCTGCCTGGCCCGAGGATGATCGCGTCCGCGTGCGTCAACGCATCGAGTGCGGACTGCACGGGTTTTACCTGTTCCGGGAACAGGCGCACGCGGTGGATGCGCTTGTGCGCCTCTGGGATATGCGACTCGCCCTCGACGATCGTCCCGTCCTCCATGATGGCGTCGAGGCGCACGTGCTCCTTCGACGCGGGCAGCACATTGCCCTTGACCGCGAGGACCTTCGAGGACTCCTTGAGCGCCTGTTCGATATCCCCCGTGACCTCCGTCATCGCCGCGATAAAGAGATTGCCAAACGAATGCCCCGAGAGCTCGCTTTTCCCCTTAAAGCGGTACTGAAAGAGCTTCTCCATGAGCGGCTCGGTGTCGGCAAGCGCGACGAGACAGTTCCGCAGGTCACCTGGCGGCAGAATGCCGAGATCCTCGCGCAGGCGTCCGGAGGATCCGCCGTCGTCGGCCACCGTCACGACCGCCGTGACATTCGAGGTCGCGGTCTTGATGCCGCGCAGCAGAACGGAAAGCCCATGCCCGCCGCCGATGACGGTGACCGCGGGGCCCTTGTCGAGCTTGCGCTTCTCGTAGATGATGTCGACAAGACGCTCCGAATTGTCCGGCAGCAGCACCGTGATGACCGAGCGGATAACAAAGCGCGTCGCGATCAGCATCAGCATGACGCCGATCAGGACGACGAGGACGCCAACGAACGTCGTGAAGGCGTAATCGTAGCTGCCGCGCCAGAGATAGACCGCGCGGAAAATTGCCTCCTCGACGACGTCGATGTATTTGTAGTTAAAGACCAAGGCCAGCCCGAGGCTGATCAGCATAACGCCGACCGAAAACAGCAGGAGCCATCGCTTAAAGCGCATGCCCGGGTACAGCCATTTCAATAGATGCACTTTCAGCACTCCTCACGCACGTGTTCTTCCACATCGTTCTTCATCAGGTCGCGGTGTTCCAGCTTCACGGGATAGCCGCGGCCCGAAAGCCGGTCGAAGATGTGTTTCGCGATGAACACCGAGCGGTGCATGCCTCCCGTGCAACCGACCGCGATGACAAACTGGCTCTTGCCCTCTTTGACGTACTGCGGCACGAGAAAATCGAGCAGGGCATCGAGCCGCTTCTCGAATTCCTGCGTGACCGGCCATTTCTGGATATAGGCCGCGACCTCCGGCACCGTGCCGGATTTATGACGCATCGATTCGATGTAAAAGGGGTTCGGCAGAAAGCGCACGTCGAGCACCATATCCGCGTCGAGCGGCATGCCGAACTTGAAACCGAACGACAGCACGTTGATGCTCATCTGCTCCCCTTCGGTCGTACCGAAAATCCGGTGAATCTTGTCGCGCAGATCCGCCTTGCGCAGATCCGACGTATCGACGATATACGTCGCCTTCGCGCGGACCGGTGCCAGCCGCTCCCTCTCCTTCGCGATGCCGTCCGTGATGCGCGAGGACGGCGCGAGAGGATGGCGCCGACGCGTCTCCTTGTAACGCCGGATGATCGCCGCGTCCGACGCGTCCATGAACCGCATCTCGTACGGCATATCGTCCATGTCCCTCGTGTCGAGCACGCTGACAAACGTGTCGAAGACCACGCGGCTGCGCGTATCGACGACGAGCACGACCTTGCCGACATGCCCGCCCGAATGGCGGCAGAGCTCAACAAACTTCGGGATAAAGACCGGGGGGAGATTGTCCACGCAGAAATAGCCGAGATCCTCGAGGTACCGGCAGGCCTGCGTCTTGCCTCCGCCCGACATGCCCGTGACGATGACGAGGCGGAAGTCCTTCTCCTGCTCCCCAGCGGCCTCCGTCGGCAGTTTGTCTGCCCGCATGGCGGTTTCATGTTCCGCGCCCGGCGTCTTGTTTTTCAGCGCCGCTTCTCCGGCACCGCGTTTTTCTTCTGCCATCTTCTCCACCTCTATATCCCTGTGATCGGCTCAGCGTAATACCAGTTCTTCTATCGCCTTGGCGATGCCGTCTTCGTCGTTGGAATCCGCGGCATAGGTCGCCAGTTCCTTTGCTGTCGGCAAGCCGTTTGCCGGCACGACAGCCGTTCCGGCATAGCGTAGCATCGAAAGGTCATTGTCTCCGTCCCCGCAAGCCATGACCTCCTCCGGCGCGATACCGAGGCGCTTCGCGAGCCAGTCGAGGCCGAGCGCCTTGCTCACGCCGTGCGGCGTGATATCGGCACTGCAGCCGGTATTCTGCTGCACGGTGACATCGTCCGGGAACCGGGCCGCGATGACGCGGGCCATATCCTGCACATGCCCGCTGAGGTCGCGCACGACGCATTGGAGGACGTTCTCTGTATAGTCGAGGAAGCGGTCGCCTGCTGCCTGCAGCTGCAGATCCGGGACGGTCCGGTACGCGTAAAAATAGTCGTTGTCGATATGCTCGACATAGACCAGATTGTCGATGTACCAATTGACGTACCAGTTCCGCTCATGGCAAAGCGTCAGAATGCCGCGCACAGCATCCGGGCGGAGCTTCCGCGCAAAAATTGGTTTTTCCGCGCCGATGGGCTCGACGACGCCGCCATTGCAGCAGACCAGCGGCGCATTCGCCTCGATCTGCCGGCCGAAGACCTCCGCCCCCTTGAACATGCGCCCGGTTGCAATCGTCACGTAGACGCCGCGCGCCCGCGCGGCCGCGATGGCCGCAAGCGTGCGCGGAGAAACGATCTTGTCGGAGGTCAAAAGCGTTCCGTCGAGGTCGAGGGCAATCAATTTTATCGCCATAGCTTCTTTCCGCTCCCTTCTATCTCATGCTATAATACTATCAGATTCTGAAAAGATGAGAGGCAGGCTGCTATGCGCATACACATTCATCCCATGTTCCGTTCTATTTCTCTTTCCACGCCGACGGTCCTGACCATTGCCGCCCTGCTCTGCATAGGCATCGGCACGTTTGGGCTCTCCTATGCCTGGCATTTCGACCACCGGACGGCAGACAGCCTGTCCGCCTACTGCCGCATTGACTTCCAGAGCTCGCATACGGAGAGCGGCGCGCTCGAAGGCGCCGTCCTGACCATCTGGGACTCCCGCTATGACAACGCGAAGCTGAAGCCGGATGCCATCCTCTATACAGACGGCCAGGCGTGGGAGATGAAGGCCTCCGTCAAGCAGACCCCGCCACAGGGTGGACACTACAAGACCGAAAACAAACTCTTCGTCCTGCTGCCGCGCGCAAGCCTTGCGGCGATCCAGAAAGCCGAGGAAGTCCGGTTCCGCTTCTACTACGACAACGGGCAGACCATCGACCTGCCGCTCAATGCGCCGGATCTTGCGTACTGGAAAGACCAGCTACAGTAACCGGCGCCCGCCGCTCCTCGCCCTCCCCCAGCGGGAGGGCGTTTTCTTATGCGCGATAGACGCGCGGAACGCGCGGGGAAATCAGGCAGGGCAGCTCGTAATTGATGGTGTGCAGCCAGCCTGCGGCCTCGTCGGCCGTCAGCGTATCCGACCCCCAGAGCGTCGCAACGTCGCCCTCACGCACCTCCGGGATATCCGTGACGTCGATCATGACCTGATCCATGCAGACGCGGCCCGCAATCGGCGCGCGCTTGCCACAGATCTCGACCTCGCCGCCATTGCCATAGGCGCGGATATAGCCGTCCGCATAGCCGATGGGCAGCGTCGCGATGCGGCTTTCCCGCGTTGCGATGAACTGGCGGCCATAGCCGATGCTCTCGCCCTTGTGGACGGTCTTCAGGAAGACAACTTTCGCCAGGAGTTTCATCGCGGGCTTCAGCGCGATCGGGTGCGAGACCTCCTTCGACGGCCACATGCCGTACTGGATGATGCCCGCGCGCACCATATCGAAATGCGCCTCCGGCATCTCGAGGATGGCCGCGGATTCGGCGATGTGCCGGATGGGGACAGCGATGCCGCGCTTCTCGAGCTCCGCCAGCGCCTGCTGAAAGCGCGCGAGCTGCGCATGCGCGTACGTTTTATCCGCGCTGTCCGCCGTCGCGAAATGCGAGAACATCCCCTCGATCTCGAGGTTGGGCAGATGGCTGACCCGCTCCGCGAGCGCGCCGATTTCCTCCGGGCGGATACCGATGCGGCCCATGCCCGTCTCGACCTTGAGATGCACCTTCGCCTTCTTGTGCTGACGCACCGCTTCGCGCGAAATCGCTTCGGCGAGTGGGAACGCACAGATGACCTGCGTGATGTCGTAATCGACGATATCCTTTGCATCCTCCGGCATCACGATGCCGAGGATCAGGATCGGCGTCGTGAAACCGGCCTTGCGCAGCTCGATGGCCTCGGAAAGCGTCGCGACCGCGAGATAGTCCGCCCCCTCCTCGACCGCGACGCGCGCGACCGGAATGGCACCGTGCCCGTAGGCATCGGCCTTGACGACGGCGCAGAGTTTTGCTCCGCCCTGCACGCATGTTCTGATCTCCCGATAATTGTGTCTGATGGCTCCCAGGTCCACTTCTGCCCAGGCCGGACGATTCGGCATAATCCCAGACTCCTTTTCTCTCCCAAGTTCTCTCTTTCTTTCGAAAAAATTGCGGCGTACCGCAAGGAATAGTCCGCTTTTATTCTAGCTTTCTTCTTCCTGCAAGTCAACAAACGCGGCAAAATTCCACACACAAAAAAGGACCCCCGCATCAAGCGGAGATCCTTTTCCTTGCGAAAAGTCTCGTAACTCCCGTTCTGATGAAATCAGAAGAAGAAGTTTACGCGGCCCCAAATGTCATGGAAATCTTTATCCGTGTCGAGCGTCTTGCCGTCCGCATAGCGAACCTGTGCGATGACGTTCTTGAACGGAGCGTAGTTCGCACCGATCTCCCAAGCCTTCTCATTCGTGCCAACGGCATCGAACGTGCTCTTGACGATGGCATTCCGGCCGAGGTGACGATAAGCGGCCCAGGCACCCCAGGTGCCAGCGTTCTCGCGCTGAGCGCCCTTGTAGGTGAGCTCTGCGCTGCCGGCCTTCTCGTATGCGTCTGCATCTGCGTTCTGGGAATAGAAGCCGTTAAAGCCGACGTTCTTGTCGAAGGTGTAGCCGCCGCGGAGAGCCCAAATGTCTGCCTTATCCGTCGTCTTGCCATTGTCCTTGTAGCCGTTAGCGAACTCGTTGTTGTTCTTCGCCTTGAGGTAATGGAAGTGCGCACCGCCGTAGAGCTTGCCAAGCGTTGCGTCGAGACCAGCGTAAGCGTAGTCGCTCGCCGTATCCTTCTTCATCGAATCTTTAAGCGCCGCTGCGTCATCCGCACTGATGCGGCCGCCGCCGAGCGTGAACGTCGCCGTCTTGCCGAAGGCGAACTCAGCGCCCGAGAACGTCGTATCGGCGATCAGGTCGTTGTCGATCGGGGCAAACTTACCAGCCTTGACGCTGAAGTTCGTGTAGTCGCCCTGTGCCCATGCGCGCTCCAGAGAAACCTTGCCGTCGTCGCCTGCATCCTTTGCGAGATCCGTGTTCGCATCGAGACGTGCCTTGACGTGCCAGTTGTTGTTGACCTCAGCCGACGGCTCGAGGCGGAACAGCAGGTTGTTCGTGTGGTCATCATTTGCCGCATGCTCAACGACATGGCGGTTGATGGTGTACTCGGCCATGCCGTTCCACTTTACCTTGTCGGCATTCTTCTCGAGATTGCTGACGCGGACGCCGAGGTTGTTGAGCTCATCGCTGAACTCGGCAGCGAGTTTGTCGATCAGAGCTTTGTCGTTCTGCGGGACGTTGGTCTTTGCCATCGCCTTCGCGATCATCTGTGCCATCTCATAGCGCGTGATGTTCTTGTTGCCCTGGAACGTCGTGTCGCCATAACCCTCGATGACGCCGTCTTTTGCGAGCTGCGTTACCGCGTCATACGCCCAGTGGTCGGACGGAACATCCGAGAACGGGTTCGCCGCTGCGAACGTCGTGCTTGCTGCACCGATGACGAGTGCTGCCGTCAGTGCCGATACGAGAGTCTTCTTCATATGAAACTCCTCCTTTGGTAAAACAGAAATGAATTGAGACCAAAGGCTAATCCTATGAAACTCCCCGCGAGTCCCCATGTTTCCTCTGCTTCGTTTCAAAGGACTTTTACCTTAGTCAGAATTTATTGTACCATAGTGCGTCCTGATTCGTCAATCCCAATTGAGAATTATTATATGTTATCAGAAAAAGATCTATAAAGAAAGAACGGTACAAGCCATAGCTTGTACCGTTCCCTTATCCTATGCTTCGGTTATGCTGCCGATCTTTCCGCAAAATCAGAAGAAGAACTCAACGCGACCGAATACCTTCGAAGCGTCCTTGTCGTTGACGAGGGACTTGCCATCAAAGTAGTTGACCCGTGCGACCACGTTCTTGAACGGAGCGTAGTTCGCGCCGACGACCCAGCCCTTCTGGCCTGCTTCTGCGTCGTTGTAGAACGGATCAAAAGCGACGTTCTGGCCGAGATGACGGTATCCGACGAAAGCGCCCCAAGTGCCGGCATTCGCCTGCTGGGCACCCTTGTAGTCGAACTCCACGCTGCCGGCCTTCTCGTAGCTGTCTGCTTTCGTGTTCTGTGCATACATTCCGCCGAGCGCCGCGTTCTTGTCGAAGCGATAGTAGCCGTTGACACCCCAGGTGCCGGCTTTATCCTCGTTCTTGTTGTCGCTGTAGTTCCCAACGCTCTTGAAACCATCCGATTTCAGGTACGTGTAGGAAGCGCCAGCCGAAGCTTTGCCGAGCGTGTACTGCAGGCCGAGGCCGTACATATCCGTCGTATCGTTCTTGAATGCCGACTGCACCGTAGCTTTGTTATAGGCATCGTTCTTGGACAGGCCCTTGCTCATATCCCAGCGGCCAGCCTCAACCGTAGCCTTCAGCTTGTTGCCGAACGTCATGGAAGCGCCGGAAAGCTCGTCATCATAGAGCAGGACATTGTCGATGGCCATCGGGATCTTGCCGGCCTTGACCGTGAAGTCCTTGTAGTCGCCCTGTGCGTAAGCGCGCTCCAGGGATACCTTGTCCTTGCCGTTGTTGTCGGCACCGTCCGTGTTCATGTTCGTATCAGCATCGAGGCGGGCATTGACATGCCAGTGGCTGTTGACCTCTGCGCTCGGCTCGAGGCGGAGCTTCAGCGGATAGCTGTTCGTCTTCGTCTTCTTGCCGCTGCTGTCCTTTACCTCTTTATGCGAAGCATCGGCGCGGAGCTCGCCGTTCCATTTCACCATGTCGGCGTTGCGCTCGAGGTTGCTGACGCGGACGCCGAGGCTGTTGAGCTCATCGCTGAACTCTGCGGCGAGTTTGTCGATCAGGGCCTTATCGCTCGAGGAGACGTTGGTCTTTGCCATCGCCTTCGCGACCATCTGTGCCATCTCATAGCGCGTGATGTTCTTGTTGCCCTGGAACGTCGTGTCGCCATAGCCCTCGATGACGCCGTCCTTTGCGAGCTGCGTCACCGCGTCATACGCCCAGTGATCGGACGGAACGTCCGAGAACGGGTTCGCCGCCGCGAACGTCGTGCTTGCAGCACCGACAACCAAAGCAGCCGTTAAAGCAGATACAAGAGTCTTTTTCATGGAAAACTCCTCCTTCAAATCAAAACCGTTTACCGGATGCCGAAGGTCTGAGGTTTTTCCTTGAATTCCTCATGAGTGGCCTTGTTTCCTCAGTCTCCTTCTCGGAACCTCTGCCCTTCGAACACCTATACTATAACACGTCCGATGCCAAATAACCATTATTTCCCCATTAAACTTGACTAAGTCAAGTATTATCCGCGCGCTATATCCGGATTAAGAGAAACGGGCTGTTTTTTCGCGGCTTTTTTAATACAAAAAACAGACTCCCACCAAGTGAGAGCCTGTCTGAAAAAACGAGATTCCGTATGCGATTACCAAACGAATTTAACGCGGCCGAATACGATGTTCGCGTCCTTATCCGTGTCGAGCGTCTTGCCTGCCGTATACGATGCGTAGGCGATGATGTTCTTGAACGGAACGTAGCTTGCACCGACGGCGTAGCCCTTCATGTTCTCCACCATATCATCGTAAGTCGTCGCGAACGAGGTGTTCTGGCCGACATGGCGATACGCGGCATAAGCGCCCCACGTGCCCTGGTTCGCTGCCTGCGAGCCCTTGTAGTCAAACTCCACCGTGCCGGACTTGTCAAAGCTCTCCGCGTCCTCGTTCTGGCCGTAGTAGCCGGCGAGCGATGCGTTCTTGTCGAACGTATAGCGGCCGCCGACCGTCCAGATGTCTGCTTCGTCCTTGTTTGCCTTATAGCCCGCATAGTTCTTGAAGTTCTTGGACTTCAGGTAATGATAGCCAGCCGCCGTGTTCAGCTTGCCGAACGGATACGAGAGCTGCAGGGACGCGTAATCCGCCGTATCGCCGCCGTTGCCGTAGTCCACCCAGTCCGTCCAGTGGCCATCCTGGCTGAGGTCATGACGGCCGCCCATCACGATGGCCTTCAGCTGCTTGCCGAAGGATACCTTCGCGCCGGAGAAGTACGTATCGAGGAGCATGCCCTCGTCTGCATCGGAGAACAGCGGCATCTTGCCGAAGTCCATCGTCAGGTCGCCGTACTTGCCCTCTGCATAGACGTAGTTCAGGGTCTCGTTCGTCGTGGTGTCGTCCGTGCCCGTCCAAACGGCCTGCAGACGAGCCTGTACATGCCAGTGGTCGTTGATCTCGGCATCCGGATACAGACGGAACTTCGCGTTGTGCGTGCGATGATCCTTATCCCAATCCCCGTCGTGGCCGGAGAACTTCGGCGCGTTGTAATCGTAACGGAGCATGCCCGTGAACTTCACCTTGTCCGCGTTCTTCTCGAGGTTGCTGACGCGAACGCCGAGGTTGTTGAGCTCATCGCTGAACTCTGCCTTCAGTTTGTCAATCAGAGCGGCGTCGTTCGTCGAGACGTTGGTCTTTGCCATCGCCTTTGCGACCATCTGTGCCATCTCATAGCGCGTGATGTTCTTATTGCCCTGGAACGTCGTGTCACCATAGCCTTCGATGACGCCGTCCTTTGCGAGCTGCGAAACCGCATCATATGCCCAATGGTCTGCCGGGACATCCGAGAACGGGTTAGCCGCCGCGAACGTCGTGCTTGCTGCGCCGAGGACGAGAGCCGTCGTCAGTGCTGCTGCGAGAGTCTTCTTCATAGAAACTCCTCCTCTAAATGTACATAAGTGTTTACAATTCTGCTCATTTCTGAGAGTTTCCATGCGGAAGTTTCCAAGTTTCCTTCTCCATTTATTCTCTCCGAATGAACATAGATTTACTATAGCATATTGAAAACCGGTTGACAAGGCTCTGTCTGCAAACAATTTACAATGTAACACAAGAAAAAGAGAGTCTGCCCAAACACGAGACTCCTTGCAAAAAAAAATTCTTCATGCTACAATTGAAGCATGAAGAAAAGGATACCGGCGGGTCGAAGCGCCGGTGCCCCTTCTATAATAAATGTGAGGACACGATCGTCACTTCAGGTCTGGTGTATTCCTTACATTACTTGAGAACAGTTGCAACGAGCGTTGCAAAAGCAATCAGCAAAGATAGCTTCTCGTAGGTGCTCATTGTACATGCCCCCTTCCGTAAAGAAGGGCAGCCAGCTCCGCCGGTATCATCAGTATACCACGAGGCTGGCTATTTTTCTAGTTATAGGAATATGTTTCAGTTCTGCGGCGTTGCCTTCTGCACGATTTCGCGCACAGCGCGCTCGAACTTCGCGCGGGGCAGCATGACCATGTGCCCGCAACCCTGGCATTTGATGCGGAAATCCATGCCCGTCCGCAGGATTTCCCATTCCTTGCTGCCGCATGGGTGCGGCTTCTTCATCCGTACGATATCACCGACCGCATAAGATACGCGTTCCACGATACCATCTCCCTTCTCTTTGAGGTGCTTATATGAAAGTTTCCATCCTGCAGATGCCGATTCTGCCCGGTGAGCCGGTCAAGAACACCGGCACGCTCTACCGCATGGCGGGACAGGCCATGCACGACCGGCCAGATACCCTCCTGCTGCCGGAGCTCTGGCGCCTCGGCTTCTACCCGAAGCCGATCCGGGACTACGCAGACCCGGACGGCAGCGACGCGCGCCAGACGCTCTCGCGGCTCGCGCAGCGGTATCAGGTCAACATCGTCGGCGGCAGCGTCGCGAATGCCATCGGCCCGCAGATCTTCAACAGCTGCTACGTCTTTGACCGGCTCGGCCGCCAGGTCACGACCTACCATAAGACGCATCTGTTCTCACCGGCCGGAGAGAATCTGGATTTCACCGCCGGCGACAAGCTCGTGACCTTCCCGCTCGACGGCGTGACCTGCGGCGTGCTCATCTGCTACGATATCCGGTTTCCCGAGCTCGCCCGTGTGCTCGCGCTCCACGGCATCGAGATCCTGTTCCTGCCGGCCGCCTGGCCGCTCGCGCGGCTGATCCACTGGCAGACGCTCATACGCGCCCGCGCTATCGAGAACCAGATTTTTGTTGCGGCCTGCAATGAGGCTGGAACCCTGCCAGGTGGCGAACCGCTCGCTGGCCATTCCGCGCTCATCGACCCGTGGGGCGAAATCCTCGCCGAAGCCGATGAAGGCGAGGCCATCCTGTTCGCAAACCTGCGCCCCGTCATCCGGCAGCAGATCCGCCAGAGCATGGATATCCAGAAGGACCGCCGCCCAGACCTCTACCACGGCCTTGACCGATAAAGAGCCTTCCCTCTTCGGGAAGGCTCTTTCTTGCCCTCAGGCCAGAATATCGAGATTCTGCCCGAGATTCGGATCCAGGCTTTCGCCCATCGTGTCGAGCAGATCTGTGACGCCCTCCGCCGACGAATCCATCGACATCTTGAGGACGGCGGTGTCAACGCTCTGCGCGGTCTGCGCCTGCGCCATGCCCACGGACAATGCCGCGATGCTCATCGTATCCATCCCGTATTCCCCCTTCCGGAGAGATCCTCTCAAATAGACTATCGAAAAAAAAGCGCCGTCCCTTAAGGGCAGCGCGGAAAACAGCGCCAACGCGCGTCAGATTTCTTTCATGAGCTTCTCCAGGTGATGCGTGAGCTTCATATTTTCGCCGTAGTCTATCGGACAGTCGATGATGACCGGCTTCGTCTGCCGGAACGCGCGCTTGAGCATCGGGCGCAGATCCTCCGTGCGCTCGACCCGCCAGCCGATTGCCCCCATGCTTTCCGCAAATTTAACGAAATCCGGATTATCGAAATCGACGTAGAGCGACTCGCCGTACTGCATCATCTGCTTCCATTTGATCAGGCCGTAGCTCCGATCGTTGAAGATCAGCGTGACAAAATTCGTGCCGCAGCGCACGGCGGTCTCCATCTCCTGGCAGTTCATCAGAAAGCCGGCGTCGCCGGTCAGCGCGAGCACCTTGCGGTCCGGATAGACGAGTTTCGCCGCAATGGCGCCCGGTACCGCGATGCCCATCGTCGCGAAGCCGTTCGAAATGATGCAGGTGTTCGGCTCATAGCATTGGTAATGCCGCGCAGCCCAGACCTTGTTCGCGCCGACATCCGAGATCAGGATGTCCTTCGGGCCCATGACCTCCCGCACGTCGATGAGCGCGCGCTGCGGCTTTACCGGATAGCTGTTATCGTCCGCATAACCCGTGTGCTCGGCCACCATGCGCGCACGGATGGCCAGAATCTCCTCGGGTTCCTTTGTCCGCGTCGTTGCCGAGCGGATGCGCTCGAGGGCGTCCCCGATATCGCCGACGACGCTGACCTCCGGCTGATAGTCGCGGTTGATATCGGCCGGCCGGCGGTCGATATGCAGGATCCGCGTGCCCGGCGTAAACCATTTCGACGGCGCGTACTCGATGATGTCGTAGCCGACCGCGATGACGAGGTCGGCTTTTTCGAGCACGCGCGTCTGATAGTCTGCCATCGGGATGCCGACCGTCCAGAGCGCGTAGGGGCTCGTGAACGGGATCGCACCCTTTGCCATCATCGTGTTCACGACCGGGAGCTTGAGCTCCTCGGCAAAGCGCGTGAGCTCCGGCGCCGCCCCGCTGCGGATCAGGCTCGCGCCGGCGAGGATGACCGGGTTCTCGGCCTTCTCAATCAGCGCGGATGCCTTCCGGATGGCATTTTCCGTCGCGTACTCGACCGGCTGATGCTGCGGCAGCAGGGGCCGCTCTCCTTTCCGGACCGGCATTTTCGCGACATTGACCGGCAGGTCGATAAACGTCGCGCCGGATTTTTCCTGCTCGGCGTATTTGAACGCGAGCCGCACGATTTCCGCCATTGAATCCGGATGAACGACTGTATAGGCGCGCCGCGTAATCGGCTCAAACATCGCGCGCAGGTCGAGATATTGATGCGCCGTGATATGCATGCGGTCGCTGTGCACCTGCCCGGAAATCGCGACGAGCGGCGCACCGTCGCTGTCCGCGTCCGCGACGCCCGTGATCAGGTTCGTCGCGCCCGGGCCGAGCGTCGACAGACAGACCCCGGCCTTGCCCGTCAAGCGCCCGTAGACGTCCGCCATGAAGGCCGCGCCCTGCTCGTGCCGCACCGTGATGAAGCGGATGGAGGAGTCCTTCAGCGCCTCGAGCACCGCGAGATTCTCCTCTCCGGGGATGCCGAAGATGCAGCGCACGCCCTCGGCCTCCAGGCATTCCACCAGAAGCTCCGCCGTATTCTTTTCCTGACCCATGATATCATCCTTTCATTTCCGCTGTACGGCAGCATGTATGAGCTGCGCATCGTCCGTCCTGCCCTGCCGGATCCGCGTGATGCCCGGCCGCTCCAGATGCAACAGGCTCCCCTCCATCAGATGGATGTTCTCGTGCCGGGTGTCGAGGAAGAAATCGCCGCGATACGCGTAGTAGAAATCCTCCTCCGCCCCGTCCAGAAGGCAAGGAAAGTTATCCAGCGCTTCCAGCGCGACCTCAAACGGCGCGTCCTTCGCCCACATGACGTTGAAGTCCTGGCACCGGCCGCGGCTGATCGTCTTTGCGCCGCCATCGAAGAAATCCGTCTGGAATGGCAGGAGCGCAATCGGCTGCTCCTCGTCATGCGTCAGCTGGACAGGAGCGGAAAGCGGCATCAGCACGCGATGGAACGCGGGCAGCGGCGTAAAGGTCGATTCGTCCGTTTCCACCGTCGCCGAGCTCAACCGCAGGGTGAAGTCCCTCGCGGCGTAGTCCGCCGCTCCGCCCGCGATATAGAGCTCGCGCGTCTGTCCGCCCGACCACTGCGCGACCGGCTGATTTTCCAGCGGGATGATCTGTATCTTCATGATGCTGCCCCCTCGTAAACGATGGCGCCGTCCTTCAGCACGGCCTGCACCAGGCTGAGGCCCGTCTTATAGGAAAGATACCGGTAGTCCGGCGCGTCGAGCAATACGATGTCGCCGCGCTTCCCGGGCTCGATGCTGCCGATCTCCTCGGCCCGTCCGACGGCCGCGGCCGCGTTCAGCGTGACTGCCGTCAGCGCCTCGGCCGCCGTCATGTGCATGGCGATGACTGCCAGCGCGAAGACGAGCGGCAACGAATACGTATAGCAGCTGCCCGGGTTGTCATCGCTCGCGAGCGCGACGGCTGCTCCGCTGTCGATAAGCTTGCGCGCGGGCGCATAGGGCATCCGCATGCAAAACGCCGTCGCCGGCAGCAGTACCGCAACCGTCTGCCCTGTGGCGAGCTCCCGAATGCCCGCCTCGCTGACCGACAGCAGATGATCGGCGCTGACCGCGCGGAGCTCGGCCGCGAGCTCCGCGCCGCCCGTGCTGCTCATCTCGTCCGCATGCAATTTCAGCATAAAGCCGAGATCCCGCGCTTTTTCGAGAATCTTTCGCGCTTCGCCGGTCGTGAACACACCCGTCTCACAAAACACATCGACGAAATCCGCCAGCCCCTGTTCCCGCACGAGCGGCAGCATTTCCCGGCAGATGAAGTCCACATAGTCCCCGGAGCGCCCCTGATACTCCGGCGGCACGGCGTGCGCGCCGAGATACGTGGGGACGACCGTCGCCGGCGTCTCTTGGTCAAGGCGCCGCAGTACGCGCAGAAGACGCAGCTCGGTCTCGCGGTCGAGGCCATAGCCGCTTTTCCCCTCGACCGTCGTGATGCCGAGCGCCAGCATCGCCCGCAGCGTCTTTTCCCCCGCCGCAAAAAGCGCGTCCTCGTCCATCGCCCGCGTCGCGCGCATCGTCGCGACGATGCCGCCGCCACGCTTCAGAAGTTCCAAATAGGGGACGCCTGCCAGGCGGTCATCAAATTCCTGCGCACGCGCACCGCCGAACAGAAAATGCGTGTGCGGATCGATAAAGCCAGGCACCGCACATTTCCCTTTGCCGTCCAGCACGATGGTCTCCTGCTGCGGGCTGCCGGAAAGCGCCAGCCGCACCGCATCACACGCCGCCGCTGCCTCGCTCAGCACCGCCTCCTCTTTGCCTGCCGCACGGATCACGCCGTCCTCGATCCATACCGCCGCGCCAGAGGTGATGGAAAGCTCTCTCATCGCCCCGCCGTGCCGCGCGCTCCTTCCCGTCGGTGTCGCGAGCTGCGCGATCCCCCGGATGATCGTCTCCTGCATAAGCGTCACGCCTTTCTTCCCAAATCTCTGGATATAGAGAAACGGCTGCACCTCACGTGCACCCGTTTCCTTTATTCCCGCGCTTTCCTAGCCTAGGCGGATATCAGAACAGCTTCGCCACTTCTTTTTTCACCAGCTCGTCATCGGCAAGGCACGGCTCCGTAACGTGCGCACTCTGTGCGAAATCTTCATTAAATTTCTGAATGGTCTCCATCGAATGCGCGTTCCTCGCCCAGCTGCGGCGCGCGACACCGCTGATGACATCCCAGAGCAGGGCGCTCTTGATGATGTTGTCGACGCGCTCGCTGCCGTCCAGTACGAGGCCAAAGCCGCCGTTGACGGACTTGCCGATACCGACGCCGCCGCCGTTGTGCAGAGCACAGAGGCTCATGCCGCGCGCTGCGTTGCCGGCGAAGCACTGCACCGCCATATCCGCCATGACGTTGCTGCCGTCCTTGATGTTCGCGGTCTCGCGGAACGGCGAATCCGTGCCCGAGACATCGTGATGATCGCGGCCCATCATCACGGGGCCGATCTTGCCCTCGCGCACGAGCTCGTTGAACTTCAGCGCGATGCGGATGCGCCCCTCGGCATCCTGATAGAGGATGCGCGCCTGCGTGCCGACGACGAGGTTGTTCTTCTCCGCGTCGCGGATCCAGTTGTAGTTGTCGCGGTCCTGGTAGCGGCGGTTCGTATCGATGCAGCTCATCGCCGCCTTATCCGTCTCGATGAGATCCTCATGCTTGCCGGACAGGCAGACCCAGCGGAACGGGCCATAGCCGTAATCGAACAGCTGCGGGCCCATGATGTCCTCGACGTACGACGGCAGCGTGAAGCCGTCCTTATCGTCGACGCCATTCTTGGAGAGCTCCTTGACGCCAGCATCGTAGACCGCCTTCAGGAACGAATTGCCGTAGTCGAAGAAATACGTGCCGTCCCTGACGCAGGTCATGATGAGCTCGTACTGATGGCGCAGGCTCTTGTTGACGAGCTGCACGAACTGCCCACGGTCCTCCGCGAGCATCTTCGTGCGTTCCTCAAACGTCAGGCCCTGCGGGCAGTAGCCGCCTTCATAGGCCGCGTGACAGGAAGTCTGGTCGCTCATGAGATCGACGTGGATATGGTTCTTGACGACGTATTCGAGCAGGTCGACGATGTTGCCGTGATAGGCGATCGACGTCGCGGTCTTTGCCGCGAGGTGCTGCTTTGCCGAGGCGAAGACCTCGTCGAGGCTGTCATAGCATTCGCTGCACCAGCCCTGGTCGAGACGCGTCTGAATGCGTGACATATCGACCTCAGCGATGACGCCGACCGCGTGTGCGATTTCCGCTGCTTTCGGCTGCGCGCCGCTCATGCCGCCCATGCCCGAGCTCACGAACAGATGTCCCGCGAGGTTGCCGTCCTCCGGTACGCCGAGATGCATGCGGCCGGCATTCAGGAGCGTGTTGTACGTGCCGTGCACGATGCCCTGCGGCCCGATGTACATCCAGCCGCCGGCCGTCATCTGGCCGTAGTTTGCGACGCCCATTTCCTCGGCGATCTCCCAGTCCTTCGGATTATCGAATTCGCCGACCATCAACGCGTTCGTGATGATGACGCGCGGGGCCGTCGGCTTCGACGGGAACAGGCCGAGCGGATTGCCGCTTTCCATGACGAGCGTCTGGTGATCCGTCATGACCTCGAGATACTTCTTGATCAGGCGGTACTGCAGCCAGTCATGGCAGACGCTGCCCGTCTCGCCATAGGTCACCAGTTCATACGGATACAGGCCGACCTCGAAGTCCAGGTTGTTGTCGATCATGACCTGGAAGGCCTTGCCCTCAAGACAATTGCCCTTGTACTCGTCGATTGGCTTGCCGTAGATGCGCCCTGCCGGACGGTAGCGGTACGCATAGATCCGGCCATACGTCTTGAGCTCCTGCAGGAATTCCGGAATGAGTTTTTCATGCAGACTCGGGTCGACATAGCGGAGCGCGTTCTTGAGCGCGGTCTCCGTCTGCGCCTGCGTCAAGTGAAACCCGCGGGATGGAGCGCGGCGGATGCCTGGTACAAAAGCCGGCATCTCCGGATACTCCGTGATCGGTGGAATGCAAAATGGCTGTGCTTTCATGATGCAAACATCTCCTATGCATATCTTGCGATATCATGCTGTCGCTTGTTATCTCTCTTCCAGGTGCCGCATGGTCGCGCGGATTTTCCCGAGCAGTTCCGGTTCGCCAAGGCGGACCAGTCGGCCCTCTCTCACCGTGTCCTCGCCGTTGACCACCACGCGGTCAATCGCCGTCGGCTGCAGCGCGTAGATCAGGTTCGGCAGGAACTGCCCGTTGCCGGATAGCGGCTGCATGGAAAGGTCGTCGAGATTCACGCCGACGAAATCCGCCATGCACCCGGGCTCTATGGCGCCGACCGGCAGGTCGAGCGCCTTCGCGCCATTCACCGTGCCCATATCCATCGCGTCCCGGTAGTTGACGCAGAGCGCGTCAAGCGTCTTTGCCTTCTGCAGGATCGGTGCCATGCGCATTTCTTCGAACACGCTGTTGCGGTTGTTGCCGCAGGCGCCATCGCTGCCAAGCGCCACGGGAACCTTCGCCCGCAGGAACGCGGGAATATCCGTGATGCCGTCGGCGAGGAACATATTGCTCGACGGACAGTAAATCAGATGCCCGCCTTTCGCGCCGAGCGTCCGGATCTCGTCCGGCGTCAGCCAAACACCGTGGATGATGGCGAGGTGCTCGTCCACGACGCCAAGTTCGTCGAGGTACGCCAGCGGCGTCATCCCGTATTTTTTCTGCACCTGCTCGACCTCGAACCGCTCCTCCGACACGTGGATGTGCATCGGCGTGTGGTATTTCACCGCGAGCGCGTGCCCTGCCTCGACCATTTCCGACGAGGCCGCGTGCAGGCTGTGCGGCGCCGGGATGACCTTGGCCATGCCGCCCGGATACTGCTTCATGAGGCTGTCGGTGTTGGCCTCCGCCTGCGCAACGCTCTCCACGTATCCCGCCGGGGCGCCGTCCCAGTCGTACATCGTGCGGGCGAGCACGAGGCGGATGCCGAGGTCATGCGCCGCACGGATGACGGCCTCGTCCCCTGCCGTACCGTCGTTATGCAGGTAGAAGAAGTCACAGACCGTCGTCGCGCCGCATTTCATCATCTCCGCAAAGGAGAACAACGCGCCCGTGTAGATATCCTCCGGCCTGAGCCGCGGGGAATACTTGTACAGGGACTCATCACGCCAGGTCAAAAACGGCTTGTCCGCCGCGATACCGCGGAGCAGACTCTGAAAGCTGTGGTTATGCGCGTTGACCGTGCCCGGGACGAGGGCGAGCCGCTCCCATCGCTCCGGCGCGAGTTCGGGATTCGCTTGTTCCAGAGCAGCCGCCGGTCCGACGGCCTTGATTTTCCCGCCCTTCGTCAACACGGCAAAATCCTTCTGCGCCGCGCCTGCGGTAAAGCAGAGCGCCGGCTCGATCAGACGTCTTTTTTCCGTCATTTCGGCAGCCTCCCATCCAAAAGTAACACCGCATCCAGCATGGTCTGTGCGGCAATCGCGACGGATTTCTCCGGCGCCGCCTCCTGCGGGCAGTGACTGTACCCATCGACCGTCGATACGAACAGCATACCCGCCTTCGTGACGCGTGCCAGGTTCGCCGCATCATGGCCAGCCATACTCACGAGCTCGCGCCGCGGCTCATGCAGTGCCTCGGCCGCATCGCCGATGGCCTCGATGACCTCGCCTGCCATCGGCATCTCCGCCTGGTCGAGGTTCAATTTACGCTCGATGACGACGCCGCGCGCCTGTTCTATTCCGCGGACGGCTTCGCCAAAATGCGCGAGCGCCGCAGCCCGCGTCTTAGGATTCGCCGTGCGCAGGTCAAGCGTCAGCATGACCTGCGCCGGCACGATGTTCGACGCGTTCGGCTGCGCCTGAATATGCCCGACCGTCGCCGCGAGATCCGGCGCCCCCCGCATTAGATCCTCGACGGCAAGCACGATATCGGACGCCGCCGCAAGGGCGTCGCGCCGGTTCTCGAGCTGCGTAGTCCCCGCGTGGTTGGCCTCTCCGTGTACGTAGAGGATCTCGCGGTAAATCCCGGTGATGCAGGTGACCGCGGCGATGTGCTCGCCGGCGTCGTAGAGGCGACGCCCCTGCTCGATATGACATTCGAGGAAGGCGGCGAGCCTGCCCTTCTCGAGCCGCGCGTCCTCGGCCACGCGGTGGATGTCGCCGCCGAGGCGGGCGATGGCCGTCTCCAGCGTCTCCCCCGTCACGCGGTTTCGGATCTGCTCGAGATCTTTTTCCACGAGCCGCCCGCATAGCACCTTCGAGCCAAGCGTCGACACGGAAAAATCGCTCGGTTCCTCACCGGTCATAGACAGCGTCCAAACCGGATGCCGGAGCGCTGCCCCGTTCTCGAGGAGCGTCTGCACGACCTCCGTCGCCATCAGCACGCCGAGTGCGCCGTCATAGGCGCCGCCGTTCGGCACGGTATCGTGATGCGAGCCGAGTACAATCGGTTTCCCCGCCGCGGCGCCACAGGGCTTCCCCCATAGGTTCGCTATGGCATCGGTATGTACACCGAGCCCGATGTTTTCCCAAAGGGCCTTGAGCCAGGCGCGCGCCTCGCTGTCCGCCGGGCTCGCGAGCTGGCGGTCGATGCCGCCCGCCGCGTTCCGCCCGATTTTCGCAAGCTCCCTGAGCTTCTCCTGCAGGCGCGCCGCATTCACGCGCAGACGATTTCCGGCCATGAGCATCGCTCCTTTCTCTTGCCGCTGCCCGATGTTCCCCATCAAGGATCAGAGATACGAACCGTCAAGCACATCCTCCGGCGCGACCGGCTTATCGATCAGCTTCAGCTCCGTCCAAAGATCCGATGCCATCTTCGCTACCTTGTAGAAATCGCCGGGGTTCTCCTTCGTGCCGAAATACTTCTTGTTGCCCTCTTCGTCGTAAAACGTGACGTCCTGCAGCTCGCTCTTGACGTTCTCCGGCTTCTCACCGAGATGCTTCGCGATGATATCGATGGCCTCGTCCGGATGTTCCTTCAGGAACCGGATGGCGTCATACCATGCGGCCGTAATGCCCTTTACTGCCTCCGGATGCGCCTGGATGAAGTCCTTGCGCATCGCGAACGTATCGACGATGATGCCCGGGGTCGCCTTGCTGTCCATCAGCGTATGCCCGAAATCGGTCTTCGAGGCCTTCGAGAGCCACGGCTGCCACGTGATGGCGGCGTCGACCTTGCCCGCGACGAACGCCGCACCGGCATCGCCAGCCGCCATGTTCTGTACATCAAAGTCCTTGATGCTCATGCCCTTCTGATGAAGTAGATACTGGAACCAGAAGAAATCCGCGCCACCGGTCGTATCCAGCGCGACCTTCTTCCCCTTCAGATCTTCCAGGGAATTGTACTCCTTCTTCGCGATAATGCCATCGCCGCCAGAGGACGTATCGAGCGCCAGGACACAGGCGAGGTCGATGCCGCTGCTCGCGTTGACAATCTGCGTATCGATCGTCGTCGACACGCCCTGAATGCGTCCCGCGGCGAGCGCGCTCTTGCTGTCCGCCTTGGACTCAATCGACTGAACCTCGACATTGACGCCATGATCCTTGAAAAAGCCCTTATCCTCCGCGATATAGAACGGCGCAAAGCCGATCCACGACGCCTGCCCGATGATGATTTTATCGCCCGCGCCGGACGAGCTGCTGCTCGTAGCAGCCTGCTTCGTGCCGCCGCAGCCAGCTGCCACGGCCACAAGTGCTGCCGACAGGGTAACGGCGAAAACTTTCTTCCAAAATGCTTTCATGATGAATACCCCCCTCTGGGAAATACAAAAACGATCCATTCAATCCATGAGGCACAGCGTGCCCGTCTCCACATTGAGGTCAGCGGACTTGCCATCCAGTTTCCCGCTCGCCGCGGCCTGGTAAAATTCCTCCGGCATGCGGTTCACGAGCGGCAGATCGAAGATGATCGCGCTCGCTGCCAGCGTCGTATCCGCATCGCGGACGATGATGGCAGCGGGGCCCTTGCCCGTGAGCTTCAGCTGGTACATGCCGTCCGCCTGGACGACGGAACTGCCCTTGCCATACGGGAAGACGAGGATTTTCCCCGTCACGCACTGCCCGTAAAGGCAATGCTGCTTCTCGATGATCTTCCCGGTTTTCGGGTCGATCAAATAAAAGCAAATCGGATCCTCCGAATAAAGAAGCTCGCCGGACGCCTTTCCACCGGCAATTTTATGGCAGGAAAAAGTTTTCATCCGAATTCCTCCTCTCAATACTCGCCCGCGAGGGCGGCTTCGACGGAATCTTTCAGCGGCGCGAGAACGAAATCCATCTGACGGCGCTTTGTGTAGTACGCGCATTTCGGGGAATCCGTGATCCCGCGCTTGCCGTAGAGGAATTTCCAGCACGGCTGGTCCATGCAGGTATCGTCGATGATCCAGCCGCCGGCCTCGCGAATGATGGCCTCGTAACCCATCTTCTCCGCTAGATTCTTCGTCAGCGACGACGTCATGATGAACATCGGCACCGCGAGCTTCTTGCCTTTGACGATCTCCGCGATCGTCGTGACCTGGTCAATCGTAAAATGCGGGCAGCCGTATAGCGCGAAATCAATCTTTCCGCCCGGCGCCGTGAGCTCGCTGCGCATCGTCTCGAGGTCCGCCCGCGTGATCGTGACTTCCTTTTTCGGCTTCTTTCCCTGGAACGCCGCCTCGCGCGTCGGCGCTTCCGGCGTGAAGCCGACGATATGGTAAAGTGCGACGTTGCCGCCCGTATTGAGCTGCGCGCCGAGGTTCATCAGCGCTTCCTTCGACGGGTTTTCGAGCCCCTCGAAAACCGGTACGCCGAAGCCCGTCTTGCGCGGTGCAAAATAACCGAGCATCTGATAGTCGAAATCGTCCTGCATATCCGCCTCAACGTGGACGAGAACATCACCCGCCCGGTTCTCATCGAGCAGATAGCCGTAGTAAGGCGTCACACCGGTCACCGCGGAGCAAAGCGCGCTCTGCGCGGCCTCGCGATTCGTCCGCGCGCCGTAAACCGAATTGACAAACGGCGTCGCACTGGACTCGGAGAACGAGAGGATCTCCCCGAAGCGCGGTACGTTGCGCTCGAGGTACGGCGTGCAATCATACGTCATGATGGCGCCGAGCTTGGTGTAGGCCGCGTGCGTGCGCTTGACGATGGAAAGATCCTCCGGTTCCACATGCGTGAAGGCTTCGCATTGCTTCCAATTAAAACTCGGGTTAACCGTCGGACGCACGCGACAGTGCGCGCCGCCCTCTGCCAGACGTTCGGCAAACCACAGATCCGCCTCCTGATTGCTCAGCGCGACATGCGTGCGCGTAACCGGCACCATATACGGCGCATCATAGGCTTCGCCGATCGCAACGAGTACCTTCATGGCGAGCTGCGTACCCGGCCCGTATTTGCCATCGAGCATGGCCTGTTCTTCTGCTTTTAGTTTCATGTTGTCCTGCCTCCTCAACGATACGCCATCGCGGTATGTTTGATGGGCACATTCTCTCGTTTTTAGGATTGATGATATTATTCATCCGAAGGAAAACAAAAAGGTGTTCAAGACAGTTTTCTCTGTCTCGAACACCTTTGTTCTCTATCTACGTTTAGAATACCACGAGGCTTACAGTATGTCAATATGATTCCCTTTTGTATACATTATTTTGTAAAGTACACCATATTCCGCTTCTCGATGTCCTCGATGGCGTCGATGCGACTCTTGAGTTGCGGCATCTGTGCGGCGGCATCCTGCAGCATCAGGTTCAGAAACGTCAGCGGCGTCCCATATACGTCAAACAGAGCCCCCGTCGTAATCGGCACGCAAACCGCATGGTCGACGACCGGCACGAGCGGCGAAAAGGTACTGTCCGTCAACCCGGTGATCGGAATGCCCTTCTCCTTGATGATCCGGCATTTCTCAATCAGCGTGCGGGAGTACCGCGGGAACGCCACCGCGAGGATGTTTACATCCTCCGGGGAAAGCAGCTCGAGCGTCTCAAAATCCCGCGTCGCCGGCAGGACGGTCGAGACGTTCTCCCGCATTTTCCCGAGAATATACGCCGCGTATGGCAGCAGCGTCGCCGACATCCGCGCAGAAATCAGAATCAGCCGCTTCGGCGAGAGCACCATCGAAAGCATGGCCTGATAGGCCGGCCCGAGGAAGGCTTTCTCCAGGCCATCGAGGTTGCGGATCTCACTGTCGAGTATGGGGCGCCTTGCGCTGCCCTTGTGGTGATGCCCCTTCGGGCTGCTGTAATGAAGGCGTTCCGGCGCCGTGAGCTTCTTGAGCATCACCTGCTGCAGATTGCGCAGGAATTCGTTGTAGCCATGATAGCCGAGCATCATGAAGAACCGCGATACGCTCCCCTGCGAGACACCCATATCGTCCGCGAGCTCGCTCGCCGTCATGAAGATGATCTGCAGATAATTCTTCTCGATGTACAACGCGATTTTTTGATTGGTCGGCGACTGCTTGGCCGCATTGGCAAGCAGCAGCGAAAGCTGTTCCGGCGTCTCAAAGGCTGGCATATGGCGTTTCTCCTTTTCTAACCGATTCCATTTCATTATAGTCAGCCTCTTTCTTCTTTGTCAAGAAAGCCCCGCTTTCCTCAGACAGCCATTCCACCGCTTTATGTTGCGGAGGAGAGGAGTTCCAGGCGCGGATTTTTCTTCACCTCGGGAAGCAATGCGCCGCTGACCTCGATTTCCTGCAGCGACAGCGTATTCTTGATGCGAACGATTTTTGCCTGTTCCGGGCGCACGCCGCGACAGAGCTTCAGAGCAATACGGACTGCCTCATCTTCGTCCCTTGCCTGCAGCGGAATCCTGGCATCCTCGACACAGCGGCAGGCAATCGCGTTCGCGTACATCGCCTCAAAATCGATGTTGGGCAGAATGTTCTTCGTGATGACGTCGAAGAGACCGATGCCGATGGCATTGCCATGCGAAGCCTCCGTAACATCGAGAAGGACCATGCGCGAAATGGCTGGAATCGGCACGAGAAAGTCATCCCGCGCCGTGCTGCGCCCGACGATGTTCGGGTCAAAGCCGGCGCCGGAAACATCCTTGCCGATTTCCTTCATCACGAGCACGTCAATGGACGGGAGCAGCAGCCCCGGGAAATAGCCGATGGATTTCTGGACGAGAGCCTTCTCCTCCTCGATCAGCGTTTCCCGCGGCAAAGCGTGAATCTCCGCCGTCTCGTCGAGGGCATTCTCAAGGATAGCGAGGCCGAAGCCGACCGGCGCCTTCTGCAGAATCATCCGCGCAGCTTCTTCTAGAACCGATGCAAACCGGCTGCTCGGCGTCCCGTGAATTTCCGTGCACCCGCGCTGATTGCCGAGCCCGATGACGAGCATCTTCGCAATGCCGCTCTGCAGCGGCCCGATGAAGTCCGTATGCAGTTTGATGCGATTGATCGGGACGATGAGGTCCGCGTTGTATGCCGTGCGGTCAAAATACACATGCGTGCCGTCTGCCAGCCGGCCGAGCTCGACCGTATCGACGTCCGTGATGACCGGTACGCCCATGTTCTCTTCGGTGATGCCGTAGGCGGCGAGCACCTCGCGCTGCCCTTCCTCCGTTCCGCCGCCATGGCTCCCCATGGCCGAGACGATGAAGGGCTTTACCCCCGCCGCCTGGAGTTCCCGCAGCACGCATTGCACCATGCAATCTAGATTCGCGATGCCGCGGCTGCCAACCGCGACGGCGACGCGGGCCCCCGGATGCAGCTTTTCCCGAATCGCAGCGCGCATACATTCCGCGTGAATGCGCGCGGGAATCGCCGCGCGCGGCAAGGTCACCGTATCGAAATGCTGGCGCACACGGTACAAACGGGGCAGGGGATAGTCGTACTCCTGTGGCAATAGCAGCGGCATACGAATTCCTCCTCGTTTTTCTCTCAGTTCTCCTCAAGCATCCTCTGCAGCTTCATGCGCAGGGCGACGAAATCCTCCGTCTCCTTTAGGGACTGCTTGCGGTCGTACGGCAGATATACCGGAATGACCTCTCGGATACGGCCCGGACGCGCGCTCATGACGTAGATTTTCGAAGCGAGAAACACTGCCTCCTCGATATCATGCGTGACAAACGCGATGGTCGGCCGTTCTTTCTGCCAGATGCTGCGGATCAACTGCTGCATCTCCGATTTGGTGATCGGGTCGAGCGCGCCGAACGGCTCGTCCATCAGCAGCAGTTCCGGATTGGTGGCGAGCGCGCGCGCGATCGCCACGCGCTGCTTCATACCGCCGGAAAGTTCCTTTGGATAAGCGTCACGGAAGCCCTTGAGCCGCATGAGCCCGAGATATTTGTCGATGATTTGCTCCTGCTCTTCCTTTGGCGTTCCCTTTTCCTTCAGGCCGTAAGCGATGTTTTCCGCGACGGTCATCCACGGGAACAGCGTATACGTCTGAAAGACCATGCCGCGGTCGGGGCCAGGCCCTTTGACCGGGCGGTCCTTGATGACGATCTTCCCCTCGGTCGGAAAATCCAGCCCCGCGAGCATGCGCAGAAGTGTCGATTTGCCGCAGCCGGAGGTACCGACAATGCAGACGAATTCATTCTCGAGCACTTCGACATTCACATCTTCGAGGGCCAGCGTCGTCTTAGCCTTGCTTTCATACCGCTTGACGATATGACTCGCACTGATGATGGTGGAAGCGACCTTTGCCTCAATCGGCGTCGCCAGATTCGTCTCAGACAAGGACATCATCCCCCTGCTGCCCGGTCCGGATGCGCAGCGCGCTCTCGGCCGGCAGTACAAAAATCTTGCCATCGCCCGGATGTCCCGTGGAGTTTTCCTTCATCAGGATATGGACGATCTTATCGACATCCGCATCGCGCGCAAAGATATCCAGATAGCGCTTTGCAATGAACCGGATCCCTACCGTTTCCTTTTCCTCGCTGTCGGTATGGAATACCACGCGCTGCCTGCCGCGGCCGATGACCTCTTTCGTCGTCATCGCGTTGAAGCCGTTCTGGATCAGGATTCGCTTTGTCGCAAAATAGCGGTTGGGACGAATAATCGCTACGATTTCTCTCATTCAGAGTTCCTCCTTCCCGGTCGAAACGGTATAGGCGGTCAGCACATCCTGCACAAAAATCTTGCCGTCGCCGAATGCACCCGTTTCCTCCGTGCGCGCCTCCTTTTCGATCGTCTTCACGACATCCTCCGCGTCTGCATCCTCAACGACCATGACGAGCATCTCTTTCGGGATTTCGTCGTAGTAGACGTCTCCGACCTTCAGTCCGCGCTGTTTGCCGCGGCCAAGCGCGCTGATGCGCGTGACGGAATTATGCCCTTTTTTCTCAAGCGCCGTAAGAACCGGCAATACCTTTTCCGGGCGTATGATGGCTTTGATCATCTTCATGGGAATCTCTCCTTACTTTGTGCGCTGCAGCAGTATCCATGCCGTCTATCCAAGTTTCAGCATCTTATGATAGATTTCAACTAGATCCGCTTTGGATACCGGCTGACGAGGGCAGCCCTCGATATCGATCTCGAGCAGGGCCTCTCCGGCCATCTGATCGATAAACGCCTCATCGACCGGGCCAATATCCAGCTTCTCATCGACGCCGATGGCCTGAAACAGCGCGTGCAGCTTGTCGATCAGGAAGTCTGCGGCTTTCTCCTCCGCCACAGAGGCGGCTGCCGGGTCGATGTAGTCGATGATTTCCTTGTATTTCTTCGCCGAAACCTTTGCCGTGTACTCAATGGTCGGGATCTGCGCGACGCCGACGCCGAGGCCGTGCGGAACCTTCTTGCGCGCAGAGAGCGGACAGGACACCGCATGCGGGATGATGCAGCCGTTCTTCGACTGCGCAATGCCCGCGTACATCGAGGCAAGGGCCATGTAGTTGCGGGCCTCTTTGTCACCGGCGACCGATGCCGGCAGATACTCGAGCGTCAGCTTGATGGCCTCTTTCGAGAACAGATCCGCCATCGTATTCTCGAGCGTCGAGACATAGGCCTCGAGCGCATGGCCGAATACATCGAGGCCCGTGTTCGCGCAGACGGATTTCGGCATGCCGTAGGTCATCTCCGGATCGACATAGGCATATTTCGGGAGCAGGATACCGTCGTAGAACACGTCCTTGATCTGTTTTGTGTCGATGAGCACGATGCACTCCGAGACCTCCGAGCCGGTGCCCGCCGTTGTCGGCACGGCGATCAGCGGCAGCAGCGGATTCTCGACCTTACGCGCCTTATCCCCGCGCAGGTACATGTAGTCCTCGATGCTGCCCTCATTCGTCGCGATCACCGCGGCGCCTTTGCCGACATCCATCGAGGAACCGCCGCCGATGGCGATGATGATATCGCAGCCCTCCGCACGGATTTCCTTTGCGCAGGCGTCGACGGACAGGACGCTCGGGTTCGGTGTGAATTCGCTGAACAGCAGATACGGGACATGGCCCGCATCGAGGACATCCGTGACCGGCTTCATCATACCGAGCTTGCGGAGGTCTTTATCGATGACGATCATCGCCTTGCTCGCATGCTCTGCCCGGACGGCGTTCAGAATTTCCTTGACCTTGCCGGCGCCGAATTCGATATCCACAAAATGTTTATAAGAAAATGGTGCAATCATGGCAGTTTCTCCTCTCACGAACCAATTCCGCGTAACCGCGTCCCGCTATTCAGTCTACCGGACCAAACCATCCGGTCGGTTCCGGCTTCAACAGAACATTGACCTGCTTGATTTCCGTGAATTCATCGAATCCATAAGTGCCGAGCTCGCGGCCGATACCGCTCTGCTTGTAGCCGCCCCACGGCGCTTCATTGTAGACCGGGCCGAATTCGTTGACCCATGTGATGCCCGCACGGATCTTCTTGACGACGCGCAGCGCTTTTCCGATATCCTTCGAGAACACGCCCGCGGCGAGGCCATACGTCGTGCCGTTAGCCAGCTCGATGGCTTCCTGCTCCGTGTGGAATTTCTGCAGGCAGAGCACGGGGCCGAAAATCTCCTCCTGCACGATGGTCATATCCGGTGTGCAGTCGCCGAAAATCGTCGGCTGGACGAAATAACCTTTGGCCAGCTCTCCCTCTGTCGCACGGCCGCCGCCGACAAGGACTTTCGCACCTTCCGCCTTGCCCTTCTCGATATAGGCGAGGACCTTCTCCATATGCTCTTTCGTGACGAGCGGCCCCATCGTGACGCCCTCCTCAAGGCCGTTGCCGAGTTTGATCTGTTTCGTGACTTTGACGAGCGCCTTGACGAATTTGTCGTAGATCGTGTCCTGGATGAGGATGCGCGAGCTCGCGGAGCAGACCTCGCCCTGGTTGTAGAACATGCCGAAGGCCGCATAATCCACCGCATTCTCGAAATCGGCGTCATCGAAGACAACAATCGGGGATTTGCCGCCGAGCTCGAGGCAAATGCCCTTGATGTTCGTCGCCGCTGCGCGCATGACGCTCTGGCCGGCTTCGATGCTGCCCGTGAACGCGATCTTATCGACGTCTGTGTTTTTCGCGAGCTCATCGCCGACATCGCTGCCGCCACCGAGTACAAGGTTCACGACGCCCTTCGGGAAACCGACATGCTCCATGATCTCGAAGAGTTTGATGGCGGAGAGCGGCGTCGCGCTCGCCGGTTTCAGAATAATCGTATTGCCGGCGGCCAGTGCCGGAGCGAGCTTCCACATCGCCAGTGAAATGGGGAAGTTCCACGCCACAATCATGCCGACCACGCCGATCGGCTCGCGGATCGTCATGGCGTGCACATCGGGAGACGGGACGCTATAGGTCTGCCCGCTCGGCTTCGTGCAGATACCGGCGTAATAGCGCAAACAGGCGGCACTGTCATAGACATCGTAGCTCGCTTCCGTCAACGTCTTGCCGTTGTTCATCGTCTCAATGCGGGCGATCTCATCGACGCGCGCTTCCATCTCATCCGCGAACTTGATCAGTAGCGCGGCGCGGTCGGTCGCCGCCCCGTCGCTCCAGCTGCCTTCGTCAAAGGCCTTGCGGGCCGCCTGGATGGCGCGGCGCGCATCTTCGCGGTCACCGCGCGTCACGCGGGCAAAGACCTCGCCGGTCGCCGGATTGATGACATCCTTTGTCTTGCCAGATGCCGCGTAGACCCATTCCCCATTGATGAACATTTTCTGCGTTTCGATTTCCATGGAATTCAGCCTCCTTCAACCAGAATTCGAATCATCCCGCATCAGCCCTTCAGCATGCGTGCATCCACGGCGACTGCCGTGTCCTCGTAGGCGAATACCGGGTTGAGATCCATCTCCTTCAAATCGCGATAGCGGAAAGGAAGTTCCGAGACATGCACCAGCAGAGCGGCCAGGCGGTCGAAGTCGACCGGCCCCTGCCCTCGCACGCCCTCGAGCAGCTTGTGCGCCTTGATGCCCGCCATCATCTCGCGCGCCGTCTCCTCGCGAATCGGCGCGACGCGGAACACGACGTCCTGAAACACCTCCGTATAGATGCCGCCGAGACCGAACGCAACGACCGGACCGAATGTCGCATCGCGGATGAGTCCGATGATGAGCTCCCGTCCGGGCGGCAGCATCTTCGATAAAATGGCCCCGCGAAAATCCTTCCCGGCGCCGATCTGCGCGAGCTTGCGGAACGCCGAACGCGCGCCCGCTTCGTCGCCGATGTTCAAAATGACGCCGCCGACATCCGATTTGTGCAGAATCTGCGGCGATACGATCTTCATGACGACCGGGAAGCCGAGTTTTGCCGCCTCCGCGGCGGCCTCTGCCTCGCTGTGCACGAACGCGTATTGCTGTACCGCAACGCCGTTTTCCCGCAGAAGCTGCTTTGCGTCCGGCTCGAGGAGCTCCGCCGGCAGCGGTTTCAGCTCTCCTGCCGGCAGCGGCGCGGTACCGAGCGGCGCCCTGCGCCTCTCTTCATAGGCTGCCATCTTCGAGAGCGCGCTGACGAAGCGTTCCCCGCTCTCATAATGCGGAATGCCCGCCCGCGCGAGGATTTCCCGCGCTTCCTGTATGTCGCTGCCGACTTCAATATGCGCGGCGATCGGCTTGCCGGACTTGCGGGCGGCTGCGGCGATGCCTTCCGCAATCGGCACCGATTTTAGATACGGTGTCCCGATATAGAGCGCGAGCGCCGCGTCATATTCCTGCAATGCCGTCTCAAGCGATTCCTCGTACTGCTCGCCCGTGCCCTCAACCGTAATGTCGAGCGGATTTTTGACGCTTGCAAAGGAAGGCAGGAACTCGTACAAGCTCTCCTTCATGCCGTCCGTCGGCTCGGGCATGGTAAGCCCGACCTCCTCGGCGCGATCGGTCGCCATGACGCCCGGCCCGCCGGAATTCGTAACGACCAGCAGTCGTTTGCCCTGGACCGGCGGCAGCATCGCGAATCCCTTGCAGATGTCGAACATTTCTTCCAGCGACATCGCGCGGACTGCGCCGCACTGGCGGATGGCCGCGTCGAAAACGCCATCCGCGCCAGCCATGGAGCCGGTATGCGACAACGCCGCGCGGCTGCCCGCGCTGCTGCGGCCCGCCTTCACGATGACGACCGGCTTGACCTTCGCCAGCTCCGCCAGGGTCTTCAGAAAGGCCCGCCCGTCATGCACGGACTCCATATAGCACGCGACGACCTTCGTATGCGGATCGTCCTTGAGCCAGCCGAGGAACTCGAGCATGTTGAGGTCGAGGCCGTTGCCGAAGCTCACGAATTTCGATACGCCGAGGCCCTGCGCCTTTGCCATCGCCATCAGGGAGCCGCCGACCGCGCCGCTCTGTGAAATGATCGCGATATTCCCCTCCGGCGGCCGCGTCTCGAGCGTCGCGAGCAGATGATCCTGTGTGCTAACCACCCCGGCGCAGTTCGGCCCTACAAAACGGATGCCATACTTCCGGCTGACCGCAAGAATGGCTTCCTCGCCCTCGCGGTTGCCGGCCTCCGAAAAGCCGGAGGTGATGATGGCCGCGGCCTGGATGCCCTTTTTCCCACAGTCCTCCAGGACGGCCGGCACCGTTGCCGCCGGCGCCGCGATGACCGCGAGATCCACCACGTCTTCGATGTCGAGCACGGATGGATAGCCTTTGACTTCCTTGCCCGGCACATCCGCTACGCCCTGCCCCTTCGGGTTCACGGCGTAAATTTTTTCCATGCCGCCCTCAATCAAACGGTGAATCAGTACGTTGGCGAGCTTGCCAGGCTTTACCGAACCGAAAACCGCCACGCCCTTCGGGCTGAACAGTGCATCGTATACCATTCTGCCGCCCCCTTCAGATTTCTTTTACCACCGCTGTGCGCCCGGCCTCAAAGGCAAACGCATTTACCTTCGCGGCTTTCGGCCAACGCGTTTCCAGCAGCCCTCGGATTTCCTCCTGCGGGAAGACCTGGCTGAGCTTCGTCCGGCCGAACAGGCTTCCGAGCACGAAGATATTGTCCCGGATCGGACGCCCCTGGAAATCCGGTTTCTCCTTCGGGTCGAGTACGATGGCTCTGCCGCCCGCCTGCCCGATTTCCCTTACGACGGTATCCGCTTCCGGATACGGCGCCTTGCCGAGCATGACCGCGGCGGGATTCCAGCGATTCGTGTAGAGCAGGAACTCTCCGCCTTTCTTGAGATACCGCACGCCCTTCAAGGCCTCCGATTGCTCCATCGCGATGACGAGATCCGCACCGCCCTCCGGGATATCCGGGCCGACCTCCGCCGAGCCGATCCGCAGCTGTACCTTGACGAACCCGCCGCGCTGCGCCATGCCTTTCGTCGGGTAGTAATTCACCGGCATATCCTTCTGAAACGCCGCCTTGGTCAGGATATCCGCAATGGTCAGGACGCCCTGGCCTCCGACGCCCACGATATAAATGTCCAATGTCTGCGCCATGCTGTTTCCTCCTCACGCCTTGACGAGCGCACCGAATTTGCAGATCTGCGTGCAGATTCCACAGCCGTTGCACTGCGTGGCATCAATCGAAATCTTTCCATCGGTAAAGTCAATCGCCGGACAGCCGGTCTGATGGATACAGAGCTTGCAAGCCTTGCATTTATCCTCGACAACCCGCACCGTGCCGTAGCGGATCTTGCGGCGACCGGCCTGAATGGCGCACTCGCGGCGCGCGAGGACAACGCTCGTGCCTGAATATTGCATGGAGTCCGCGATGGCGTCCGTCATGCCGGCGAGGTCATAGGGATCGACGACCTTGAAGTCCGCAACGCCGAGCCCACGCACCACGCTCTCGATATCGATCTGGTGCCATACATGCTGCGGCGAATGCTGCGCTTCCTGCATCGTGCCCGGATTGACCTGCATGCCGGTCATGGACGTCCAGCCGTTGTCCATGATGATCAGCGTCAGGTTCGACGCATGCTGCAGGGCGTTGACGAGGCCTGGCATGCCGGCATGGAAGAACGTCGAATCGCCGATGGTCGCGATAACCGGATTTTTTGTACCGGCGTAGACAAAGCCCTGTGCCAGCGAGACGCTCGCGCCCATCGCGACTTCCGTCCAAAGAATCTCGAACGGCGGTGTCGTGCCGAGAATCGTGCAGCCAATATCGCCGGTTACGACGACCTCCTCCTTCTTCCTATGCAGTTTGCGGATCGCCTGCGCGATGGAAATGTAAGTGCCGCGATGCGGGCAGCCGGCGCAGACGGTAATCGGACGCGCAGCCGCGTACTTTTCCGGCTCGATGGCCGGCTTCTCGAGGAACGCCGGCATCGCCGTACCGAGCAGCTTGATGATGCCGCGCTCGATGAGATCCGCGTTGTAGCAGCCGATGCGGCGGAAGGTCCCGTCGTTCTTCCCGAGGATCTTTGCCTTCGCGCCCATCTGATAAGCGAGCAGGATGGCACGGTTCTCCACGTAGGGCTCGAGCTCCTCGAGCACCAGGATGTTCGAGCAGTTCTTCAGAATGGCCTTGAGCTCCGTATCCGCATACGGGAGCGTTTCCTTCAGATCGAGAACGGAAACCTCGGAGAGGTCGATGCCCGCCTTTTCTAACGCCGCGAAAGCCTCCCGGCGGTACAAGCTCGCCACGCCGAGCGCGATGACGCCTAAGCCGCCGGCCTTCTTGAGGGAAAGCGTATTAATGCCGGCTGCGGCAATCGGTGCTTTTGCTTTCTCGAGGCGGTCGAGCAGAGCCTGGTGCTGATCCATACAGATTTTCGCGCCGGCCTTCGTGTATTTCGCCATATTGTGCTCGAGCAGCGGGTGGCCGGTCTCCGGCAGGACACGCGGCTCGATCTCCACAGGGCCGTGTGACTGCGAGAGGCTCGTGACCGAACGCAGAAATACCGGTCCGCCGATTTCCTTCGCGACTTTGAACGCGAGCTTCGTCATATCGTAGGCTTCCTGCAAGGTAGCCGGCTCAAAAACCGGCATATCGCTGATCAAGCCAAAGCCGCGCGAATCCTGCTCCGCCATGCCGGCGGAAACGCCAGGATCGTCGACCACATAGACGACCAGCGCGCCCGTACAACCGGAATAAGCAATGGATATCAGGCTGTCATACGCTACGTTGACGCCCGTCATCTTCATCGCGCACATCGTCGGATAGCCGAGCAGCGCCCCGCCAGCCGCGACCTCAAAAGCGACCTTTTCATTGGCACTCCACTCGACATCGGTTCCCGGCAGATCCATCGTCAGCAGCGTCTCGATCATCTCGGTCGAAGGCGTCCCCGGATAGCCGGCAACGATCTTGACGCCCGCAGCCAGCGCTCCGTAAGCAACCGCTTCATTGCCGCTCAAAAGTTTCTTTGCCATATGCCTCTCCTACCTTATTCTCACAGCTTTTCTTCTTACACGAGATCCGCACCGGGCTTTCCCTTCAGGACATGCACGGCGTTCTCCGCCGCCCGGCGCTGCAGATCTCCAAGTGCCTCCTCCGAATCATACGAGATATGCGGCGTGACCTCGATGCCGGGGCAGTGCAGCACGGGATCGCGGGGATCGGGTGGTTCCTGCTCCAGGACATCGAGCACGGCGCCGCCGAGCTTTCCTTCCCTCACGGCCGCTATCAGCGCATTCGTATCGAGCACGCCGCCGCGCGCGGTATTGATGAGGATGGCATCCCGCTTCATCCTCGCGAGTTCCGCGGCGCCGATGAAATGATGCGTTTCTTTGTCATAGCGCAGATGCAGGCTCACGATATCCGCGTCGGCCAGTCCTTCCGCCAGCGGCTGATAGCAGACGCCCGCGGCCGCTGCCCTTTCCGCGTTCAAATGCGGACTCCAGGCGCTGACGGAAAGACCGACCCCGCGCGCCTTTTGCGCCACTGCCCGTGCAATGGACCCGAAACCGACGAGGAACAGCTTCTTGCTGCTCAACCGGTGCAGGGGTTCTGGCATCGCGGCAGCGCCCCATTTCCCGGCCCGGATTTCCTCTTCAAACCCCGCGGTCGGCTTGTATCGCCGATAGAGAACCGACAACACGTAGTCCGCAATATCCTCCGCGCAGTAGCCTGGGATATAGCCGACGGCTATGCCGCGCGCCCGCGCCTCCTGCACATCAATATTGTTATAGCCGGTACCATAGTTCGAGAGAATCCTGCAATGCGTCAGCTGCTCCATCTCCCGCGGCCCGATCTCGATATCGATCTGCGTCAGCACGGCGTCCGCCAGCGGGCCGTACCGGGAGAGATCCTCCCGATACGTCTTTGGCCCGGAAAAGGCCAGCTCGTAGCCGTCCGCGCCGAATGCCCGATCAAACACCGTCTTTTCGCGTTCGTAATCCGCCCATTCATCGTCGATAATCCAGAAAAATGGTTTTTCCATCGTCACGCCTCCATCGCAAGGGCCGTTTCATCCCCGCGCATCTCCTCATAAATCATGCCGAGGATATCGCGCTTATACTGCAGGAATCGCGGATCACTCTTGATGTAGATATCGCGGTCGCGCGGCAGATTGACCTCGATGACTTCTTTGATGGAGCCCGGATGCGACTTCATGACGACGATACGATCCGCCATGAAAATCGCCTCCTCGATATCGTGCGTGACCATGACGATGGTCTTCGGGTGCTTGCGCCATACATCGAGCGTCAGCTCCTGCATATGCCCGCGCGTCTGCGCGTCGAGCGCGCCGAATGGTTCATCGAGCAGCAGGCTGTCCGGATCAGTCGCGAGCGCCCTCGCGATGGCGACACGCTGGCGCATGCCGCCGGAAAGCTCTTTTGGATAGGCCTTCTCAAAGCCCGAAAGCCCGACGTCCTTCAGGTACTGCATGGCGATCTGCTCGCGCTCCGCCTTTTTCTTGCCGAGCTCCTTGAGACCGTACTCGACGTTCTTCAAGACGTTCAGCCAGGGAAAAAGCGTATACGACTGAAACACCATGCCGCGATCCGGCCCAGGCCCGAGGATAGGGTGATCGCCGGCGTAGATGGTCCCCGTCGTCGGCTCGAGGAAGCCGGCCAGCATGCGCAAAAGCGTCGATTTGCCGCATCCGGAGGCGCCGAGAATCGCGACGAACTCATTTTTGCGGATATCAAAATTGATTTCCCGAAGCGCTTCGGTCTTTTTCTTGCCGCTGTCATACCACTTGGTGACACCCTTGATGCGATACATGATCTTTTCCATGATTCACCCCTCCTTGAAGGAAAACGCTCGTTACGTTTCACTCCAACGGAAAAATACTTTCTTGATTCCCATGAACAGAAAATCGAAAAACAGACCGAGCAGGCCGATGGTCAGCAGCCCGACAAAGATATTGCCGACGTTCAGCATGCGCTGCGACTGAATCATCATGTAGCCGATACCGGCTGAGGCACCGACCATCTCGGCGACGACGACATAGGTCCAGGCCCAGCCGAGCACCATGCGCAGCGAATCGACGATATGCGGCATGCTCGCCGGCAGGATGATCTTCGTCAAGACGCGCGACGGCTTTGTGCCGAGCGTGTAGCTGACCTCGACGAGGTCATGCGGCACCTTGCGGACATCGACAGCCACCATCAGGATGAGCTGCGGCAGGCTGCCCATGATGATCAAGGCGATTTTCTCCGACTCGTCAATGCCGATCCAGAGAATGAACAGCGGGATGAACGCGGTCGCCGGCAGATACCGGATAAACGACGTAATCGGCTCGATGAACGCATCGATCGGCGCGTAGGTCCCGATCAACAGCCCGACCGGCAGCGCGATCACAGCCGAAATCAGGAAGCCGGCGAGCACGCGGTAGGTCGATATTCCGATATCCTTGACGAAATCATGGTCTGCGAAAAGCTGCTGTGCGGACTCCACCGTGTGCTGCGGGGTTGGCAAGAAAGACGGATCCACCAGTCCGGTATTCGTCACGACGAACCAGGCGAGGAACACGATGACGAACGTCAGCGCGCCGAAAACCGTGTACATCCTCTTGCCGATACTGCCCTGCGGCTCAAAACTCTTTCCTGTCATAGAAGGTGCCTCCTTTACAGCCCCTCAAAATAACTCGCATCGACGATATCCGTGCCCTTGACCGGCGTTTCCATGAGCTTCAGCTTGATCCAGAGATCCGAAGCCTTCTGCGCCATCTCGGCCATCTTGCCGGAAACCATGTAGTCCTTGGTCATCGCCTCATCGAAGTACTGGATGTTCAGCAGCTGTGCCTTGAACTCTTCCGGCGTCATGCCCTGGCTCTTCGCGAGGATAGGAATGGCTTCCTCCGGATTGTCCTGGATGAACTTCAGCGCCTTGAAGTACGCGCGGAGAATGCCCTTGACCGTCTTTGGGTTCTTCGTGGCAAAATCCTTGTTGAAGCAGAGCGCATCCACGATGACGCCCGGGCTTTCCTTGCTCGTCGTCATGACCGATCCGAAATCCGTAGCCTTTGCCTTGGAAAGCCATGGCTCCCAGGTAACCGCCGCGTCAACCTTGCCGCCGACGAACGAAGAACCCGCATCGCCAGCCGACATGTTCTTGATGTCGAAGTCCTTCATCGTGAGGCCCTGTGCGTCCAGCAGGGTATTGAACCAGAACAGAGACGCGCCGCCTGTCGTGTCGAGGGCGATGGTCTTGCCTTTGAGGTCGCTCAACGTCTTGTACTCTTTCTTCGCGACGATGCCGTCACCGCCGTTGGAATTGCAGAGCGGCTGAACCATCACAAGATCGATGCCGCCCGACTTGGCCATGACCTCTGTATCGATCGTCTGTTCCATCCCCTGCAGCTGGCCGGCCTTCATGGCGTTTTTGATATCGCCGGCCGATTCGATGGTACGGATCTCGAGATCCACGCCCTCCTCTTTGGCAAAGCCCTTCTCTACGGCAAGATGAAGTGGCGCGTAGCCGATCCAGGTCGTGCAGCCCAGCGTAACCTTGCCCTGATAGGCGCCATCCGACGAAGCTGCTTTGTCTTTACCGCCGCAACCGCCGACTAGAACGGCGAATGCCGTCAATCCGGCAATCATCATTGTCTCCCATTTTCTCAGTTTCATGGCTCCGCTCCCTTTCTTTTCGTTCGCGAATTTGATTGAATAATTCATTTCTCTGATAAATGATTGATTCATTCATGTTGGAGAAATAAAAAAACAACGACGCGTTGTTGTCCAAAGCGTCGTTGCTTTTTATGGCTTTATTATAGGTTCAACTGTGTATCATGTCAATACTTTTTCCATGTTTTTTCAAGTATCTTGTATACGAAAAGCAAATTTGCCTTTTACACCATGACAATTATCTTTTATATATGGGTTCGGCGGTTTTTCACGAGGGCCCGGACCGGGCGGTATTTCTGCTGCAGGATGCCGGGCACGATGAGCAGGACGCTGACGGCGAGACCGACAAAGAGCGGGTTCAGTTTGATCCCGACGAAGCTCGCGGCGAGCGCGGCTCCCGTCGATATAACCATGGACGCGACGGCCCAATGGCGTTCGATGGCCTGCGGCAGGAAAACCGCGACCGTCAGCGGCAAAAAGATGCCACCGCCGCGCAGCGCCATCGAGAGATACGACCAGAACAGTACCTGCGAGCCCTCGTTGAGCACGGCAATCACGGCGGCGACGACGATGGTCGCGAGCACGAGGAGCCGCGTGAGCCAGAGCTGCGACGCGCTCTTCGTCACGTGCAGTGCTTTGCAGAGAATATCCCGCGAGAGCATCGTGCCGATGCCGAGAGACAATCCCGCGGTCGAACCGATCAGCGAAAGCATGATGCCGCCCATCGCGATGCTGCCGAGTACGACCGGCTGATAGGAGAGCAGGAACGTCGGCAGCGCGAGAATCGCAGGGACCTCCGGATGCGCCGCGTGCATATACATGCCGATCATCGCGCAGGGAAGGCCGATGGGCAGCGAGATCAGCGCCGCGACGAACGCGCCGACCGAGGCCGCCTTCGGCGTGGTTGCCGAGAAGATCGCCTGGACGTAGGTCTGCGTGCAGATCATGCCGACGATGACGGAAATCAGATTCGCCATCGTCATCTGCATGCCGCCTGCAAAGAGGTTGAACCAGGTATCGGCCGGCAGCACCGCGTGGATTTCCGGCTGGAAAAGGACCGCGTAACCGGCGGCGCCGCCCGCGAGCAACATGCTGACCCAGATGACGACCATCTTCAGGATGCCGCCGACCCCCGCGCTCTTCATGCCGCCAAAAAAGGCGTAGCAGGTGACGAGCACGAGCAGGATTCCCGCCGCTGGCCAAAACGGGATGGCGAGAATAGCGGCGATGATGTAGATGCCCGGCAGACAGCTCGATACCGCGCTGAAGAGAATGCCGAGCGATGAGACAACGCTCGTGAACACACCGCCGGCCCTGCCGTAGTTCTGCACAAGGTATTGCGGGATGGTCTCGAGCGAGGAGCGGCGCAGGGGCCGCGCGTAGAAAATCCCCATGATGATCAGCGCCAGACCGACGCCGATCGTGAACCACCAGGCCGAAAGCCCGATGGTCGATGCGAGCTGCGCCGTACCGATGGTCGCGCCGCCGCCGACACAAGTTCCGGCGATGGAGCCGGCGACAAGCGGCACACCGGCTGAACGCCCGCCAAGGCTGAAGCCTTCGGCCGAATGAACGGACCTCGCCGCGTAGATGCCGCAGCCGAGAACGACGGCAATGGTCGCCGCGATGAGGAACAGCTGAATAGGGGAAAGTTCCATGGGGTATCGCGTTTCCTTTCTTGTTCTTGTGTTCGTCTTGCTTTACAACGTTACACTTTCCTGTATGGTATTGATCTTATAAGCCGATTATAGCACCGCAAAATTTTCCGTCAAGAATTGTTTTTTCTCCCTCCAAACAAAAGAATACGCCTGGCACGCGACATTTTCTCGTGTTTTGCGCATCCTTCCCCCAAAAAACGATTTCTTTGACTTCCCCACCGGGCATTGCTACAATGAATTGTGGGCTTTACCCTTGACGGGAAGCGCAGCGCGCCTTCCGCCTTTCCTCAACATGGATCGTTTACAGAAAGGAATTCGTCTATGCTTCACGTTCACTTCACCACGCGGGAGCTCGTCTTCACGGCGCTCATGATTGCCGCGACCTTTGTGCTCGAGCAGCTGCGTATCTTCACGATGCCGCAGGGCGGCAGCATCACGCTCGGCGGCATGGTACCGCTCCTGCTGCTCGCGTATCTCTTCGGCCCGGTCGTCGGCGCTGCCGGCGGCTGCCTGTACGGCTTCCTGAACCTCATGCAGGATCCGTTCATCGTGCACCCCGTGCAGGTGCTGTTTGACTACCCGCTCCCCTATATGTGCATGGGCCTCGCGGGGCTCTTTCCCGCGCACCGCGCCGCCTCGACCGCGCTCGCGTTCGCCGCGCGCTTCATCTGCCACTTCATCTCCGGCATCGTCTTCTTCGCGTCCTACGCGCCCGAGGGCATGAATCCCGCTATATACTCTGCCGTCTTCAATGCGACGTATCTGATCCCGGATTTTCTCATCTGCTGCGTCATACTCAAGCTCCTGCCCATCCGCCGCCTGGCCGCCGCGTTTCCCCATCGCCAGCACCCATGATCCGAAGGCAAAACAAAAAGCAGGGCCCCCGTACGGTTTCCCGTGCGGGGGCCCTGCTCGTCCATCGACAAGCTCATGCTGCCGGATTAAGCGACACCATGGATATCGATGGTATGGCCCGCTTCGGCCGCATTCTCCATTTTCGGCATATGGACGGAAAGGATGCCATCCTCGTATGCTGCCGTGCATTTGTTCTCATCGATGTTGTCGATGTAGAACGAGCGGCTCATGCTGCTCTGGCTGCGCTCGCGGCGTACGTAGTTGCCCTTGTCATCCTTCTGCTCGTCGTTTTTCTCATTCTTCGCGGCAATCGTCAGATAGTGATCTTTATAGGTCAGGGAGATATCGTCTTTCTTCATGCCCGGCAGCTCAGCCGTCAGGTCGTAGCTGTCGCCATTATCCTTGACATCCACCTTGAACTCTGGTACGTGGAACCCGCTCATAAACGGTTCATCAAAGACGTTCATCAGGCGATCGAAGATGTTGTCTTCCTTGCTGAGATCGTTACCACCGACAAATGGAACCAAACCAAACATAATCAAGATCCCCTTTCGAAAGCATTTGATTTTCTGCTCGGGTTCTTCGGGAACGGCGCCTCATCCTCCGGGGCTCTTTCCTGTTCCCTTATCCCCTTTGCAATTCTTATTATACTCGAATAAGTCAAAAAGTCAATAGGTCAAAAGAAAAATTTGACTTTTGTCAAAAAAATTTGCCGCCGTCCCATCCGACGGCGGCAAAAGCCTGACATACCCGTATCTGCTGCTCAGAACAACACCTTAGCAAGATGCATATAATCCGGGTCGATCTTCTTTTTGTTGTTGACGGCATCGTGCAGGTCGATGGCGACGACGTGGCCTTTGGCAAAGCCGAAGACGATATCCGACATGCCGGAGATGATGGCGAGCGCCGCCTTCTCCCCGAGCTGGCTTGCGCGCACGCGGTCGATGACCGACGGGGAACCGCCGCGCTGGATGTGCCCGAGCACGGAAACGCGCGTATCGAGCTTGGTCTTCTCCGCGACGTATTTGCCGATTTCCGTACCGCTGCCCGCACCCTCGGCGACCACCATCAGGATATAGCGCTTGCCCTTCTTGTAGGCCTCGGCCATATCCTTGCAGATCTCATCGAGGTCGTACTCCTCCTCCGGGATCAGGATGTACTCCGCGCCGCCCGAAATGCCGGATACCAGCGCAAGCCAGCCGCACTGACGGCCCATGACCTCGAGCACGATGACGCGGCGGTGTGCCGACGCCGTGTCGCGCAATTTGTTGATGGCATCGACAATCGTGTTCGCCGCCGTATCGCAGCCAATCGTGTAGTCCATGCCCCAGACGTCGTTGTCGATGGTGCCCGGCAGGCCGACAATCGGCATGCCCGTTTCCTTCGACAGCAGCGAAGCGCCGCGCAGGGATCCGTCGCCGCCGATGACGACGAGGCCCTCGATGCCGCGCTTTTTGAGGTTCTCATAGCCGAGACGGCGCCCCTCCGGCGTCTTCCAGCGCTTGCAGCGCGCCGTGCCGAGGAACGTGCCGCCGCGCTGGATGATGTCGCTGACGTCCTTGCGCTCCATCTTGAACATATCTTCCTCGAGCAGGCCATGATAGCCGCTGCGGATGCCCCAGACATCCACGCCCTCATAAAGGGCCGTGCGCACGACCGCGCGCGCGCAGGCGTTCATCCCCGGGCTGTCCCCGCCGCTTGTCATGACTGCAATGCTTTTTAACATGTCGAATCCCCCTTGGAATCGCATTCTTTCAACTTATTCCCATATCAATCTCTATCATACCACAAATTTGCCGCAGAAACTACTCCCATCCGACGAACCAAAGAACGAAAAATGGAGTGGCCGCGCCGCGGAAACCTTGACAAATGTCCCTTTTTTGTATTTAATAGAGATAGAACCGCGTGACTGACGGAAGTGGAGGATACCACAGGGAGCGCGGAATTGCGTAGAAAAAGCCGACCGTCTGGGCAGAGGAAGCCTGGATTTGTCGGCTTTCTTTATAAGCTTTATGGAAAAGAAAAGGAGAGGCAATCATGCAGGAACTGGAACTCAAATACGGCTGCAACCCGAATCAGAAACCGGCCAAGGTCTTTATGAACGGTGGAAAGGACCTGCCGTTCACGGTGCGGAACGGCAAGCCCGGCTACATCAATCTGCTCGACGCGATGAACAGCTGGCAGCTCGTCCGCGAGCTACGCCGCGCGACGGGCCTGCCGGCCGCCGCCTCGTTCAAGCACGTGAGCCCGGCCGGCGCCGCGGTCGCCGTCCCGCTCACGAACCTCCTTCGCCGCATCTACTTCGTCGAGGACACGGAGCTCTCCCCGATTGCGACGGCCTACATCCGCGCGCGCGGCGCGGACCGCATGAGCTCGTACGGCGATTTCGTCGCGCTCTCCGACGAATGCGACGCACAGACCGCTTCCTTCCTGAAGCACGAGGTCTCCGACGGCATCATCGCGCCGTCCTATTCCGATGAGGCCCTCGCCATCCTGAAAACCAAGCGCAAGGGGAACTACCTCGTCATCCAGATGGACCCGTCCTACGAGCCGGAACCGGTCGAGACGAAGCAGGTCTTCGGCGTGACCTTCTCGCAGAAGCGCAACGATGTCGTGATCGACGAGAGCTGCCTGACCGACATCGTCACGAAGAACAAAGACATCCCGGACGACGCGAAGCGCGACCTGCTGATCGCGCTGATCACGCTGAAATACACACAGTCCAACTCCGTCTGCTACACCTACGGCGGCCAGGCCATCGGCATCGGCGCAGGCCAGCAGAGCCGCGTCCACTGCACGCGCCTCGCCGGCGACAAAGCCGACAAATGGTTCCTCCGCCAGAGCCCGCAGGTGCTCGCGCTCCCGTTCAAAGACGATGTCCGCCGCCCGGACCGCGACAACGCCATCGACGTCTACACGGGCAGCGAGTGGCGCGACCTGCTCGAGACGGACGACTGGAAACGCGTGTTCACCGAGAAGCCGCCTGTGTTCACCGAGGAAGAGAAACGCGAATGCCTGAAAAAAGAGCATGGCGTCTGCCTCGGCTCCGACGCGTTCTTCCCGTTCGGCGACAACATTGAGCGCGCGCATAAGAGCGGCGTGTCCTATGTCGCGCAGACCGGCGGCTCCATCCGCGACGACAACGTCATCGAGACTGCGGACAAGTACCACATGGCCATGGCCATGACGCATATCCGCCTGTTCCACCATTGATCGAATCGCTTAGATAAAAAAGTACTGCCGTACCAGCGGATGCGCGTTGGTACGGCAGTACTTTTTTTATCCACTCTATCCACAGATTTTATCCCGCTGTTTGTGGATATCTTTTCTTTTATCCACAAACAGCGCCGGTCACATCGAAATCCAGAGCCTATCCTCAACCTCATCGCGCAGGGTTTTGCCGCCCTGCTTCTTGCCCGTCAGCGTATTCTTCGGCATATTGCGAAGGACGCCGTGATAGATGTCATCCTCGATGGAGCCAGGCACAAGGTTCTCCCAATTGCTCATGCTGTACGCGCGCTCGTGAATGGCATTGTCCGGGCGCCCCGTGACCTCGAGCTCGCAGAGGAATTGGATCTGCTGATGGCTGGGACGGATATAGTAATGCTCGAGGTAATAGGTCTGCGGATAGCGATACGCCGCGTCCTGCTTGGCCGCATCCTCCTTCTGCGTCCCATCGGAGTCCAGGCGCACCCAGACGTCTACGATGTACTCGTCCCCAGAATGCGGCATCTGGATCCATTTCGCATTCTGCGTGTCCATCGCGTAGTTGAAGCCGTTGTCGTTCAGCAGCTGGATATAGCGCGTTTTCGCGGGCTTCCTTTTTTGTGCCGCGTGGCTCTTCGTCCGTTTGTTTTTTGCCGCGGGCTGCGCAGCGGCAGACTGCGCGGCGGCTTTATGCCGGTTTTGCATCTCCGCCAGGATTTCCTCTGCCGTCCGCGTGCTCCCCTTCGGATTTTCACCGGTTGCCGTGCAGAAAGCCGGCATGGCAAGCAGGCCGAGGGACAGCAGAACGGCCAGCAGATGTTTCGTGCTCTTCATCGCGATCACCCTTCCCATCTTCAGAGAATCGGCTTTTTCGCCGGGGTTCCGGCCTTGCGCGGATAAGCCTTCGGCGTCGGCATGGTCTTGTGCACCGCGATAACGGCGCGCACGTCATCGAGCCCCGGCAATGCGACGCGGCGCGTTTCCATCCCGCTGCCGCCCATCACCTTCAGGGCCTTTCCGGCTTCCCGCAGCTCCTCCTCGTATTTCGCGCCCTTCAGCGCGAGGAAATACCCGCCGCGCTTCACGAAGGGCATGCAGTACTCCGCCAGCACGCTGAGGCGCGCGACGGCGCGGCTCACAGCGATATCGTACTGCTCGCGATACGCCTTTTGGCGCGCGCCCTCCTCGGCCCGCGCATGCACGCAGGACACCGCCTCGAGCCCCAGGTCATCGACCACCGTCTGCAGGAAATGCACGCGCTTCTGCAGGGCGTCCATCAACGTCAGATGGATGCCCGGACAAAAAATCTTCAGCGGGATGCCGGGGAATCCCGCCCCCGTCCCGACGTCGATGACGGATACGCCGTCATGGAATAACTCGGGCGTGTAGGCGGACAGGCTGTCGACCATATGCTTGACCGCGACCTCGCGCGGCTCCGTGATGGCCGTGAGGTTCATCCTCTCGTTCCACGCGAGCAACAACCGCTGGTACTGGTCAAACTGCCGAAGCTGCTCATCGGAAAGGGACAGACCATACGCCGCCGCGGCTTTCCGCATCTCCTCCAAAAACACGCTTGCTCACCTCATTTTGGAATCTCTGCGTCAGATGACCCCCTGCTTGAGCAGGTCGGTCAGATGGATCATGCCGACCGGCTTGCCGTCCTCGATGACCGGCAGGACCGTGACCGGCCGCGGCTGATGCTTTTCCATGACGGACAGCGCGGCCGTAGCCATCGCATCCTTCTTGATGGTCAGCGGCTCGCTATACATGATGTCCGCGACCGGCTTGTCGAGGAACGCATAGTCCTTGGCGATGGCGCGGCGAACGATGCCATCGGTCAGCAGACCGATAAACTTGCCGTCCCCGTCCGTGACCGAGACCGCACCGAGCCCTTTCTCCGTCATCGTGAACAGCGCGTCCTTCACGGCGCGCGACCCTTCGACGACCGGATTCTCGTCCCCGGCGTGCATGACGTTCTCAACCTTCAGCAACAGGCGGCGTCCGAGCGCCCCGCCCGGATGGAACAGCGCGAAATCCTGCTTCGTGAAGTTGCGCACCGACATCGTCGCGACGGCGAGCGCATCGCCCATCGCGAGCGTGCAGGTCGTGCTGGTCGTCGGCGCGAGGTTCAGCGGGCAGGCCTCTTTCTCATGCCCGATATCGATGACGTAGTCCGCGGCCTGCGCGAGCTGCGACTCGCGGTTGCCCGTCATCGCGATGATGGTCGCGCCGATGCGGCGGATGATCGGCAGGATCTTGATGGTCTCCGTCGACTCCCCGCTGTTCGAAATGGCGATGACGACATCCTTTTCCGTGACCATCCCGAGATCCCCGTGGAACGCCTCCGCCGGATGCAGAAAGAACGACGGCGTGCCCGTGCTCGCGAACGTCGCCGCCATCTTGCGCCCGATGTGGCCGGATTTCCCCATGCCGGTCACAATGACGCGCGCCGTGCAGCTCAAAATGCACTCCACGGACTTCACAAACCCGTCGTCGATGTTCTCTTTCAGCTTCCGGACCGCTGCAGACTCGATTTCCAGCGTCTCCACGGCCTTTTCTCGAATGGTTTTCTCCTTCATCTTGCTTCTTTTCCTCCTAGATCCATGTGCTCTGTCTTATTATACACGTTTTTCCCCGGCTTTGTATAGTTCTGCAGGAAAAAGCGGCCGCACGCCACAAGCGCACAGCCGCTTCCCTGCCTGCGGGATTCATTCCGCTTCGTCCTCATCCGCATACAGCCGAAAATCCGTATTCTGATGAATCTGGACGCCGTACGGCAGGAGGTCTGCGAGCTCGACCTGTTTGACCTCGCCCTTCATATTCGCCATAACGACCTCCGGCACGTGGAACTCGGCGAGCAGCTGACAGACCGCGCCGTTCGGGATAAACGGCTCCTCCTTGTCCGCGACGACCGCAATGCCGTCGAACTCCCGCTTGCCATCCGCGACCGCGCGGTACAGCGCCACAGCCTCCGCCGTTGTGGATAATGCGGGGATCGTATTTTCGATGTTGCAGCCCGCGTAGAAGGTCCCATCGCTCGCGAGGATGCATGCGCCGACCGGCACCCTGCCGTACGGCACATACGCATTGTGCAGAATTTCCATCGCCTGCTGCACCAGCGTATTCACCATGGATTCATTGAGCATTGCCATACTCCCGCCCCCTGTATCTTCAGATCCTCATTCCGTTCCGTAAAATCGGTCCTAGGTATATATTAGCCCTCCCGGCGCAAAAATCCTTTCTTCCGTCAAAAAATTTTCCGCTGTGCTGCGCAGCTTACCCACAGCATGCTGCACTTTATCCACGAAAATCTATGTTATCCACACAATAATCCACAGCTGTGTATAACTTTTTTTTGCACATGCTGCAAATCCGGTTCTCTTTATGGATAAAAACGGTTTTTCTCCAACCTGTGCAAGAAAGCATCTTCCCTTCACCAAAATTGGTGGATAATGTGTATAAATCTGTGGATTACGCAAGATATCGTGTCCTTTTTCCTGCCGAACACCATATCTTGTGTCTCGCCGCAGGGAAATATCCCCCAACGACGTGGATAATCACCAGGACCGAAACGGGTGTTTCTGCAGACTGGAGTTGTAATATTGTATCTGCCCGGAGACCTCCTCGCCAAGCCATGCAGGCCGCGAAAACGGCGCATCGGCCGACGGCAGTTCGACCTCCGCCACGCGGAGTCCTTCGTTGGCCCCCCCGAACACGTCGATTTCCCAAACGGACTTATCCACCGTTTCCACATAGCGCGTCTTTTCGATGATGGGCTGCACGCAGAGCGCGAGCATGGCCTCGGCATCCGCCAGTGGCACCTCGTACTCGAATTCGAGTCGGCGAATCCCGTCGTTCTTCCCCTTGACGGTCAAATACCCTTTTCCGGCGCGGATGCGGACGCGCACCGTCCGCCCGGGCTCCGTCGACAGATACCCCTGCGCGATCCGGTCTCCCTTCTCTTGCGGCGTCCAACTGTCCTTGACCAAAAATTTACGCTCGATTTCCTCTGCCACGAAACATCTTCCTTTCAAAAATCAGATTTCCCTGTTATTCTAAGCTATGTATCTGAAAAATCGTTGCTTCTCCCCGGTGATTTCATTATAATAGAGAAGTATCGGATTTTGTACCTGCACGAAAAAAAGAAGGGTTTTTTTTGCCAAATTCCACTATCCCTCCCCGGCGGAGCTCGCGCAGAGAACGCCGCAAAGAGAAACACGTCTGGCCGTGGGTTCTCCTGTTCCTGTGCTTCATCGCCGCGGCAGCCGCCGGTGCGCTGTTCGCCTCGAACAGTCTGCTCGACCGCAACGGCAGCCTGGCGGAGGACGGCCTGATGACCGCCAAGGACAAATCGACCATCATGATTATGGGTGTCGATACACGCGAAGACGATGTCGGCCGCTCGGACACCCTGATGCTCGCGACCATTGACCCGAAAAAGGATCAGGCCGCCCTCCTCTCCATTCCGCGCGACACGCGCGTGAAAATCAAGGGGCACGGCTTTGACAAGATCAATGCAGCCTACGCGTACGGCGGCGAGCGCCTGACGCAGAGCACCGTCGAGAACTTCCTCGGCGTCAACGTCGACCACTACATCGTCATCAACACGCACGCGTTCCAAAAGATCATCGACGCGCTCGGCGGCATCGACATCAACGTCGAAAAACGCATGTACTACGAGGACCCATGGGACGACGACGGGGGCCTCCTAATCGACCTCCAGCCGGGCATGCAGCATATGGACGGCAAGACCGCCGTGACCTATGTGCGCTACCGCGATCAGGAGGGCGACATCGGACGCATCAAACGCCAGCAGAAATTCATCGCGGCCTGCATGGACAAGCTGACGAGCCCGTCCATCATCCCAAAACTCCCGGCGGTCATCCACGAAGTCATCAGCTCCGTAAAGACCGATCTTTCCGTGCGCCAGCTGCTCGAGTTTGCCGGCACGCTGAAAGAGTCTCGCAAGAACGGGCTCAAGACGGATATGGTGCCGGGCAAGCCACTCTACATCAACGGCATCAGCTACTGGATCCCGGATATCGCCGAGCTGCGCGCCACGCTCGCGAATACGCTTGGGCTGCATCTCTCGGGACGCGCCCAGCAGGAGATGCAGCGCGCCCAGCAGGAATACAAGGATTCCATCCCGGCCACGGCAAAGGAAGTCCCGGCCAGCGATACGTCCATCGGCAAGGTCTCGAAGAGCAGCCACAAGGAAAGCGGTCTGAAGGAAAGCCCGAAAAAGGAGAGCTCCCAGAGCAGCAGTTCCTCGCGCAGCTATGACCGCCGCTCCGAAGACACGGCGGCCAGCCGCAGCGAACGCGGTGAGGACGTCAGCGTCAACGCCGGCGGCTCCGCCCCATCGCGCACCGAGAATTCCGGCAAGGGGCAGTAAGGACCGATAAAAATTGCATATGTTTACATAAAAAGCAGCAATCCAGCGCATGATATTCCGTTGGATTGCCGCTTTTTTTTCTTTTTTTGATAAGTTTCCTTGATCGAAACCATGGAAACTTCATATTTGTCATCCCCAAAAATGGCGATATAATAGAGTCAAAGGAAAAAAATGTTGTAACCGATTACAAAGTTTTTGAGAACGGTAACCGATGGCACAGAAAAATCGCCCCGGTTCCCGTAAACTAGTCTACAGACAAGGGAAATCCCCCGAGGGAAACGATACCCAAAACGGGAGAACGAAAAGAAAGGAAGTCTTTCGCATGGCAGCAAACGTAACGGACGAAGCCCTGCAGCTTCACGCACGCCATCACGGCAAAATTGAGGTCACGAGCAAGGTGCCGCTGCGCACGGCAAAGGATCTGACGCTCGCCTATTCACCAGGCGTCGCAGCGCCGTGCCTCGCGATCCAGGATAATCCGGAAAAAATCTACGACTACACCGCAAAGGGCAACAGCGTCGCCGTCGTGACAAACGGAACGGCCGTCCTCGGGCTCGGCAGCATCGGCGCGGGCGCCGGCATGCCGGTCATGGAGGGCAAAGCCATCCTATTCAAGGGCTTCGCCGGCGTCGACGCCTATCCGATTGCACTCGACACGAAGGACCCGAAGGAAGTCATCCGCGCCGTCCAACTCATCGCGCCGGGCTTCGGCGGCATCAACCTGGAGGACATCAAAGCGCCGGAATGCTTCGATATCGAGCGCGAGCTCAAGAGAACCCTCGACATCCCGGTGTTCCATGATGACCAACACGGCACGGCCATCGTCGTCGTCTCCGCGCTCATCAATGCGTTCCGGCTGATCGGCAAGCGATTCGAGGACGCGAAGGTCGTTGTCAACGGCGCAGGCGCCGCGGGCCAGGCCATCACGCGCCTGCTCTACCACATGAAGACGCGCCATATCATCCTGTGCGACTCGCACGGCGCCATCTACGCCGGCCGTCCGGACGATATGAATCCGTACAAGGATGACATCGCGAACATCACGAACCTCGAGAAAGAGGCCGGCACACTCGCCGACGTCATGAAGGGCGCCGATGTCTTTATCGGCGTTTCGGTCGCCGGGGCCGTCACCGAGGATATGGTCCGCTCGATGAACAAAGACGCCGTCATCCTCGCGATGGCAAACCCGACGCCGGAGATCATGCCTGAGCTCGCGAAAAAGGCCGGCGCGCGCATCGTCGCAACCGGCCGCTCCGACTACCCGAACCAGGTCAACAACCTGCTCGCGTTCCCGGGCATCTTCCGCGGCGCCCTCGACGTCCGCGCGAAGGAGATCAACGAGGAGATGAAGGTCGCCGCGGCACACGCGATTGCAGACCTCATCGCCCCGGAGGACATCACCGAGGACAACGTCATCGCGAGCCCGTTCGACGCGGACGTCGCGCCGAACGTCGCCGCGGCCGTCGCCAAAGCGGCTCTCGAGACCGGCGCCGCCCGCCGCAAAGACATCACCCCCGAGCAGGTCGCGGCCCACACCCGCCAGCTCCTCGCGGCCCAGAACTGAAAAAGCATACCCTCCCTTTCCAAAAGCCGCTGCACAGGAATCCCCCGTGCAGCGGCTATGTTTTTGCCCCATGATGACAAAAAGTTGGATTTCATTCCTAAAACATGATAAAATATAGGAGAGTTAGGATTTCATTCCTAAAACTATGTATCTTGAAGACTTTTTAGGAGTTGATTCCCATGAAATGGATTGCCAGACCGGAGTATCTCGATTTTCTGCAACGCTTCCGAGGACGCGACCTGATCAAAGTGGTTTCCGGCGTCCGCCGTTGCGGGAAATCCACGCTGTTCCTGCTTTACCGGCAATGGCTTCTGCAACATGGCGTCTCATCCGAACAGATTATCACGATCAACTTCGAGGATCTAGCCTTTGAGTCCTTATGTGACTACCGCGCTCTGTACCAATACATCACGAGCCGGATGCTCCCGGACAAGATGAACTATATTTTCCTCGACGAAATCCAGCATGTCCCATCGTTTGAGAAGGTCGTAGACAGCCTGTTTATCAAAGAAAACGCAGACGTCTATATCACGGGTTCCAACGCATACTTCATGTCCGGAGATCTGGCGACGCTCCTGACTGGCCGCTATGTGGAACTGAAGATGCTGCCGTTGTCATTTTCCGAATTCTGTCAAGGCCTTGAAGGCAATCTGACTTTACCGGCAAAATACAACGCGTATATCCGGAACAGTTCTTTCCCTTACGCCTTGCAATTCCAAGACACGCCGGAAGCCGTAGAGGAATATCTGTCCGGCATCTACAATACCATTCTCATCAAGGATACACTGCGCCGTATGGGCAGCAGCGACACGATGCTGATGGAAAGCCTGATGAAATACCTCGCCGCCAATATCGGCAGCCTGATTTCCCCGAACAAAATCGCGAACTCCCTGACCAGCATGGGGCGGAAAGTCGACAACAAGACTATCGAAAGGTACCTGCAGGGGCTCAAGGACAGTCTGCTCATCTATCAGGCAGACCGATATGATATACGCGGCAAACAGCTGCTGAAAATCAACGCAAAATATTACCTGGTCGACCCGGCCTTCCGCCGCCTGCTCATACAGGACAATGGCCGCGATACCGGCCATATCCTAGAGAATGTTGTTTATCTGGAACTCCTGCGACGCGGTGGCAAAGTCTACGTTGGACAGCTTCCAAAAGGCGAGATCGACTTCGTCGTCGAACGCCCCGGCACGCGGGAATACTACCAAGTCGCAGAAAGCACTCTGCAGCCGGAGGTCCTGGACCGCGAACTGAAACCGCTCAAAGCCATCCGCGACCAATACCCGAAATACCTGCTGACCCTCGACGAAATCGCCCCCGAAGCCAACTACGACGGTATCCAGAAGAAAAATGTCCTGCAGTGGCTCTTGCATACAAATGGGTAAAGATCATATCCCAGTAACAAATTCAATCTATTTTCCGGAATATGCGGTAATTTTTCTCTGCGATATCGGGAGCGGATATGGATGGATCCTCGGAGGCATCCCAGATGCATTCGTAGTGCTCGTCGTTGGCGAGGTTGTAGTAGAGGATGTCGTTTTCGTCGACGAGGAGGTAGTTGAAGGCATAGCGTGCGAGGAAATCCCGGTAGTCGATGTGGCTTTTCTGCAATGCATAATATTCAGAGAAGATATCCTTTTGCTGATTGACCTTCTTGATGAATACCTCCGCGCGAGAGTCTATATAGCACGGGAATCCCTGAAACTCTAAGTACGGGCCCTCGTCGTATCCCGTATAGAGGCAGATACTCTCTGGTGACGCCTCCGCGTACAGAACCTCCGATGCGCGCTGCAGAGGCTGCTGGATGGGCGAACGGGTATAGCAGCTTATGATGGGAGGCAAAACGACCAGAAACAGGATGAAGATGGCAGAAAGCACTCCATCCCTTTCGATTTCTGGAGACAGGAGTTCTTTCCGGGCCGAAAAACAGTGCTGCCTCTTGGAACGCAAAATGAAACGAGCCAGTGACAGGAGCAGAAGAGTTGCAAAGAAAAGCAGGATTCCGAGATATATCCTTTGATCATCCTTGAATGAAGAAAGGAACGCCAGATAGTATTTATAAGAAATCCCCATGAGGAGCAGGCCGAACAGCAAGGATAAGAAAAGTTTCTGGAACGTATAATGCTGCTCATACGCGAGATGCTTGCCTCGGAGCATATAGGCAAGAGGCAGCGTGCCGAAAAGCAGGAACAGGAAAAAGCTGCGGACCGAGGAAAGCGCCAGGATGCCTGTGCCGAATGCGAAGAGGAAATAGCGGAGCGGCGCGCGATGCCTTGCGTAGAACATAAACAGGCCGATGAACAGAAGCAGCAGGATAGAGGAAAACCCACGGAGGGCAAGCGGCGTCATTTCCCCGACAATCGCGTTGATCTCCTTGTAGCCGTAGGAATGGGCAGTATACGTCATCGCCTCAGTACCATACGGATTCAGAAAGGCAAACGCGAACATGCCAAGCGCTAGGATCAGCAGTTCGTGCCCTTTCCATGCGGCAGGTTCAGGGAAACGCGCGGTAAAACGCGCCAGCCTCCCCTGCTGCCCGATCCATTCCGCGAGGTACGGGAGCAGGAAAACGAAAAGCATCGGCCACATCGCCGCATGGATATTGATCAGCAACACAGAAAGTATCGATAGGATTGCGAAGCAGTACTTCTTCCCCCACGGGATATTCTCGAGCACAAGGATTTCCAGCAGGAAGATGATGGATGAAAAAAGCTGCGGCCGCTGGCAGATGAAGAGCATCCCGCAGAATACCCCGATGATCTGCGCGAGCAGGAACGCCATCTGCCGGTTCCTGCTGACCGAGAGCACGAGACGATAGTCGAGATAGATCAGCACGGCCCCGCCGATCCAGGCGAAGGCCTGAAGCCCAAGGATACCGGCAAGGGAATAGACTTTCCAAAGGATCCAGGCGAAAAGCCATTGCTGCATGATGAAATGCAGTCCCTCATGCATCGTGAACGGCTCCGTATGCGGGAAGCCGTATAGATCCACATAACGCCCGTGATTCAGCAAGAACCACGTGTCGTTATCGACGCGGTTCCCGACGAAAAGCAGGCCGACGAAAAGGAACAGGAACAAGATGACCGGAATCTTCTTATCTTTGAGGATTCCGGCTTTTCCATCAGGCTGGTTCACGAGCATTCTCCCTCCCCTGCAGATGCTTCTTCCTGATAATCGGATTCGGTGTTGACCTTCCAGAGCGATGTCCGGTCTGCGATGCCATCCTTCAGGAGCCGCACGGCCTCCATGGCCGTGAGCATGGAGTGATCCATATTGTTGTAGCGATGCTGTCCGTTGCGGCCGATGCAGTAGAGGTTATCCACCGCATCGAGCGCCTTGCGCACGACGGGGAACTCGCTATAGCTGCCATAATAGGCCGGATACGCTTTCTGCACGCGCACGACATGCCCTTTGATGACCGCATGCGGGGCGAGGATGCCGATTTTTTCGAGTTCGCCTGCCGCAAACGAAAGGAACGCTTCGTCCGGCATAGACCAGAGCGCATCGCCCTCCGCACAGAAATACTCGAGCCCGATCCAGACGGTATGCATCGGGTCCTCGACCAGATACGGCGACCAGTTGTTGAAGACCTGCAGCCGCCCGATCTTGACCTCCGGTTCCTGAATATAGATCCAGCAGTCTGGGACAATGCCGTTCACGGTCTTATGCTGCGTATTATTTTTGAGCGCCAATCGATTGACGAGCAGCCCGGCCGTCATGAAGTCGCGGTACGGGAGTGTCTCTGCGACCGCCCGGGCCTTGTCCGGCAGCCAATCCACTGGCATTGCCGCACAGAGATCCTTAACGGGCATAGAGGAAAAGACGAAATCTGCAGGAACCGTCTCGCAGGTGCCATCGGTCCGCTTGACGCGAAGCCCCGTGATATGCCGGTCCGGACTCCCCTCGATGCCGACGACCTGCTGCTGATAGCGTATCTCCCCGCCGAGCCGCTCGACCTCTGCGGCCAGATCCTCAAAGAATTCCCCGGGGCCGAATTTCGGATAGAAGAACTGCTCGATCAGCGAGGTTTCCTGCTTCTTCTGCTGGATGCCGAGGCGGCGGTCCAGGAAATCCCGGATGACGCCGAGAAGCGAGACGCCCTTGATGCGCTGGCTGCCCCAGTTCGCGCCGATCTGGCTCGGCGACCGCCCCCAAACCTTTTCCGTATAGCTTTCAAAGAACGTCCGGTAGAGCTCGCGCCCGAAGCGGTTGATCATGAAATCTTCCAGCGTCTTCTCATCGCGCTTCTTCAGGCAGGCCGAAAGATAGGACAGGAGAATCCGGCTCACGCGTCGGCCACCGAGCCCCCGCAAGGTGCGCAGGGACAGTGAAACAGGATACGAGAAGAATTGCCGCAGATAGTAGATGCGGGAGATGCGGGAACGCAGCAAGAAAACGTGGTCATCCTGCTCGGGGTCGACGCCATCGGCAAAGGTCGGGCACTCGCGCTGCAAGAGCCGATCATCCCAGGCCGGGGCAGACGCGAGCGGCATGATGCTTTTCCAGAGTGCTTTGACCGGCTCGCTTTTCGTGAAAAAGCGGTGCCCGCCGATATCCATGCGGTTGCCGGCAAAGTTGACCGTACGGGAAAGGCCGCCCGTCGCGTTGGACTGCTCCAAGATGATCGGATGGATATCGGTCTTTTTCAGTAGTTCGTACGCTGCGGTAAGCCCCGCCGGCCCCGCACCGATAATAACAGCTTTCTTCAACGTCCCATCTCCCGATTAAATGATTTCTAACAATAGTAACATTATATCATAAATCCAGATTGAAAGGATGCTTTCCTAATGAAATAAAAAAGCCTTCCTGAAAAGGAAGGCAATAATGTTCTATGTATCAGTCGTTTTTCTGATCCATGACGGCCATGGAGGCGACCTGGTCGCCTTCGTCGAGGTTCATGATCTTGACGCCCTGCGTGTTGCGGCTGATGGTCGAGATCTCGGCGACGGTCGTGCGGATGACGATGCCATTCGCCGTGATGAGCATGAGCTCCTGATCCGGCAGGACGACCTTGAAGCCGATGACCGGGCCGGTCTTTTCGGTGACCTTGAGGTTCTTGAGGCCCGTGCCGCCGCGGTTCTGTGCGCGGTACTCATCGGTCGTCGTGCGTTTGCCGTAGCCGCCCGCCGTCACGGTCAGGACATCCGCATTATGGCGCATGATGTCCATGCCGACGACTTCGTCGCCCAGGCGGAGGTTGATACCCTTCACGCCGCGCGCGATGCGGCCCATCGAGCGGACATCCTGCTCGGAGAACGAGATGGCTTGGCCGTCCTTCGTGCCGAGCATGATGTAGCTGTCGCCGTCCGTGAACTTGACGCCGATGAGGTCATCGTCGTCCGCGAGGTTGATGGCGTTGAGCCCGCCCTTATGCAGGTTGCGGAACTCGCCGAGGCTCGTCTTCTTGACGATGCCCTTCTTCGTCGCCATGAACAGGAAGCGGTCTTCCTTGAATTCCTTGACCTGGATGATTGCCGTGATCTTCTCATCCGGCTGGAGCTGCAGCAGGTTCACGATAGCCGTGCCCTTCGCCTGGCGGCTCGCCTCGTTGATCTGATAGGCTTTCAGATGATAGACGCGCCCGCGACTCGTGAAGAACAGGATCGTGTGATGCGTCGTCGTCACGAGCATGTTCTCGACGAAATCCGCCGCCTTCGTGCCCATGCCCTTGATGCCCTTGCCGCCGCGGTTCTGGCGGCGGTACGTATCGAGTGGCATGCGCTTGATGTAGTCGTTATGCGTCAGCGTGATGACGACATCTTCCTCGGCGATGAGATCCTCCGCGCTCATATCCGACATGTCGATCGTGATGCGCGTGCGGCGGTCGTCGCCGTATTTCTCCTTGACCTGCGTAAGCTCGTCCTTGATGATGCCGAGGATGCGCGTCTCGTCGGCGAGGATGGCCTTGTACTCCTCGATGCTCTTCAAGACTTCCTGATACTCTTCCTCGATCTTCTCGCGTTCGAGGCCGGTCAGGCGCTGCAGACGGAGGTCGAGGATAGCCTGTGCCTGCTTCTCGCTGAGCTTGAAGCCCTCCATGAGGGCCGTGCGCGCGATATCGGCCGTGCGGCTCTCGCGGATCGTCGTGATGACGGCATCGAGATGATCGAGCGCGATGGTCAAGCCTTCCAAAATATGCGCGCGGGCCTCGGCCTTGCGGAGCTCGTATTTCGTCCGGCGGGTGATGACGTCCTCCTGATGCAGGATGTAGTAGTGGAGGACTTCCTTGAGGTTCAGGATCTTCGGGCGGCCGTCGACGAGCGCGAGCATGATGACGCCGAAGCTGTCCTGCAGCTGCGTGTGCTTGTAGAGCTGGTTCAAGATGACGTTCGCGTTCGCGTCGCGGCGCAGGTCGATGACGATGCGCATGCCGTTGCGGTCCGACTCATCGCGCAGATCCGTGATGCCCTCGATTTCCTTGTTGCGGACGAGGTCGGCAATCTTCTCGATGAGGCGCGCCTTGTTGACCTGATACGGCAGCTCCGTCACGACGATGCGCGGCTTGCCGTTCGACATGGTCTCGATATGCGCATTCGCGCGCAGCTTGATGACGCCGCGGCCCGTCGTGTAGGCCTGGCGGATGCCGTCCGTGCCGAGAATGAGTCCGGCCGTCGGGAAATCCGGTCCTTTGATGACCGTCATGAGCTCGTCAATCGTCGCATCCGGGTTATCGATGAGCATCAGCGTGCCGTCGATGACCTCGCGCATGTTGTGCGGCGGGATGTTCGTCGCCATGCCGACCGCGATGCCGCTCGTGCCGTTGACGAGCAGCTGCGGGAATTTCGCCGGCAGCACCGACGGTTCCTTCAGCGACTCATCGTAGTTCGGCACAAAATCGACCGTATCCTTGTCGATATCCTGCAGCATGAGCTCGGCAATCTTCGACATGCGGACCTCGGTGTAACGCATGGCAGCGGCCGGGTCGCCGTCAACCGAGCCGAAGTTGCCGTGCCCGTCCGCGAGCATATAACGCATGGAGAAATCCTGCGCCATGCGGACGATCGCGTCGTAGACTGAGCTGTCGCCGTGCGGATGATATTTACCCAAGACTTCACCGACGATACGCGCCGATTTCTTGTATGGCTTGTTGCTGCCCATGCCGGCTTCCTGCATCGCGTAAAGGATGCGGCGGTGCACCGGCTTCAGGCCGTCCCGGACATCCGGCAGCGCGCGGGAGACGATAACGCTCATCGCATAGTCGATGTAGCAGTGCCGCATCTCGTGCTCCAGATTGACGGGTACAACCTTTCCCTGAACAAAATCCACAATCTCACCTCATACTATCGTTCTATCGTTAAGCAAAAACAAAGCCCAGCCGATAAAGCCGGGCTATTGCAATCCTCTTTGCCTTTATTTTACCATAAACCAGCAAAAAAAGCTACTTTTTCCTCGTCTGTGCCGCGCGTTTTTGCCCATCCGACAGGCTGCCGATCCGCATCGGCTCCCTGCCCTCCGGCTGATAGTAGAAGCTTTCGTCGCGGGCAAAGACCTCCGCGCGGCGAAAATCCGACTGCAGGACCTCCAGATCCGCTTCCTTCATGCCGTAGAGCGCTGCAACCTCCTCCAGCGTCTGCCGCTGGAACACCTTGCGCCGGTCCTTGCCGTGAAAAAGCAGCCAGTTGTAGTACTGCCAAAGCGTCATGCTCAGCAGGATCAGCGCGGCCGCCGCGAATAGCACTTCGACGATAAACAGCGCCTGCTCCCGGTACGCTCCGATCACGAAATAGACATAGAACGAAACGAGCAGGAACGCCCACAAAAGGAGATCGAAGGCTGCGACCATAGCGAGTTCCAGCAGACGAATCCCCCAATGCCTTTTGTAGCCGACATCGATAATCGGCCGGTTCTCGCCGGCCTGTTTCTTTTCTGGCATCATCGAAGCCCCCTGTCCGGACTGCTCCAGGTAGCGTTGGTGTTCAGATCGCGCAGAAACCCTTTCGGCAGCGAGCAGACCGATGCCAGGGAATTGAACATCCAGTAGAACAGCGGATACCATGGCGCCCAAAAGAAGATTTTCCAAAGGCCGGCATCGTAGTGCGAATCCAGCAGCAGGCTCACGAGAATCTGCAGCAGGCTGACGCTCGCAAGAATCATGCCGTTCCAGCCCCAAAACAGGCCGAATACCTCCTGCGGCAGCACATCCTGCCCGCTGAGGAAATTCACGAGCACGTGGAGCCCGTTTACAAACAGCAGGAAGAAAAACGCCAGCGCCCAGAACGCAGAGAAGATATAGTCCATATAGATGGGCCAGCTGCGGCGCTCTTTCCAGGAATGCCAGATGTTGCTGTGCAGGCGAAGCACCTCGATGCCGCCCTGTGCCCAGCGCAGCCTTTGCCGCCACAGACCCCGGATAGTCTCCGGCACGAGCATCCAGCAGAGCATGTTCGGCTCGTAGCGGATATCCCAAAAATGCGTTTCCAGCCGCCAGGTCATCTCGATATCGTCGGTGACCGAAACCGGGTTCCAAAGGCCGGAATGGATAACCGCCGTGCGGCGCCAGGCCGCGACGACGCCGGAAACGGTCATGACCTTGCCGAGCAGGCGCTGTGTCCGTTTGATCAGGCCAATGACGCTCGAGTATTCCGCAATCTGGATTTTCGCGAGCAGGGTGCTGCGGTTACGGATGCGCGGATTGCCCGTGACCGCACCGACGCGCGGGAATTTCACGAAATGCCATACCGCCCATTCGATGGCGTGCCGGTCCAGCATGGAATCCGCGTCCAGCGTCACGAGCACGTCTCCGTGGCTCACGGCAAGCGCCAGGTTGAGCCCCTGCGCCTTGCCGAGGTTCTGCCGCAGATGCACGATCCGCAGCGCCGAAAACTCCCCGAGGAGCCGGTCGAGCACGCGCTGCGTGCCGTCCGTGCTCGCGTCATTGATCACGATGACCTCAAGTCTCGGGTAGTCGTTCGCGAAAATCGACCGCACGGCATCCTCGATGTCCTGCTCCTCATTATGCGCCGGAATCAGCACGGAAACCAGCGGATACGCGTCGAGCACCGGCGGCGTTCTCGGCACGCCGCGCTCGCGCCGCCAATAAAAGAAAATTCCTCCCATCATCCAAACCATACTCATGATGACCGGATAGTAGAAGACATAGTTCATCAGCCAGCCGTAACCGGATGAAAGAATCTCTGTCATCACAACGTCCATGTAGTATCCCTTCTGCGTTACTTATCCCACCGATAAAAGCTGTGCGGATAAACGCCGCGATTCCTCATCCCCGCCTTCCGCAGGGTATCGAGTTCCGCCCGGACCTCCTTGTCCGAGAGCCATTTCTCTTTGGCCCAGTCATAGGTCTGCACCTTGACGATGGTCCGCTTCTCGCCGCCGGCCTTCTGTATGGCCTTCGCGGTTTTCCTTAGTGCCTCGTCCGGGTGCTTTTCCTTGTCCATATACGGATAGGCCATGACGACCGTATAATCGTAGCGCGTCAGATAATCCGGGTACGACTGCGCGAACCATTCCTGTGAGGCGGGATTGGTCACGGCCTCTGCGTAAATATCCCGCATGGCAAGGCCCTCCGGACGGCTCTCACGGAAGGACGAGAGACAGACATCCGCCACGTGGTCGAGCTGTCTGGTCTTGAGCTCCGTCCATTGCCGCATCGCCTTCGGGTCTGTGCGCGAAAGGGTCCCGAGGTCTTTGCCATACGCTTTCTGATAGGCCGCGCGGGCCGGTGCCGATACGTCCTCGAAATCGTTGAGGTAGAGATCGTCCTGAAACAGGATGCCCTCTGCCGGGGTATACCGCCCGAGGTCGCGGAACAAGGCGGCGGCCTTCTGCAGCGACGCCTCATCAAAGGGGCTGATGCGCGCATACCAACCGGCCTTGTCCGGGGATTCCGCCCGAACGAGATTGCTGCCGTCCTTCGCGAAAAAGGCCTGGCAAGTCAACGCGGGCATCCACGCAACGACCTTGATGCCCGCCTGCTGCAGGGCATTGCAGACATCGTTGAACGCATCGGCCGCGACCGGCACCTCCTGGTTGTAGAAATACACCTGCTGATAGTTGCCGTCTCCGTCTGGATCGGCAAAGGCCTGCAGCGCCACGAGCGAGATGTGATTGTCCTTGAGCTCCCGGACCGTCCATGCGATATTCTGACGGAATGCCCGAGCATCCTTGTTGTAGAGTGGATCGATGTCGAGCTGTACCATGCGGATGGGGCGGCTGTCCCATGCCGCGTGATCTTTTGTCAGGAGCGACGAAAGCCCTTTGACCGTCACATCCGACCCCATGATCATGCGCCGCGCATAGGTCTCGTACTTGGGCTCCGCCTCGTTGATACCGCCGTCGAGCAGGAAGGAAGCAGCCATGCCGTGTTTTTCCGCCGCCCGGATCGACGCGCCCGAATACATACCATAGGGCCAGACGATCGCCTTCGACGGATGCCCGAGATGCAGCTCGAACAGCCGCTGCGTCTCGCGCATATCGTCGTCCAGGCGCTTTTCGTACGCTGCCTCGGTCTCATAGTGGCCCTGCTGGTACAGGTGGTTCGCCGCGATGCCGCTCGCACCGCCAAGCGGCGCCATCGCGCGCTGCTTATGCATGGCATGCGTATGCGAGACAACCGTCACGAGACCGCTCTGTTCCATTTCGCGGAGCTGTGCCCAGCTCGCCACCGAGCGGACATCCGTCGGCTTGCCCTCCCCGTCCGTCCACGACGTCACGATGGCGAGCATGCACGGAATATGCTCTCGTTTGAGGATGGGATACACCTTCGTGTAGAACGACGCATAGCCGTCATCAAAGGTCAGCATGACGCTTTTTTCCGGCAGAATGCGCTTGCCCTGTGTATAAGCGATATACTCATCCAACGTCACAAAATGGTACTGCTGCGCCTTCAGGTACTCGACCTGCCGCAGAAAATTCTCACGCGAAACGGCAAAATAATCCCCGGAGCGATCGATTTCATGGTAGCAGAGAATCGGTAGCTGCGTCTTTGCCAGGACCGGCGCAGGGCCAACCGCCAAAGTGCAGACCATGAGCAGCAGGAAAAGCAGCCCTCGCAGGACACGGACGAAAGGTTTGTTTTTCATGGCGTTCACCACCCAATCTCATAATGGACATCAAAGCCATAGCCATTCGGACGACGGTGCTCGCCGCCCGGCTGATGGAAATACCAGTTGTACTGCGCACCGAGCAGCAGCGATTGACCGGCCGGCAGATCCTCATGCCACGCAAGGCGACTGTACGGGGAAAACGACATCGGGTCATCGTCATCCCGGCTCCAGTCCAGCATCTGGATCCACTCGATCTGGCGCCCGCGCCGCGGGATAAACCATTTGCGGCTGAACCCGGCCGCGTAATCGACGCTGCAATCCGGCGAATCGTACCGATCCCGTTCCTCGCGATAGTGCTCATGCCCATAGGAAAAGAGCAGGGCATCCCGGTAGGTATGCCGCAGCGACAGGCGGTAACTGCCATCCAGCCCCCACGCGCGGGAGTCGTTTCCATCGGCTAGGGCGCTCCACGCATAATCCACGCCGATCCGCCAGCGCTCCCACGGCAGGAGATCCAGATGCAGGCTGTGGAAATCCTCGCAGATCTTGTCGGCCACCGTCCCCGCCGCATCGTGCGGGCGGCGCCCTATCGCAAAGCTGAGGCGCATCGCGTCGCTGCCCTCATAGGTCAGGCTCGCCGTGTAACCGCCACGAAAGCCGCTGCCGAAGGCATTGCCGGTCATCTGTGCCTCGCCGCGCTCGAATCGATACGCTGCGCCGGCGTATGACGAACGATACGACGTGTGCAGCCGGTCATCCTGCAGACGGGTGAAGCCGAGCCCCGCGACGCCGTAGAGATTGCCGCCAAGATACGCACGATAATCCGCCGTCCACGCGGACGCGTGGTTGCGCTTGTTATCGAGCGAGGAGGTATAGGCAAGCGCGAGATCCTGATCCGTCTGATGCGCGAGCAGCGCCCCGGCGGAAAGCACGGCCGGGTGGTCGTTCGCCTCCGAGAGCGCCTGGGAAAATTCGCATTCGGCAGCGCCACGCCAGCCCTGATTGGCCGCATTCTTGACGAGAGCCGCGCGCGCACGGGTGCGGACCTCCAGATTCCCGCTTTTCGTCAGCGGTTTCAGGACGCGCTGGATTTCATGAAAATAACCCTTCCCGTCCAGCAGCTCGTCGCGAACAAAATTCTGCCTTTCATTCTGCAGATCGTCCGTCGCCGCCACGAGCGCCTCGCCATAGCGCAGCGCGTAGCGTTCCGCCTCGCCGGACGTCTCGCCGGCGAGCCGGTAAACCAGGCGGGCCATTTCCAGCTTGCCCTCGCGCAGATAGGCATCACCGTCGCCGGCGACGGCATCCGCAAATTTTGGATTATGTCGCAGGACCTCCCGATACTCTGCCGCGGCCTTCCCTTCCCGGCCGAGCATGGCCAGTGCATAGGCGTTCGACAGATGCACGTAATCGAGGTTTTCCCGCTTGTTGATGAAGGCGTAGACCGCACTCGCCTGACGCCAGTCACCCGCGCGCAAATAAATATCCCCGACCGTCTGCAGGCCATACGACGGCACCTGCTGCCAATCCGGACAGTAGGTCCGAAATACCTCGAGCGCCTCTTTGCCGCGGTTGTCAAAGCGCAGGGCCATCATGTAGTCGCAGATCATATGGCCGCTGGCCTTCCTGCTCTCGACATAGGGCTTTAGGATCCGCGCGGAGCGGTCGTATTCACCGGCATGGATGTAGAGTGCCGCCCGTCTCGCATCGACATCACGGACAAGATCTTCTGCGGCGGATGGCGCAGCCTTTTTTGCCTGCGCAAAAGCGTCCTCTGCCGCGACGAAATTGCCGCGGCCCATTTCCTCCTCGCCCTGTGTCAGGAACACCGTATACGCCGACGGCGCCGCGTCCACCAGGCCGTCTCCAGCCTGCCAAATCCAAAGACAGGTGCAGCCGAGCAGCGCCAGGCCTTTTCTTCCTATGAAAACAGCCATGTCATCCCTCCTTCATGACCTCTGCGTAGAGAAAGCCCTCGCGCACGCCGGAATCACTGTACGTGATGGTGGCGCACTGGAAGCGGTCCGCGAGCACCTCGGCGATGATGAGCCCTGGGATCACGGTCTCCATGCGGTCCGGCACGGTCTTCATGAGCATGATGGTCATCTCCTGGGAAATGCCGTGGTCGGATTGGAACCTGGAGATCAGCGAAAGCAGCTGATCCGCGTTCATGCGCACGTTTGTGGCGGGCTGGTGAAACAGGGCGTTGTAGAGCGCGCAGCCACCCTTGAACGCGCCGCCGATGCCGACGATTTCCTCGCCGCGCTCCGGGAACTCCTCCATCGCGCCCATGACGCGCTCCGCCTCATCGCGGATGGCGATGCATTCGCGGCGCGTCGGCAGTACGCCCGCGACAAAGCGGCTGTCCATCGAGAGCGAACCCATCGGCAGGCTGACCTTGGACCGGATGCTCCGGTTCTCGTAGCTGACGATCTCCGTACTGCCGCCGCCGATATCGATGAGCAGACCGTCCTCCGCCGCGAGGCTGTGCGTCGCGCCGATAAAGTCGTACTCAGCCTCGCGCTCGCCGGATATCACCTGGATGGAGAGCCCCGTACGCGCCTCGATCTCCGCGACGGCCTCGCGGCTGTTGCTCGCGTTGCGAAGCGCCGCCGTCGTAAACGCGTAGACCGCGGTGATCTGGAACGTATGCAGGAACGACTGGAACTCCTGCAGGACGCGGACCGCCGCGTCAATGCCGCTCTGCTGCATCACGCCATTTTGGACATGTGCGGCGAGCCCGACCATGTGCTTCTTTTTCATCAGCATCTCCATGCGGCTGCCCTCGATCAGATAGACCGCGAGACGCACCGTGTTCGAGCCGATATCGATGATTCCTGTCAGCATCGTTTTTCCTCCGCCTTGTCTTCCACTTCTTTTCTTGCCCCTATTCTATCACATTTGTCACAGGAAATGGCCATGATTCGCTAATTGTGAAATTTTTGTTGCATTCAACCACAAGATGTTGTATGATAAGCGTGGGAGGACTACTACATATCGTTATGTGGTAGTTTGGCGAGAATGTATAGAGGTGGCAGAAACGGGAACGTTCGGTAGTTCCCGTTTTTGTGTTGCAAAAAATAAAAATGTGGATTTGATAGGCCTCAAGACCCATATGCCGATGGAAGAAACAGACAGAATATGTTAAACTAAAGGATAGAGTTTCACAAGAAAAAATCCGAATTCTTTTGCGAAATAAATTCCATTCTTTTCCCATGGGGAGGTAAGAATATGAAGGTTTTTTCCAGGCTTTATCCGCGAAGCAGCGATCAGCGCGGCGCTTCGATGATCCTGACCGCATTCTTTATTCCTGTCGCGGTTTCTCTGATGGGCTTCACCATGGACTGCGGCACCGCTTATTACCGCTATTCCCAGCTGCAGAACGCGACGGATGCCGCCGTGCTCGCCGGTGCGAACGCCTACTACAACTACCGGGAGAGCACCTCTTCGCATCCCCGGGCAGATCAGGAGGCGGCGCGCTACATTTCCGGGGATAAAAACAATCTGCCCGCCCAGGCTGTCGCGGAACTATCCGGCAGTCCGGTCTATCAGGCGAAGATCTACAACGATACGACCTACTATCATGTCAAGGCGACGCAGGAGGTATCGACGATTTTCCTGCGGCATCTGCCCGGCATGAAAGAAACGATCACCGTGCACGCCGCCAGCACCGCCGCCATCAGCAGCCAAAAGGATTCTTCCGTAACCGAACAGAAAGACGGAAAGCAGCTGTTTATCTTCCAAAAGGACCTGAATATCGTAAACTCCATTGAAAATCCGGACCGCGTCGGCCGCCCCAACGACCCGGGCGGCAAGATTGTGACGACGTTCGACGGCGGCGTCGCCTACACGGACGATCACGCCACCTATAACTACAGCTCACAGTCAAGCCAGCTGCATTATCTCTTCACGGAGTTGGCCAGGAAAAAGGGCCTGGGCGTCAATGAGGCCATTGCGCAAAACAATCCGTCCGATGAAAACAAACGCTACACCAGCCAGATCACGAAAACGACCTACGACTTCGACGCGCTCTGGAACAGCGTAGCCAGGCATGTCTCAAGCAACCCGGTGACCGATCAGAACCCCAACGCATCCACCTTTGCCAACCAGCAATATGTGACCTTCAACACGGACCGTACGAACAACATCAATCTGACGATAGACCGCGCGATTGCCGGGGATAGCAATCAGCCCGTCTATATGCTGATCAAGGCGGGCGAGTGGAGCGGCCTCAGCGTCCTGAACGTCAACCTCAATGCGGATACGAGACGCCCGCTGATCATCTGTCTCGATCCGGACAATGCCAGAAACCGCAATCAGTGGGCACAGATCCATATCAACCTGAACGGCCATACCTTCCGCGGCATCGTCTATGCCAAGAACATGTCGGACGAAGGCGTTCTGATCAACGCCAATGGCGGCACCTTCCAGGGCTCGATCATGGCCAAGAGCATCAACCTGCAGGGGGGCGCGGGGACCTATCGCTATGAGTACTTCCAGGGCATCAGCCCGGCCGGTCAAAACAGCGGTTCGTCGAGTGGGAACGAAGGATCAAACCCATATTCCGGTTCCAAAACGCCAAAGATCACCCTCACCTCGCCGGAGGGCCTGACGTGGGATTAAGCCATAGGGCCGGGTTCCACGGATAGGCTTTGCCCTTTCCGCAGCCCGAGCCGGTCGGCTTCTCCCGCGGGGAGTTCCACGACCGCCCAGGCAGAGAGGCATAGCGAAAGACCGATCCAGGGCCGCAGATGCCGGACGACCTTCTGAATGCGCAGCGTTTTGTCGAGATAGACCGCATCGATGGCAAAGCGCATAAAGCACATATGGATGCTGTTACAGGGCGCAAGAAGCAGCCCATGCTGCGCCGGCAGTTTTTTTCGGAGCATCAGTCCGCGAAAGCGAGAGAAAAAAGAATCCGCCACCTCCAGCGTGAGGGGCGGATTCTTTTTGTCGGCTTTTGCAGAAGGAATGTGGCAGCGTATCGTTTTCAACGCAAAAATCCCTCCATCATATAAGGCATAGAACGCCTTTACATCGTTTTCATCAAGGCGAGCAGCGACGGGACCAAGGTCACGACGAAAATCGCCGGGAAAATGAACAGGACGAGCGGGAACAGGATCTTGATCGGTGCGCGCATTGCCTCCGCTTTGATGTACTGGCGGCGGCGCTCGCGGATGTTATCCGCCTGGTTCTTCAACGTTTTCCCCATGCTCGAACCGAGCTTCTCGGCCTGAATCAGCGCCGTCATAAACAGGGACACATCCTGCAGCTCGCAGCGCGCCGCCAAATGCTTCATCGCGTTGCGGCGGATCATCCCCATGCGCACATCGTCCTGAAAATGCTTGAATTCATCGATCAGGGGGCCTTTCATGCGGTCCGTGATTTTCCGCAGCGCCGCATCGAAGGAAAGACCGGCCTGCACGCTGACACAGAGCAGATCCAGGACCTCGGGAAGCTGGCGCATGATCATGTTCTTTCTTTTTTGGATATTCGCATTCAGGACCGCGATGGGCACGTAACCGCCGGCAATCGAGCCAAAGAATAGGAACAGACCCATCTTTAGGGCATCCGTTCCCTGCATGGCCGTGTAGTACCAGACCATCAGAAAGACCAGCACCGCGGAAAGCAGCATCGTGCCAAACAGCGTCTCCGGCTTGATCTCCTGCGTTTTTCCAGCCAGCACGATTTTATGCTGCAGCCATTCGCGCCATTCTTTCGGCGTCATCTGATTCGCGAGCTGAGAAAAATAGTCTTCCAGCGGAAGCACGACACGCTCGACGAACGGGATATCCTTCAGCTGGCGTTTGGTATTCTGCCCGGAAGGAAAGATACGGACTTCGTTCGGCCGGTGGTGCATCGTGCGGATGTTGTTGAGCCGCGCGCGGAGCTGATCGTTCGGTGCGATCTTCTGATGGATAAGATACCGCAGAAGCAGAAAGACAAAGCAGGCACCGGACAGCGCAAAGAGCAGACGTAAGACAAGCATCAGCGTCCCTCCCCCGCTTCAAAAAAGTCCTCGGGCAGGTCAACGCCGTAAAGCGCGAACTTATCGTAAAAGCTCGGCTTCAGCCCCGTCGAGGCGAAATGTCCGATGGCCTTGCCGTTCTCATCAACGCCCGTCTGCACATATCGGAACAGATCCTGCGTCGTAATGATGTTATCCTCCATGTGCTGGACCTCGGTGATATAGGTGACCTTGCGGCTGCCGTCGCGAATACGCGACTGCTGCAGGATCAGATCGATGGCCGACGAAATCTGTTCGCGGATGGCGCGCACCGGCAGCTCGAGGCCACTCATGAGCACCATCGTCTCCAGGCGCGAGAGGGCGTCGCGCGGAGTGTTCGCATGCGCCGTCGTCAGCGAGCCATCGTGGCCGGTATTCATGGCCTGCAGCATATCGAGCGCCTCGCCGGAACGGACCTCACCGACGATGATACGGTCCGGGCGCATACGCAAGGCGTTGCGCACGAGATCGCGGATCGTGATTTCGCCCTTGCCCTCGATGTTGGCCGGGCGCGCCTCCAGCGTCACGACGTGATTCTGCTGCAGCCGCAGCTCGGCCGCATCCTCGATGGTCACGATGCGTTCGGTCTCGGGGATAAACGATGAGAGCACGTTCAGCGTCGTCGTCTTACCGGAGCCGGTACCGCCCGAGACGAGGATATTGATGCGCGCCTTGACGCAGGCCCGCAGGAAATCCGCCATCTTCGTGTCGAGCGTGCCGAACGAGATCAGGTTCTCGACGCTGAATGGCTTTTTCGAGAACTTTCGAATGGTCAGGCATGGCCCCTTGAGAGAAAGCGGCGGGATGATGATGTTGACACGCGACCCATCTTCGAGACGCGCGTCAACCAGGGGGGATGACTCATCGATCCGGCGCCCGAGCGGCGTCAGGATGCGCTCGATGATATGCATCAGATGTGCCGTATCGTGGAACTTCACCTTCGTGAGCTCGAGCTTTCCCATGCGCTCCACATAGACCTGGGAGGGGCCGTTGACCATGATCTCGGTGACGGAGTCATCCTTATGCAGGGATTCGATCGGCCCGAGACCGAGCATATCGTCGGCGATATCGGATACGAGCTGCTTGCGCCGCCCGCGCGGCACCAGGAATGGATCCTCCTCGATATAGCGCTGCACATAGCCGTCGATGATACGTTCAACCTGCCGCGGATCCTGATGGTTTGTCGTGAGGACCTGCTGTTCCTCCAGCGTCATCTCATCGATAATCCGCTGATGGATGCGCTGCTTGACGACGAGATACGAGTCCTCGCCCGTATCCTGCTGTTCTTCGGCAGCAAAGATACGTACCTGATGATTTTCGCCGTCTTTCCGGCCAAGTCTCGTAAGTAACGACATCGCATCTGCCTCCTGGTATGGATGTATATTTTCTGCCTGCAGCAAACGCTTGCCGGCAGTCGTTTTCAAAAGAAAAGAGCAATGAGCATGGCTCATTGCTCCTGTTGTAAATAGCCTTCCTGAAGCATCTGATATTGAATTTGAAATTTCCGGACGGATTCCGGAATAAAATTCTTTATGGCATAGATGGCACTGTTGTCATCCTTCATCCTTGCGGTGATGGTCACGCGGACATCGTGAACCTGCCCGCCCTCCATCACCGGTTGAATCGTATAGCCGCCGTCCGTGATTTCGTACATATGCTGCGATTTTTCTGCCTGCTGGACATACTTGTTCCGCACCTGGTCATAAGCCGCCTGGATGGGAACGGCGTTCTTGCCGTCTCCATACGACTGCTGTGCGGTGATCGATGCCTCGCGCGCAGAGCTTCTCGCGAGATTGTTGAGGGTCAGATAATCGGAAAACAAAAAACCGATATAGGCTATCCCAAAAAGAAACATCAGCAGAAACGGCATGACCAAAGCAAACTCGATAACGTCTTGACCTCGCTCATTGTTCTTCCACATCTGTCATACCTTCTACTTTGGACAAAAATTATTTGCTGGCAGTGCCGTTAACCAAACATCGTAGCAACACCATCGAATGCATTCTTGACCTTATTCTGCAGAGTTCCGCCGTTGCCGACAGCAACGGCTACGACGACGATGAATGCCAGGATCAAGGCATACTCGACGATGCCCTGTGCCTTCTCGCTCAGATAACGAGCCTTTACGTAATCGATGATCTCCTTCATAATGAACTCCTCCTAAAAAGTATAGATAAAAATGGATGTATATAGATCCCCGAAGGGAAATCTATCGCCGTTACATTTTGATATCCACGATGCGCTTGATGACGATGCAGCCGATGATCTCGAGCACGATCGCTCCGCCAATCGCCATGCGGCCCGTTGGCTCCTCGAACAGCGGCTGCAGGTAGCCGGGATTCACGAAGTAAAGCGCAGCGGCGATCACGAAGGGCAGGACGACGAGTACCATGCCGGACATGCGGCCCTGGGAGGTCATCGTCGCGATTTCCCGGCGCATGCGCACGCGGTTCTCGACGGTCTCACAGATCGTGTCGAGGATCTGCGCGAGATTGCCGCCGACCTGCCGCTGAATCTCGACGGCGGTCACGGCGAGCTCGAAATCCGAGCTCTGCATGCGCCGCGCCATTTCCTCGAGGGCCTTGTCCATCGACGTGCCGATGCGGATCTCGGCGATGGCCTTCGTGAGCTCCTTGCTCATCGGGTCGCCCATCTCTTGGGCGACCAGCTCGATGGCCTGCATGAAGCTAAAGCCGGAACGCAAGGCGTTCGAAACCATCGTCAGCATATCGCCAAGCTGCCCGACGAACGCGTCCTGGCGCCGCTTGATGCGGATGGAAAGCCACATCAGCCCGGCGATAACGCCGGTAAGCGCACCGAGCAGCACGCCGATGACCGTCTGGATCAGGATGCCGCCGACCGCGGCGCCGAGCACGCCGAGCACGGCGAGTCCCGTCTGGAACTCCGTGCCGAGCAGCGGCAGATCCGCCTGTTGCATGCGGAAATCAAGATCCGCGGCCTTGTGTACATCGTTCCAGAACAGGGACAATTTCCGCAGGACGGCAAGCATCCGCGCGCGAAAGTCGTTTTTCTCCCCCTTCTGACCGGGCAGTGCCCGATGCGCCTCAGAAAAGAACTCGAGGCGTTTCACGAGCCTTTCCTTGCTCGCCTGCCGATAACGGAGCAACCCGCAGAAGAGGAGAAACAGGCCGAGGGAAATCAGGATGATGCCAAACCCTCTCATGGCTTATCCCACCTTATCCGATGCCGTCCGATGATGTGTTCCGCGAGGCGGTTGATGCTCTTCGCAAGCTCGCTGTCCGGCTCGAGATCCATCGCCATGCTGCCATTGTCCGCCGCCTCCGAGACGACCTGATAGGCATTCGGCACGATGGTCTCCACCGGCTCGCCGAGTTCCTGCTCGAGCTTCTGCTTTTCCCGCATATCGCACGGCGAAACGCGCGTGAACACGGTCCGCACTCGCTCGTCGTAGTCCTTCCAGTCTTTGAAAATCTCCAGGGCGCGGCGCGTATGCTGCAGCTCATAGCCGCCGTTCAGCATCGTCACGACATAGACCGTATCGGATAGCTCCGACGCCGCAATCGAGGTCGGGTTGAATCCCGGCGGTACATCGATCAAGATGTAGCGGTACAGACTGCGCGCCATGCGGATGATGTTCTCAAAATCCCCGATGCCGACATTGTCGATGAGATTCGGCTCAGCCGTGCCGCAGAGCACATGCACGTAATCCGAGACCGGAACAAAGTAGCTGTTCAGCGTGACCGGGGAAAGGAAGGATACGTCATGCGCGGCCTCGACGATGGTCGCCTGCGGCGTCAGGTTGAAGAACACGGCCATATCGCCGAACTGCAGATCCGCGTCGATGACGCCGACCTGTTCCTTGGTGCGCCGCCCGAGCGTCATCGCGAGGTTCGCGATCAGCGAGGTCTTGCCGCTCTTACCCTTCGGCGAGAAAAACGTCATGACCTGCGAGGAAACCTCCATGCCGCTTTTCGCGAACGTCTTGACTGCCGCCTGCAGCTCCTCTGGCGTGAACGGCTTGACAAGATACCCTTTCGCACCGGCCTGCACAAGCTGGCTGACGCCGGCGGCCTGCCAATTCTCGCTGAGACACAGGATGGTCGCGCCGGGATATCCCCGGTTGAACTCCGCAATCTGCTTGATGCCTTCTTTGTTGTCGATATCGAGCAAGATCAGGTTTGGCTTAAATAGCACACCCTGTCCGAGCGCGTCGCTCGGCGCCTGATAGCGCGCGACCAGCTGAAAGTTATCCCCCGCCTGGCGGACAGCTTGTGCGAGCTGCTCCAGCATCAGGCGGTTGCGTTCTACCAGTAAAACGCGATACGCCATGCCCTCTTACTCCTTTCCAAACAGCCGGTGGAAAAGTCCGCCGCCGCTTTTTTCCTCCGAATGGTCCGGATATTCCTCCTCGTAATGCTGATTCGTCGAGCGATAGACAAGCTCGCGCAGTGCGAGGCCGAGGCCATCGCTGCCATGCGACAGGACGAGCGGCACACCGCTCTTGATGGACGCATTCGCCGCCTTGAAATCGTTCGGCAGGATATGGTAGAAGTCCTCGCCGAGAATCCCCTTGACCTCGTCCATCGGGATACGCGTTTTCGCGTTGCTGCGGTTCAGCACGATGCGGAGCTTGTTGCGGTCATAATTCAATTTCTTCAGGGTATCGATGCCGCTTTTCATGTTCTTGATGGTCGGGATAAAATCGACAATGCCGAGGAACACGACCACCGTACTGATATCGAGCATCGAGAGGTTCAGCACGCTGAACATCGAGGTCGTGTCGATGACCACGTAGTTGAACATGGTCTGCAGCTGCTGCACGACGCGTTTCACGGCGTCCGCCTTGATGTTGTAGGCTTCCTCGAGCAGCGACGGATTCGCCATGACGTAGAACACGACGCCGTCATGCTCGTACGGCGTCAGATATTCCTCCACATGGGCGTCACTGCCCTCAACCGCAAAGGCCTGCTGCGCGTCCGCCATGGTGCTTTCCGGCATGAGTTGCAGGTAATTGCAGACATCGCCGAACTGCAGGTCAAGGTCCAGCAGGCAGACCCGGTAGCCGTTGCGCGCGAGCTCCGCCGCCAGGTTCGTGCTGACGAGTGTCTTGCCGACGGACGAAGCCGTGCTGAAAAAGGTGACGATAGCGCCCTTCTGTTCGATCTCCGCCATGCCTGCTCACATCCTCTGTATGTCATCCGCGGTCAAGATGACCGGGCCCTCGGTGCTGTTTTCCGCTTTGCTGGATTTTGCAGCCGTTTGCTGCACCTTTGCCGGCTTCTGCACTTTGACCGTTTTCTTCGCCTTCGGCGGCTCTGGTTTTGCCTTGGCCGCCGACTGCTTGGGCTTCGTCTGCTCGACCGGCGGCACAGGCTCGTTCAGGTTGACCCGCTCGCGCATCTGATCCTCCTGCCGCATATCCCGATACGCCTTCTTCATCGACGAATCCATGGCGACAGGCGTCGTTTCATTGACCACACGCGGCGTGATCAACACGAGAATTTCCGTCTTGTCCTTGGTCTTGTCGTGATATTTGAACAATTCGCCAAGCACCGGGATTTTCCCGAGCAGCGGAACACTTTTGACGCTTTCCTCATCGTCGGAATTCATCAGCCCGCCGATCACCATGGTCATTCCCGACGGGATATTCACCATGGTCTCCGCGGTGCGCTCCACGATGACCGGATTGTCGTTCACAAGGTTGCTCCAGTCCACCCGACTGACCGACGCCACGAGGCGGCTGGTCACATTGCCCTCCCGGTCGACATCCGGTTTGACCAGATCGAGCTCGATGCCATAGTCCTTCCAATCGGTCGAATAATTGCCTGCGTCATCTTTTGTCGCATAGGGAACCTGCCCACCGATCTTGATGCCGGCGGTCTTGCCGCTCATCGTCGTGATGTTGGGCCGCGAGATCACGCGCGCCTTCCCCGCCTCCACGAGGGCATGGAGTTTCGCGTGAATATCGGCAAAATGGGTGTAGAGCCAGTTCTTGGAATACCAATGCCCCTGATCCTTATCGCGGTAGGTTTTCCCCGTCGCCAGCGTATACGTGCCATTGTAGCTGGTCGACCCACCGTATTCCATGCCCAGCATTTTCTCATCATCGTTGCGGATTTCCACGATCTGCGCTTCGATGTTGATCTGATCTGGATTGGTCATCTCCAGCAGGTTGATGACATTGGGGTTCTCCCAATCGGCATCATCGACCGAAATGGCGTCCGAACCATGTTTCAGCAGGGTCTTTTTGTCCGTTTTCGAGGCAGCCATTTGGACGTTGCTGCTCCCGTCCTGATTGTTCTTCCCTTCGCTGCCGCTTACCTTTCCCAGATAAAGCGCGGCGATTTTGCCGGCTGTCTCCTTTTCGCGCAGATTCGCTACGGTGCCGCGGAGCAGGACCTTATCACCGACCTTCTCGACCTTGACGCCGGGCAGGTCGATCGCCCGCTGGATCAGCGACGCGAGGCCCGTATCCCTCGGCGACACGCTGACCGTGAATTCCTGCCGCATGCCGTTTGCCGTCCAGACCGTCAGGCTCGTCGAGCCGGACGCCAGCGCGATGATGTTGATGGCGTTCTTGTTGATGACATTGACATCGGCGATTTTCGGATTCGTGACCGCGACGCGCGTGATGCGGCTGTTCTGCGGCATATAGTAAGACTGATTGACCTCGAGCCAGATCGGCTGCACATAGGCGTATGCCGGTGCTGCCGCAACGATGGACGTGAGAACCGCCGTCATGGTACCGATACCCAGTTTGCTGACTTTCTTGTTCATGACCGTACTCACTCCTCACTCGATTTCGTTCCGCGCAGGATCTCTATGCCATTCGATATCGCCTGAACGGCGCTCGCCGCAGGGGATGGCGCCGCAGCCGGCGCTGCAGGAGCAGCCGGCGCGGGCGGCGTATAGGAGGCGGGCGGCGTATAGCTATTGCTATGCGTCGGCGCGCTCGAGGACGTGTTCGCTGGCGGCGTGTAGTTCGTCGCCGGTGCCGCCGGCTGATCCTTCCCCTTGTTCGTGAGCAGGAAATAATCCGTATCCACCGTGAAGATATCCGTCGGATCGACCGGACGGAGCACGAGATAGACCGTACCGCTCTGCGATGCCACCGCGAGCTTCAGCGACTCCTCCGGCGTCAGCGCGAGCGTTGCCGTCGCCATCTGTCCGCTGCTCTTGCCCGTATCGGCCGCCTTGGCATCCTTTTTCTTGTCGCCGCTGCTATTTTCATTGCTGCCGCTGTCCTGCACCGTGTTCTCGACGCTGTCGAGGCCGGTTTTATTGATGCCGAGCAGCAGGACATTCTGCAGGAGAATCTCGCCGGAAATCCCCTTGTCGTCCGCCTTGCCCGAGATGATCATGACGTCAACGTAGTCCCCTGGCTTGGCAAAGCCCGCGATGCCCGTGATGTCCGTGATCGGCACAGAGATGGCGCGGCAGTCCGGGGGAATCATGCCGACGAAGCCGGCCTTCTTCGGATCCATGAAGACCTTCTTGTCCGTCAGGACGTCGCCCTGCTGGATCGCGACGCTCGTCGGCTGGTCCGTGACCTCGCTGACATCGTGCGCCGCGCCTGCCGGCACCACATCGACCGGCATCTCAACGACGCGCACCATATTCTCTTTGATGATGGTCCGCTGCGGGATATCCTGCTTCGCAACCACAACGCGAACCGTATCCACATGGCTCGCCTGCTTGTTTCCGCTGTCTCCCGAGGAAAAAATAAATAAGAGCAGGCCAAAGAACACACACGCGGCGCCCGCAAGGAGCATCCATTGCTTTTCCGTCAGATGTATGCGTTCGAAGAACCTGCCGAGGTTTTGGGTGAACTTCGGCAGCTTGGGCATAAAAGCAACAACCTCTTCCCTCTCTGTATTGACATAGGGACATCTTGTTTCTCTACTCTTATTTATATCGGATATCCCTTTGTTTATCTTAGAATCTATCATAACATAAAGTTAAAAGTTTTTCTATGAAAATTTTTTCATTTATCGAAGTTTTCGTTAAAAAAATGTAATTCGCCATCCAATCGCAGGGAAAGAATGTAAAAAACCAATAAAAAAAATAACATTTCGTTTGTATTTTCTCCTTTCTGCCAAAACATGCGAGGAAAATCCCGCCAGTGGCACGCAGATGTACGGGAAAATGGCATGCGGGCACTATCAAAGGAGTGGCTCTCATGTTACAATAAAGGAAAGGCAAAAAAAGGCATCGATAGAAAAAATACGGGAGGGGATTGTCTTGCTATTCCTTACGCTTTTCAAAGTGGCGGCAGCGATAGCGCTCGCGGTCGTCGGCGCCATCCGCGGGAGTCAGTGGATCGACGCGAGCTATGCGCGGCGGCCGGATATCTTGACCGATGCGGGAGCAGTCTACGCGCAGAACGCGCACCGCGGTGCACGGCTCGCGGCGGTACTCGGCTTCCTGTTCTGCCTCGTGGCATGGCGCATCAACGGACTTCTCGCGACGCTCGCGGCACTCGTACTGATGTATTTCTGCGCGCTGTTCACGTTCACAGACCTCGAGCAGCGCGTGATCTTCGACCGCATGATGATTCCCTTTGCCCTGCTCGGCATCGTCTTCACGATCCTCACGGGGACGGGGATTTTCAACCATATCGGCGCGGCGGTCGTCTACGGCCTCGTGTTCCTGCTGCTGTCGATCCTGACGCATGGCAGCCTGGGCGGCGGTGACATCAAACTCGTGGCCGCGCTCGGCCTGTGGGTAGGCTCTGAGCACCTGCTCTACATCGTGCTCGGCGGCATCGTGCTCAGCGGTCTCGCCGCGTTCCTTCTGCTCGCCACGAGACGCCTCTCCCGCAAAGATTACCTCCCCTACGCCCCCGGCTTCACCATCGCCACCGTCTTCGTCACGCTGCTATGCTGACGCCGCCCAAAAAACGGCTGAAAACGCACCAAAAAGGGGCTGTCGCACGAAAGCATTTTCGTGTGGATAGCCCCGTTTTCTTTGACCTTCTATATTTTATGCCTGTTGCAAACGAAAAGGGGTTGCTACACGTTGTTGATACGTTCAAAAGCCCCTTTTTGTATTTCCTTTTAAATTTTTTGGATGTTGTGGACAAGGCGGGGGGATGGTAGTAAAATAGAAACGGTTCAAAGAGAAGCATAGAAAGGCTGGTGAGGAACATGGACGATCACCCTAGTTCAGCGGATCCAAAATTATGGATGGAAGGGATGGAGCGCCGGTTCCCTGCCGCAGCCTTTCTTTTTTGGCGGCGTGCTCTCGTGTGATGCGCGCGGCATAACGGAAAAGGCAAAGGATATTTTTGCAGCATGCTCTGTTCCTTCCGGATGGCTGCGGAGGTTGGCGTTCGACGCTTTCTTCCGCACGTTAGCGGGGAGTCTCTGTTCAGACAGGACTTCCCTTCGAAAGGAGAGAGAGACGTGCTGCATATTTTTAAATCCATGGAAAGCGGCCCGTTGCAGGAGCTCACGCTCAAAACCCTCGAGAAGGGCGCTTGGATCAACATCATCGATCCGACGCCGTACGAGCTGAAGGTTGTCAGCTCCCTCACCGAGGTTGACCCGGACTTCCTGCGCTCCGCACTCGATGATGAGGAGCGTTCGCATACCGACGTCGAGGACGACTCGGTCATGGTCCTGACCAACGTTCCGGTCGTGCGCGGCAAAGACAGCTACGACGCCCTGCCGCTCGCCATCATCATCACGGAGGAATACATCATCACCGTCTGCCTCGAAGAGACACCCGTCATGAGCGAGTTCAACGAGCGCACGGCGCGGCTGTTCCGCACCTACAAAAAAACGCGGTTCCTCTTCCAGATCCTGTACAAATCGGCGACGTACTTCCTGCGCTATCTGCGCCAGATTTCGAAAATCTCGGAGGAAGTGGAGGATCAGCTCCGCAACGACATGCGCAACAGCGATATCCTGCGTCTGCTCGAGCTGCAGAAAGGTCTGACGTATTTCAACGCGGCCATTCGCTCGAACGGTGCCGTGCTCGACAAGCTCGTGCGCATGCGCACGAATCCGACACTGAAGCCAATTCTCAAGGCCTACGAGGAGGACGAGGACCTGCTCGAGGACGTCATCATCGAGAATAAGCAGGCGCGCGAAATGGTTGAGATGTACTCCAAAATCCTAGGCCGCCTCGCCGATACCTTTTCCTCCATCATTTCAAACAATCAGAACCTCGTCATGAAATTCCTCGCCGCGATGACGATCATTCTCGCCATCCCGACCGTCATTTCCAGCTTTTTCGGCATGAACGTGCCCGTGCCGATGACCGATAACCCGTACGCGTTCTTCTACATCATGATGCTCGCGATGGTCATCGCCTCTGCGAGCGCCTACGTGCTTTGGCGGCGGGACATGTTCTAAGAGCTGCGGCGCTCGCCTTGTGCTGCTGGCAAGGAATTTCTTGACAGATGTAACAAAAAATCGTATACTAGTTTAGTCGGCGGGATGTAGCGCAGTTTGGTAGCGCGCTTGCTTTGGGAGCAAGATGTCGCAGGTTCGAATCCTGTCATCCCGACCATTTTCTATGCGTCAGTAGCTCAGTTGGATAGAGCAACGGCCTTCTAAGCCGTGGGTCGCGGGTTCGAATCTTGCCTGACGCACCACAGCCTACACAGGGCTCCGGAGATGTCCGGAGTCCTTTTTGTGCGTATGCCGCCAGGGCATTGACAGGGGGTGCGCCTTCTGGTTACCATAGAAAAAGGAAAGGCATAGTTTGCAGGTACGGGCAGGTGACAGACCATATGGAGGATCGATCCATGGAATCAGTACTGGCGGCGCAGGAGCTTTCCGCGGGATATGCGGGGGACGCCGTGCTTTCGCGGGTTTCTTTTTCCATCGGGAAAGGTGAGTTCGTCGGCTTGGTCGGGCCGAATGGCGCGGGGAAAAGCACGCTGCTGCGGACGTTGGCGGGGCTGCTCGCGCCGGTGGCGGGCGGACCGGATGGCATCCGTTTGATGGGACGTGCGCTTTCCGACTTTTCGCCAAAGGCGCGAGCGCGGCGGCTCGCTTATCTCCCGCAGGGAGCGGATACGCCGTTTTCGTATACGGTGCGGGAAATCGTGCGTGCGGGGCGCTACCCCTATCTGTCCTGGTGGCGGCAGGAGTTACAGAAAGACAGGGAGGCTGCGGAGGCGGCTATGCGGCAGACGGGTGTCAGCGCTTTGGCGGACCGGGCCTATGCGGAGCTCTCCGGCGGGCAGAAACAGCGCGTTCGCCTCGCCAAGGTTCTCGCGCAGGATACACCGCTTCTGCTGCTCGATGAGCCGGCGACGGGGCTGGATTTGTACTATCAGGAGGAGCTATTTTCGTTCTGCCGGCATCTCGCGAAGGCGGGACGTACGGTGCTGATGGTCGTGCACGAGCTCCCGCTCGCCTATCGGTTCTGCTCCCGTGTGCTGCTGCTGGGCGGCGGGCAGGTCGTGGCGGATGGCGTGCCAGACCGCGTCTTGACGGAGGGCCCGCTCAGCGATGCCTATGCGCACCCGATTCATCGGGCGCTGGTACCGCAGACGGGACACGCCGAGTTCTACACCACGACATGACGTCAGGCCGGGGGCCTTGCCGGGCAGATCGGCGGGCTCGATGCATAGCAGGGAAGGGTGGAAAATCCGTGCGGAAAAGAGTACCTTTTGGAGTGACGCTGGCGGTGCTCGCCGGCCTCGTGTGCCTGGTCACATTGGTATCGGTGGCTGCGGGACAGATGACGATCCCGCTTACGTATGTGCTGCGGGTGCTCGGCGAGGCGGCGGGGCTCGGCACGACTCCGCCGCCGGCGGATGCCACGGCGGTCGTTTGGAATATCCGGCTGCCGCGCACGCTCGTCGGCCTGCTGGTCGGCGGCGGGCTGGCGCTTGCCGGTGCGGCCCTGCAGGGCATTTTTCAAAACCCGCTGGCGGATCCGGGCATGCTCGGCGTTTCAGCGGGGGCTTCCGTCGGCGCGGTGCTCGCGATCGCGACGGGCGCAGCCAGCGCGGCGTTTTACGCACTGCCTCTGTTCGCGGTTTGCGGGGCTCTCGGAGCCATTGCCCTGACGATTGCGCTTTCGGTGCGGCGCGGCGGGCATATCCCCGTGCTGACGCTGCTGCTCGCGGGCGTCGTGGTCTCGATGCTGCTCGCAGCGGTCACGGCGGCCGTATTGACGGCGGTCAACGAGCAGAAAATGCAGGCCTATCTGTTTTGGACCGTCGGCGGGCTCGATTATCGGCGGTGGGCGCATGTGGCGCTTGCACTGCCGCCGTTTCTTGTCTGCGCGGCGCTGCTCCTGCTGTTTTCGCGGCAGCTCAATATCCTCGCGCTCGGCGAGACGGAGGCGCGCGCGCTCGGCATGCGCGTGACGGCATGGCGCGTCGGGCTGCTCGTGCTCGCGTCCTGCCTGACGGCTTCGGGGGTTGCGGTGTCCGGCAACATCGGCTTTGTCGGTCTCGTCGTGCCGCATGCCATGCGCATGCTCGTCGGTCCGGATCACCGGCGCCTGCTGCCCGCCTCGATGCTTGCGGGGGCGGCGTTTCTCGTGTTTTGCGACAGCCTCGGCCGTGTGATCGGGCCGAGCGAGATCCGCGTCGGCATCATGACGGCGTTCGTCGGCACGCCGTATTTCCTCTATTTACTGCGCAAGCAGAACCTTTGATGTTTGCAAACGCGTTTCGTAAAAAAAGAGCCGGTCTCCCGATGGGGAGGCCGGTTCTTTTGGGATGACCGCTCAAATATCCCAATGCAGGTTGTCGGGGTTTGGCGTTGCGCGGTCGATTTCGGAGAGAATCCACGAGGCGTTGTCGTGCGTCTGTGCGAAGGCGGCGTCGAGGCGCGGCTGATAGGCGGGCGGTACCTCCATCGCGTGCAGGGCCATGTGCATATAGTCCTTTGCGACGAGGGTCACATGCCGCTCGGCGGCGAGCTGGGCTTTGAACCGGTAGCCGTAGTACAGGTAGCTGTTGTGCGCGATGGGGATATCGGCATAGGCCGCGATGCGCTCGTCGACCTCTTCCTCGGCGTCCTTTGCCATGCCCATTTTATGCATGAGGTTCCAGCGGTCTGCCCAGAGCTCGCCGCGCAGCACGTATTTGTACAGAAAATCGGTGGATTCCGCGAGCTCGATGGCCTGGTCGATATGCTTGAGCGCCGCCTCATCCTGGTTCTGCTCTTTTTCAAGCGAACTCAGGCGCTGCAGGGCGAATGCCTTTTCCTCGACGTCTTCGGATTTTGTATCGTCGACGTCCACCTCGACGATGCTGTGGAACAGTTCGAGGGCCTCTTTGGTGCGGTCGATGCCTTTCATCGCGAGGAAATGCGCGAGGCGGGCGCGGGCGTGCCAGTTGTCCATGCCGCCGAGAAACAAGGTCTCCGGCGGATGGGCCGGAGAGTCCATCACGAGATGAACGAGTTCGTGAAATTCTTGCTGTGTCATAAAAGGATTCCTCCCATTGGTTTTATCGGGTCAAGGTGATCTGGTCAATCGGCGTGCCGTCCACGTACCAGGCGTGGAGGCGGAGGCTCGTTTCGGATGCCTCGAGGGTCAGGTAGTTGTTGCGCGTCGGCTGCGGGATGGCGACTTTGTCGAGCGGATCCGCGGGGACGGTGTAGATCTGGTCACCGGCCGGGCCGGACAGGACGTAGACTGGTCCGCGGTCCGACGGCTTTTTCGCGTAAAGGTGGCCGCGGTTCCGGTAGGTGTGCATGTGCCCGGTCAGTACGAGGTTGATGCCGAGCGCGTCAAACGCGGGCATCAGGGCGTTGCCGACGTCGCTGAAGCCGCCGGAGGTCTGCGTGCCCTCCTGATATTCGTCGTAGGCGAGAATGTCCTTATGCATCAGCACGACCTTCCATGGCTCCTTCGCGGCTGCGGCCACACGCTTGAACCAGAGCAGCTGCTCCTGCATGAGTCCGGCGCGCAGGTCTTTGAGCTCGAGAAACTGCGTGTTCAGCACGAAAACGTGCACGGGCCCTGCGGTGAACTCGTAGTAATAGCCGGGAAAGCGGGCGCTGCCGTTCGGCGGCAGGACAAAATTCGCGAGGTAGCGAGAAGGCAGGCACATCTGCCATTGCAGCCCGTAGCACTCGTGATTGCCCATGACCGGGGCAAAGGGCAGGCGAGCCCACACATCGCCCATCGCGGCGGTGAAACTGCGCCAGTGCCAGTCCGATTCGCCGTTATCCGTGAGGTCGCCGAGATCCGCGAGGAAGTCGACGGCGCCGTGTTGCTGGACGGCGGCCGTCAGCACGCGGTGAAAGACCTCGTAGTCCGCGCATTGGGAGTCGGTCAGGAGCACGGCGGTACAGGTCCTGGCCTCCGCGCGCAAGGTGTACAGCGGCTGCCAGGGGCCGGCCGCCCCGTTCCATAGAACGCGGTATTGATAGAAGCTGCCCGGCGTGAGTCCCGTGAGCGTGGCGGCGAAAAAATAGTTCACGGTGTCGTCCTGGTCAAGCCGTGTATAGGATGCATCGATGCGCTGGGAGGGACCGTCTGCCGCAGCACGCAGCTCGAGATGCGTGTCCTGCGGAAGTGCGTGCGATTGCCACAGGACCATCCGGCTCCTGCGCATATCGCCGGTCACGATCTGCCGAAGACCGGTGTAAGGCGCCGCGGCGCTGGCGCGCGGGACCTTGCCCGCCCACAGTGCGAGCGCCGCGGCGGCCGCCGCCTTTAAGAAGCTTCGTCTCGAGAGCGTCATGTGCTATCCCTCCTGTCCGCGCTTTTCCGCCTGTTCCCTCTGCGCCATGCTCTTTGCCTCATGCCGCTCGTAGAGCCAGGCGCCGACCATCAGCAGGACGGCCAGCACGATGACGACGATGAGCCGTGTCGGATCCTCCTGATGTGTCAGCGTGTCGTGCCCGACAATGGCCTCGATGCCGGTTGACGGGAATTTGCCGATAAACGAGGAGAGGATGTAATCGCGCATGGACATCGCGGACAGCGCGCCGAGCGCGTTCAGCGCGATGGACGGGAAGTACGGCACCATGCGCGCGATCAGCATGACGACAAAGCCGCGCTTGCCGCTGTAACGGTCGATCGTGGCGAGCGCCTTGTGTTTGTGGATGACTTTTTCCGCCGCGTCGCGGAAAAAGAAGCGCAGCAGCAGGAAAGAGACCGTCACGCCGGTCGTTTCCGCGACGACCGACAGAAAGATGCCCCAGAATATACCGAAGATCAGCGTGTTCGCCGTCGAGAAAATGATCGCCGGCGGGAAGCCGATCGCGTTCACGAACAGGGTCAAGAGGAAACTGAACACGACGGCCCATGGGCCGAACGATTCGATATAGCAGGCCGTCTCCCGGATATCGCCGCGCGACAGAAGGCCCCAGAGGTGCGGGAAAAAATCCGGGTTCAGGAGATGGATGAGCACGAGCAGAAGCAGCGCGCAGAGGGTGGCGCCGATTTTCACGGTACGCATCGAACGAAGCAAGATACATTCCTCCTACATGATTCTAGAAAATATTATACCATAAAAGAAAAGGAAAAACGGTGAAAAGACCGCCCGCGGAATGTTTGTGCGGGGGAAGCGGCCTGGTTCCCTTTTTTTTTCACAGTTCCTGTGGTAAAATAGAATTGTTATAATTTGGTTGTAAGCGATGGAACTTGCGGGCAGGATGGTTCCGCCGCTTTACTTAGGAGGAACGGCGATGCGGGAGTCTTGGCGGGATGCGTTTTTGTCGGCCGGGACCGCGGCGCTGTCCTCTGTGCCGGCGCTGATGCTTTCCACGCATCTTCTTGAGGGCGCGGGCATGCCTTTTGCCGGCTGCTTTACCGCCACGTGTCTGCTGATGGTTCTCTTCGCGTTCTGGATGGCGTATCGGGACATGGCCGCTGTGTTTGCGCCGTCAGTGGGACTCACCGTCTTTTTCGTCTATTTCGTGCTATACGGTGATGGCTTTTCCTGGCAGGAAATGCTGCTGCTGAATGCGGCGGCGGGGGCTTTCGGGTTTGCGCTTTGGAGCCTGCCCGCAGGGGAGAAGGGACTGGCCTTTTTCCCCCGCATCCTGCGGCAGGTTTTCCCCGCGGCACTTGCGCTGCTGCTCATCTACGCGGCACTCGTACTCGGAAGGATCGTGATCCATTCGCCCTGGGCGGTCACGACGCTCGGCTCGTTTGCGGATCCGATGGCGTATCTGTCGCTTGTCGGCCTGCTCGTCTTCGCACTGCTCTACGTGCGGCGGGTGCTGCACGCGCCGCTTTGGAGCTTTCTCGTCGTCATGGCGCTGTCTCTCGGCGAGGGCTTTTGGGTCATGCCGGGGCCGTTTTGGGCGCCGGAGGGCCTCGACCGCGTGGCCGCGATGCTCGATACGCGTTTCCTAAATGACGCGCATCAGACGCTGCTGGCGGTCGGCATCCTCGTGACGCTGCTGTTTGCGATGAGCGTTTATGCGGTTTCGGTATGGCAGGCGCTTTCCTGTCGGGAGATGGGGGCGTGCACGGATCCTGCGGAAAAGACCGGCGAAAAAGAGCGGGCAGGCGAAGTTCGCCGCTCGCTGCAGGGCATGTTCCTGTTGATGTTCGCCGGCGCCTGGCTCGGTGCTCTGCCCTGCCTGCCGTCGCCGGTATCCGCTGCGATGCGGCGGGAAGGGCAGGGCGGCCGTCGGCAGGCGCTTGCCTTTGCGGTATGGTATGGGCTCGTGCTGCTCACGGAGCCGGTTTGGCAGAATCTCGCGGACTTTCCCGCGGCTGCGGTGCCGGCGCTTGCAGGGATCGGCTTGCTCTGGCTCATCGTCTGGGGAAAACAGGTGTTCCCGCAGATTGTGTGGCGGAGAGCCGAGGCGGTTACGGCGCTTGTCCTCTGCCTGCTCCTGCCGCTCTCGTTTGATTTGGTGGCCGCTGCCGCCGTGGCCACGGTGCTTTATGTCTGCCTGCTCGCCGTATCCGGCAGGGGACGGGAGATCCCGCGCGGGACGCAGGTTCTCGCGCTGCTTTTCCTCGCGTATCTGTTTTTTGTGCATCTTTGATTGGAGAAATATCGGATTTTTTTGGAGAGGTGTTCGGTTCGTGCAGTGTTCTTTTTTCCATAAATCGCATAGCGTTCTTGCCGGTTCTCTGGTTCTTGCCTTTTGTTTTGCTCTAGCCCTGCCGCAGGCAGAGGCGCGGCATCATCACAGGAATGTGCCCGATGCGGGTTCCACGCAGGTCGTCGAAGAGGATTTCACGCGGGATAAGGCGGAGGTCACGCATCCGGTGATGCGGCAGGGGCGTGCGGACCTGCAGAAACGCGTGGACGCCGCGATGCATCCGCAGCCGGCTGACCTGACCGGCCCTGTGCAGGCCCCGATGGTGCCGACCACGGTCTCGGCTTATGATGATTCCATTCTCGGCACGCCGCTCGCGAGCGAGGCGCAGTGTGTCGACTATCTGCTCAGCGCGAACCCGACGCCCGCGATTTCTGTGACGCCGCAGGAGCTCGTTTCCTACTACTACAGCGAGGGAGCGCGCGAGGGCGTGCGCCCCGATGTCGCCTTTGCACAGGCCTGCAAGGAGACCGGCTTTTTCCGCTACGGCGGCACGGTCACGCCAGACCAGAACAACTACTGCGGGCTCGGTACGACGAGCGCGACGGTAAAGGGGGCGTATTTCGCCTCGGCGCTTCTCGGCGTCCGCGCGCATATCCAGCACCTGCTCGCGTATGCCACGACGCGCGCGCCGCAGGCGCCAGTCGTCGACCCGCGCTACGATCTCGTGCGCTCGTCCTACGGCACAAACACGCTCTCGCGCTGGGAGGACCTCAACGGTCGCTGGGCCGTCCCGGGTTACACTTACGGACAGAGCATCCTCTCGATGTTCCGCGCGATGCTCAAAGAATAATGTTTTGAAAAAGAAAGGGAATACAGTACCATGATTACCGTCAACAACCTCAGCCTGCAGTTCGGCAAGCGCGTGCTCTACAAGAACGTGAATCTGAAATTCACGCCGGGCAACTGCTATGGCATCATCGGCGCGAACGGCGCGGGCAAGTCTACTTTCCTGAAGCTGCTGTCGGGCGAGCTCGAGCCGACGGGCGGCTCGGTCTCGATTACGCCGGGCGAGCGCCTGTCCGTCCTCCAGCAGGATCACTACGCCTATGACGACTACGAAGTGCTGCGCACGGTCATCATGGGGAACAAGCGGCTCGTCGAGATCATGGACGAGAAGGACCACCTGTACGCGAAGCCGGATTTTTCCGAGGAGGACGGCAACCGGGCCGCGGAGCTCGAGGCGGAGTTCGCCGAGATGAACGGCTGGGACGCGGAGTCCGAGGCCGAGAAGCTGCTAAACGGCCTCGGCATCGAGACCGAGAAACACACGATGAAAATGGCGGATCTCACGCCGAAGGAAAAGGTTCGCGTGCTGCTCGCGCAGGCACTGTTCGGCAGCCCGGACATCCTGCTGCTCGACGAGCCGACGAACCATCTCGATGTCGACTCCATCAACTGGCTGGAGAACTTCCTCGCGGACTTTCCCAATACGGTCATCGTCGTCTCGCATGACCGCCATTTCCTGAACCAGGTCTGCACCTATATCTGTGACGTCGACTTCGGCGAGATCCGCCTGTACGCCGGCAACTACGATTTCTGGTACCAGTCGAGCCAGCTCGCCCTGCAGCTGCAGAAAGAGCAGAACAAGAAGGCCGAGGAGAAAATCAAGGAGCTGCAGAACTTTATCGCGCGCTTTGCGGCGAACGCGGCGAAATCCAAGCAGGCGACCTCGCGCAAAAAGCTGCTCGACAAGATTCAGGTCGAGGATATCAAGCCGTCCTCGCGCCGCTATCCGTACATCGCGTTTACGCCGGACCGCGAGGCCGGCGATCAGCTCCTGACGGTCGATGGTCTCAGCAAATCCGTCGACGGTGAGCAGGTGCTGAAGAACATCAGTTTCACGCTGAAAAAGGGCGACAAGGTCGCGTTCGTCGGCCCGGACGCGCTCGCGAAGACGATGCTGTTCAAAATCCTGATGGGCGAAGAAGAGCCGGATGAGGGCACGTTCAAATGGGGTGTGACGACGACGCAGGCCTATCTGCCGTCGGATAACGCCGCGTATTTCGACGGCGTCGACCTGAACCTCGTCGACTGGCTGCGCCAGTATTCGAAGGATCCGGACGAGACGTTCGTGCGCGGCTTCCTCGGGCGCATGCTGTTCTCCGGCGAGGAGAGCCAGAAAAAGGCCTCGGTGCTCTCAGGCGGTGAGCGCGTGCGCTGCATGCTCTCGCGCATGATGCTTTCCGGGGCGAACGTGTTGCTGCTCGACGAGCCGACGAACCATCTCGACCTCGAGTCCATCACATCGCTCAACAATGGGCTCATGGCGTTCAAGGGGACCTGCCTGTTCACGTCACACGACCACGAATTCGTGCAGACCATCGCGAACCGCATCATCGCCATTACGCCGGACGGCGTCGTCGACCGGCTCTCAACCTACGATGAGTTCCTCGCGAATGACGCGGTGCGCAGTCAGCTGGCGGCGAAATTCGGCAAGAACTAAAGGCAGCGAGGGGGCATCCCATGCTATCCGATTACATCGAACGGAAAATAGATGACGCGGGGACGACCGGACGCCTTCGCGAAATGCTGACCGTGCTGCGCCGGCGCGAGCTCGTGCGCGGCATGACGCCGGAAAAGCTCCGCCTGATCCTCGAGGATCTCGGGCCGACCTATGTCAAGCTCGGGCAGGTCATGAGCATGCGGCCGGATTTCCTGCCGCCGGAGTACTGCATGGAGCTCATGAAGCTGCAGAGCGCCGCCAACCCGCTGCCCTTTAAGATCATCCGCAAGGTCATCGAGCGCGAGTACAACGCGCACTGGGACAAGATTTTTTCGTACATCGATGAAAAGGCGCTTGGCTCAGCGAGTATCGCGCAGGTGCACAGCGCGGTGCTAAAGACGGGCGAGAAAGTCGTCATCAAGGTGCAGCGCCCCGGCATCTACGAAGTGATGAAGCAGGACATCATCCTGCTAAAGCGCGCGGCGCGGCTTATCAAGGCCATCAGTCACTCGCAGGACGTGCTCGACTTTAACATGGTGCTCGACGAAATGTGGGACATCGCGCAGCAGGAGATGGACTTTTTGATCGAGGCCGACCACATGGACGAGTTCGAGCACCTGAACCGGGACGTCCCGTACGTGACCGTGCCGAAGGTCTACCGGCAGTTCTGCACACAGCATATCCTGGTCATGGAGTTCATCGACGGGGTCCGCATCGATGACTTTGAGGCGCTGCGTGCCAGGGGCCTCCACATCGAGACGCTCGGGCGTCAGCTCGGTGAGAACTATGTCAAGCAGATCATCGAGGATGGCGTGTTTCACGCGGACCCGCATCCCGGCAACATCTGGGTGCGCAACGGAAAGCTCGTCTGGCTCGATCTCGGCATGGTCGGGCGCCTGTCGAAAAGCGACCGCGCGTCCATCCGCAAGATGATTTTCGCGCTCGTGCATCACGACACGTTTGGGATGAAGGACGCCGTGCTGTCGCTCGGCGTCGTGCGCGGGCGTCTCGACCATACGGCGCTCTATCAGGATATCGACGCGCTGATGAGTCAGTACAGTTCGCTGGACTTCGGGAGTCTCCAGATGGGCGTGCTTTCACAGCAGATCATGAACATCCTGCGCATCCACCGCATTGCGTGCCCGCAGGGACTCACGATGTTCGGGCGCGGCGTCATGACCATCGAGGGGCTCATGCAGAAATGTTGCCCGGAGGTCAGCTTCGTCGAGATCTTCTCCAAGGCGCTTTCGATGGACTACAAGCGGAACTTCAACTGGAAAGAGGAATGGTCCAAGGCAAAGCGCGAGGGCGTGCTGCTGCTCAAAAAATCGGCGCAGCTGCCCGAGCAGGTGTCCGACCTCGTCAAGATGACGATGAGCGGGCAGACGAAGGTCAACCTCGACGTCACGGGGGCCGAGGAGCCCCTGCGCCGCGTCGACAAGATGATCAACAAGGTCATCGTCGCCGTGCTCTGCGCCGCGCTTCTGCTCGGCTCTTCGACCATCTGCACGACGAACATGACGCCGAAGATCGCGGAGATCCCGCTGCTCGGATTCATCGGCTATTTGGGAGCCTTCATCCTGAGCCTTCGCCTGATATGGGAAATTCACAAGGGCGGTCTTTGACTTTTTGGCATGGAGCATAGAAAGGAGTGGTGCGGTATGGCAATGCGCGGACTGCGCGGCGCGATTACCGTCGAACACAATACGAAAGAGGAAATCTGGCAGGCTGCCCAGGAGCTCATGACGAAGCTCCTGGAGCAGAACCGCCTGAACCCCGCGGACATCGGCGCCGCGATTTTCTCGATGACCGAGGACTTGACGGCGGCCTTTCCGACCGCGGGCGTCCGCCAGCTGCAGGGATTCGGCTGCGTGCCGTTCTTCGACGCGCGTCAGTGCGCCGTCGACGGCAGCCTGCCGCATTGCATCCGTGTACTGCTTCTCATCGAGACGGACAAAAAGCAGGATGAGCTCGCGCATGTCTATCTCCGCGAGGCACAGAACCTGCGTCCCGACCTTTCGGCGGATTGAACCAGAAAGAGCCCCGCTCCTATCGGCGCGCGGCTTTTTTGTTCAAAAAGACAGAAAATAGGGGCGAAAGTGGTCAGATGGACTGTACATTTCCAAAGGAATTCGGTAGAATATTCTTAGAAGTGGGTATTGGTATCACGAGGAAAAAGGAGAGATTATCTTGAGTAACATCGATACGACCTGTGTCAATGCCATCCGCGTGCTGGCAGCTGATGCCATCGAGAAAGCGAAGTCCGGCCATCCGGGCCTGCCGCTCGGCTCTGCGCCGATGGCCTATGAGCTTTGGGCAAATCATATGAATCATAATCCCAAGGACCCGAAATGGGAGAACCGCGATCGCTTCATCCTTTCGGGCGGTCATGGTTCGACGCTCCTCTACTCGCTGCTGCATTTCTTTGGCTACGGCCTGACGATGGACGACATGAAGCAGTTCCGTCAGGACGGCAGCCTGACGCCAGGCCATCCGGAGTATGGCCACACGGTTGGCGTCGAGGCCACGACGGGGCCGCTCGGCGCCGGCATGGGCATGGCGGTCGGCATGGCGATGGCCGAGGCGCATCTCGCCGCGGAGTTCAACAAACCGGGCTATCCGATTGTCGATCACTATACCTACGCGCTCGGCGGCGACGGCTGCATGATGGAGGGCATTTCCTCGGAGGCCTTCTCGCTCGCCGGCACGCTCGGCCTGTCGAAGCTGATCATCCTGTACGATTCGAATAAGATCTCCATCGAGGGCAGCACGGATCTGGCGTTCACTGAGGACGTTCAGGCCCGCATGCGCGCGTTCGGTTTCCAGACCATCACGGTCGAGGATGGCACGGATCTTGCGGCCATCGGCAAGGCCATCGAGGAGGCCAAGGCCGACAAGGAGCATCCGTCCTTCATCACGGTCAAGACGGTCATCGGCTGCGGCTGCCCGAACAAGCAGGGCACGGCAGCTGCGCACGGCGCACCGCTCGGCGCGGACAACATCCGCGCGATGAAGGAGAACTTCGGCTGGCCGGAGCCGGACAAGTCCTTTGTGATCCCGGATGAGGTCTACACGCACTACGCTGAGAAAGCAAAGCGCGGCGCGGAGGCCGAGGAGGCCTGGAAGAAGCTGTTCGCGGACTACAGCGCGAAGTTCCCGGAGGAAAGAGCGCGCTGGGATGCCTTCCATGCGCCGGTCGACGGCAAGGCGCTGCTCGACGACAAGGCGTTCTGGGCGTATGAGGACAAGGCGCAGGCGACGCGCAACCTCTCGGGCATCATGATCAACCGCCTGAAGGACCGTCTCCCGCAGCTCTTTGGCGGCAGCGCCGACCTCGCACCGTCGAACAAGACGCACATGAACGACGAGAGCGATTTCTCGAAGGACAACTACGCGGGCCGCAACCTGCATTTCGGCATTCGCGAGCTCGCCATGGCCGCGATGGCAAACGGCATCACGCTGCACGGCGGCCTGCGCGTCTACATCGGTACGTTCTTCGTGTTCTGCGACTACATGAAGCCGATGATGCGCCTCGCCGCACTCATGAAGATCCCGGTTACCTACGTCCTGACGCACGACAGCATTGGCGTCGGTGAGGACGGCCCGACGCATGAGCCGATCGAGCAGCTCGCGATGCTCCGCGCCCTGCCGAACATCAACGTGTTCCGCCCGGCGGACGCGACCGAGACGGCAGCGGGCTGGTACCTCGCGGTAACGGCGGATAAGACACCGACGGCGCTCGTCCTGACGCGTCAGAACCTCCCGCAGCTCGCGGGCTCCTCGAAAGAGGCCCTGAAGGGCGCTTACATCGTATCCGAGGCAAAGGACGTAGCCAAGATGGACGGCATCCTGATCGGCACGGGCTCTGAGGTTTCCCTCGCGGTCGATGCACAGGCGGCCCTCGCCAAGGAAGGTATCGACGTCCGCGTCGTCTCCATGCCGTGCATGGACCTCTTCGAGCAGCAGAGCGATGCCTACAAGGAGAGCATCCTGCCGAAAAACGTCCGTGCGCGCGTGGCCGTCGAGGCGCTCTCCGGCTTTGGCTGGGAACGCTACGTCGGCCTTGACGGCGCCGTCGTCTGCATGCACGGCTTTGGTGCTTCCGCGCCGGGCCCGGTCCTGTTTAAGAAGTTCGGCTTCACGACCGAGCACGTCGTCGAAGTGACGAAAAAGGTCGTAGCCGCCAACCGATAACACCATACCCAGGAGGTCACCCGACGGGGCCGGCGCAGGACATAGCGCCGGCCCCGTTTTTGGGTAGTTCTAGGAAAAAACGGAAATCCCGTCTTGCGCCGCGGGAATTCCTGTGGTATAATAACGTGTATTGCGTCGGGCGTCCGATGCGAAATCTTCATCAGGAGGTGTTAGACTATGGCAACCGTATGTGAAGTTTGCGGCAAGGGGCAGCTGTCCGGCAACAATGTCAGCCACTCCCACCTGAAGACGAAGCGTTCCTGGAAGCCGAACATCCAGCGTGTCCGCGCGATTGTTGATGGCGAGACGAAGCGCATCAACGTGTGCACGCGCTGCCTGCGTTCCGGCAAGGTTCAGCGTGCCATCTGATTCCAGCCTGCTCCCGGAATCGGCACAAACTCTTTGGTGTTTTTGCGCAAGAACATCCAAAATCCCCGCGCAGCCTTTTCTGCAAAAGGCCGCGGGGATTTTTCTTTGTCTGCAGGCGTTTTTTTCGAACCTGGGAAATTATTTAGTATCTGCTACTAATTTTACTTGCTCTTTTCTGAGAAATAGTGCATAATATAGGATGGTACATAGGAAAAACAGGGGAACTATCCCCTTTCCCGAAGCCAATGCTAGGAGGTTTGTCATGGCAACGGTACAGGAAAAGATCGATCAGATGAACGCGCGCAAAGCGCATATCCGCGAGGGCGGCGGCGCGGCGCGCGTAGAGAAGCAGCACGCGAAGGGCAAGTACACGGCCCGCGAACGCCTCGAGAAGCTTTTTGACGAGGGAACCTTCGTCGAGCTCGATATGTTCGTCAAGCACCGCTGCACGAATTTCGGCATGGAAAAGAAGGATCTGCCGGCGGACGGTGTCGTGACGGGCTACGGTACGGTGAACGGTCGGCTCGTCTACGCGTATTCGCAGGATTTCACCGTATCCGGCGGGTCGCTCGGCCAGCAGCACGCGCATAAAATCTGGAAGGTGCAGGACATGGCGATGCGAAACGGCGCGCCGTGCATCGGCATCAACGATTCGGGCGGTGCGCGCATCCAGGAGGCCGTCGATGCGCTCTCCGGCTACGGCGGCATCTTTTTCCGCAATACGCGCGCGTCCGGCGTCATCCCGCAGATTTCGGTCATCATGGGGCCGTGCGCGGGCGGCGCGGTCTACAGCCCGGCCATCACGGATTTCATTTTCATGGTCAAGAACACGAGCCAGATGTTCATCACGGGGCCGTCGGTCATCGAAACGGTGACGGGCGAGAAGGTCACGTTCGAAGAACTCGGCGGCGCGATGGCGCATAACGAGAAATCGGGCGTCGCGCATTTCGCCTGCGAGAACGAGGACGACTGCCTCGAGAAAATCCGGACGCTGCTCTCCTATCTCCCGAACAATAACCTCGAGACGGCCCCGGCCGTCGAGCCGTCCGACGATCCGAACCGCATGGACGAGGCGCTAAATCGGGTGATCCCGGACAATCCGAACATGCCGTATGACATGCACGACGTCCTTGCTGGCATCGTCGATAAGGGCAGTTTCTTTGAGGTGCAGGAGCATTTCGCGCGAAACCTTCTGATCGGGTTTGCGCGCGTGGACGGCATGAGCGTCGGCGTCGTCGCGAACCAGCCCAAGGTCATGGCCGGCTGTCTCGATGTCAATGCGTCGGACAAGGCCGCGCGGTTCGTGCGGTTCTGCGATGCGTTCAACATTCCGCTGCTGACGCTTGTCGACGTGCCGGGCTTCCTGCCGGGCGTCAACCAGGAGCACACGGGCATCATCCGCCACGGGGCGAAGCTTCTCTACGCGTACAGCGAGGCCACGGTGCCAAAGGTGACGGTCATCACGCGCAAGGCCTACGGCGGCGCGTACATTGCGATGTGCTGCCGCGAGCTCGGGGCGGACCAGGTCATGGCATGGCCGACCGCGGAGATCGCGGTCATGGGTCCGTCCGGCGCGGCGAACATTATTTTCCGCAAGGCACCGGATAAAGAGGCGCAGACCGAGAAATACATCGAGGATTTTGCGACGCCGTACGTCGCGGCAGAGCGCGGTTACGCCGATATGGTCATTGAGCCGAAGGAGACCCGTCCGCTCGTCGTCACGGCATTCCACGCGCTCGAGAACAAGCGCGAGACGCGGCCGGAGAAGAAACACGGCAATATGCCGCTCTAAGGAGATACGCGCATGAGAATAGAAGCAAAAGGCGTTGAGCCCGAGGTCGTCGCCGCGATTGCCGCGGCGATCGAGAGTATGCTCAGCAAGGAGAAAACCGCGGTGCGGCATCCCATTGCCGTCCGTATCCGCAGAACAAGTCATGAATGGTCGTTAGCCGCCCGCGGCGGACGCCACTGATTCAGCAGGAGGATATCACGATGAAGAAATACAATGTAACAGTCAATGGCAAGATGTACGCCGTGGAGATTGAAGAGGTAACGGGCGCATCCAAGGCAGCTCCGGCTGCGCCAAAAGCAGAGCCGGTGAAACCGGCCGCTGCGCCGGCGCCGAAGGCAGCGCCGGCCGTAAAGCCGGCTGCGCCAGCACCAGCGCCGAAGAAGGAGGAGCCGGCAAAATCCGCCGTGCAGGCAGCGGAGGGTGAACATGCCATCTGCGCGCCGATGCCTGGAAAGATCGTCAAGATTTCCGTGCAGGACGGCGATCCGGTCAAGAAGGGCGACGTCCTCCTCGTCCTCGAGGCCATGAAGATGCAGAATGAGATCACGGCGGATGCCGACGGCGTCGTCAAGGCGGTCAACGTCATACCGGAACAGAATGTCAAGATGAAAGAGCCGCTCATCATCCTCGGCTGATCGATACAAGCGGGAACAAACAGAAAACAGGCCGCCGCGCGAACATCGCTTCGCGCGGCGGCCTGTTTTGGATTCCATCAGTCAAAGGAGACGCGGCTGAGTATTTCCGCTGCCTTGGCGTCCGCCTTGGCGCGGTCATCCTTGCCCATCGCGCGGACGGCCTCGCCGATCTGCCGGTCGACGCCCTTGATATGGCCGGTCAGCCATTTGGCGAGGAAGTCGAGGATGTCGAGGATATAGGCATCCTGATGATCGTCGAGCTTTTGCGTGTCGATGTCCTCAAGCTTCTTCACGAACGTGATATGCTGGTGCTTTTCCGTCCAGAGTTTCTTGAAGTCGATGGCCTCCATGAACTCCTCTTCATCAGCGAAATGTGTTTTCGTGTATTCGCGGAGTTCCTCGATGAGGTCGATGATGCGGTCGTATTTGTCTGGGATGAGCTCGTTGCGTAGCAGATCATAGGTCTCGTTCGCGAGCTCGAAGAGATGCGCGTGCTCCTTATCGATGAAGTCAATTCCCGTAAGGAAATCGTCGGTGAATTCGTATTGCATAGATGTCATCCTTTCTCACCTATTTCTTTCGATGTCCATCCTGTATTGTAGCACGAAAGTGGGAAAACGCAAGAGCATTCCGCTGTGAAATGCATGAAAGAAAGGGTAGGGGATTTGCAGGAAAGCGGATTTTCTGCTATACTATAATCGTTGCATTGCGGATGTGGCGGAATTGGCAGACGCGCTGGATTTAGGATCCAGTGCCGCAAGGCGTATGGGTTCAAGCCCCTTCATCCGCACCAGAAGACACAGTCGCCCGGCCGGAAAGAGAACGGTCGGGCGGCTTTTTTGCGCAGAAAAAAGGACGGCCGCGCGGCCGTCCTTCTTTTTAGTTGTTGATGTATTCGTCGTAGGGGTTATCCTGCTGTTCGTAATCCTTCAGGCGCTCCTTGATGAACTGGGTGCTGAGGTTGCCCGTGCGGAACATCGGATCGTGCAGGATCTTCTCGTGCAGCGAGATGGTCGTTTTGACGCCATCGATGCGGAATTCGCCGAGCGCGCGCTGCATGATCTTGATGGCGTCGCCGCGCGTGCGGCCGTGCACGATGATCTTTGCGATCATGGAGTCGTAGTACGGCTGGATGGCGTCGCCGGCGGTCACGCCGCTGTCGCAGCGGACGCGCGGGCCGCTCGGTTCGTGCATGAACGTGATGTCGCCCGGGGACGGCATGAAGTTGTTGTCCGGATCCTCGGCGTTGATGCGGCACTCAATCGCGTGTCCCGTGAACGTGACATCCTTTTGCGTGATGTCGAGCGGCTCACCCGCGGCGATGCGGATCTGCGTGCGCACGAGATCGATGCCCGTGACGCATTCGGTGACGCCGTGCTCGACCTGTACGCGCGGGTTGATTTCCATGAAATAGAACTCGTTGTTCGAGAGGTCGAGCAGGAACTCGACCGTGCCGATGTTCGAGTAGTGGACGCTCTTCGCGGCCTTGATGGCGAGCCAGCCGACGCGCTTGCGCATATCGTGTGTGAGCGCCGTGGACGGCGTCTCCTCGAGTAGCTTCTGGTTGCGGCGCTGCAGCGAGCACTCGCGCTCGCCGAGGTGAATGACCTCTCCGTAGTTATCCGCGACGATCTGCACCTCGATATGGCGGGACCGCGCGATATAGTGTTCGAAATAGTAGGTAATGCGCGAGAGGTCGACGATCTCGAGGATGTGGCGCAGATCTTCCTCGTTGTGTGCGACGAACATGCCCTTGCCGCCACCGCCGGCGACCGGCTTCAGGATGACCGGGTAGCCGACCTCTGCGGCCTTCTGGATGGCGTCCTCGTCGTCCTCGAGCGGCGTGCTGCCCTTGGACATCGGGATGCCGGACGGCGCGATCGACGCGCGCGCGACATCCTTGTCGCCGACGAGGCGGATGGTCTCCGGGTTCGGGCCGATCCACGTGATGCCGGCCTTCGTGACCTGCTCGGCGAAGTCCGCGTCCTCGGCGAGGAAGCCGTAGCCCGGGTGGATGGCATCGGCCTGCGTCTGCAGGGCGGCATTCAGGATGGACGCTTTGTTGAGGTAGCTGTCCACGGCGTCCGGGCCGCCGACGCAGACGGCCTGGTCGGCCATCCGGACGTGCAGGGCGTTCTCATCGGCTTCGGAGTAAATCGCGACGGTCTCAATGTCGAGCTCGCGGCAGGCGCGGATGATGCGCACGGCGATTTCGCCGCGATTGGCAATCAGGATTCGCTGAAACATGCAAGATACCTCCTATATCGTTTCTCTTTTGTTTTTTCATTTCTAAGCAGGTATTATCACCTGCTACTAAAATATTCTGTGCTCATGGTATCACCTTTCCCGTGAAAAGTCAACGACAAGATGCTATAATAGCGGATGGAGGTGAGGGCATGACCGAGGTCGTTGCGGAAAAGCTGAAACTGCTGCCGGACCATCCCGGCGTCTACATCATGAAGGACGCGAAGGGCAAGATCATCTACGTCGGCAAGGCCGTCGTGCTGAAAAACCGCGTGCGGCAGTATTTCCAAAAGAACAAGAACCATTCGCCCAAGGTCCGCGCGATGGTCTCGCATATCGCGGATTTCGAGTTTATCCTGACGGGGTCGGAGGTCGAGGCGTTGATCCTCGAGTGCAACCTCATCAAGAAGCACCGTCCGCATTACAACATCAGCCTGAAGGATGACAAGAGCTATCCGTACGTCAAGGTCACGGTGCAGGAGCCGTTTCCGCGCGTTTTCCTGACGCACCGCGTGACGCGGGACGGCGCGCGCTATTTCGGCCCGTACACGAACGTCATGGCCGTGCACGAGAGCCTGAAGATCCTGCGGAAGATCTTCCCGCTGCGGACGTGCAGGCATCTGCAGGACCGGCCGTGTCTCGAGTACCATATCCACCGCTGTCTCGCGCCGTGCGTCGGCGGCATCAGCGAGGAGGAATACGGCCGCATGATCGAGTCGGTCCTGCTGTTCCTCGAGGGCCATACCGATGAGGTGGAGAAACAGCTGAGATACCGCATGGAAAAGGCCGCGGAGGCCTATCATTTCGAGATCGCGGCGCGGCTGCGCGACCAGATTCGCGCGGTTCAAAAGGTTGCGGAGAAGCAGAACATCGTGACGGGCGCGGGCGACCAGGATGCCGTCGGCATGGCGCGCAACGAGCTCGGCGTCTGCGTGCAGATCTTTTTCATCCGGTCGGGCAAGATGATCGGGCGCGAGCACTTTTTGATGGGCGGCAGCGAGGATGAGTCGGACGCGGCGATCTTGACGGCATTCCTGCAGCAGTATTACCATCGCGCAACGTTCATCCCGCGCGAGGTCCTGCTTCCTGTCGCCCTCCCGCAGGAGGAGTGCGCCCTGCTCGAACGGTTCCTGACGGAGAAAAAGCGCGGCTCAAAGGTGCATCTGCTGCACCCGCAGCGCGGCACGAAGAAGGACATCGTCGAGATGGCGGAGGGCAACGCGAAGAAGTACCTCGAGGACGAGGCTGTGCGGCGGCATCAGGCCGACGCGCAGACGACCGGTGCGGTAAGGGAGCTCGGCGCGTACCTCGGCCTCCCGCAGGCGCCCGTGCGCATGGAGTGCTTCGATATCTCCCATATCCAGGGATCGGAGACGGTCGCATCGATGGTCGTGTTCGAAAACGGCATGCCGAAAAAATCGGACTACCGGCATTTCAAAATCCAAAGCACGGAGGGCAAGCCGGATGATTTCAAATCCATGCGCGAGGTCACGGCGCGCCGTTACGTCGGGCTGCCGGAGGATGAGCTCCCCGATCTCATTGTCATCGATGGCGGCAAAGGGCAGCTCTCGTCCGCTCTCGAGATCATCCGCGGGCAGGCGCACCATAGAGAGGTGCCGGTCGTCGGCCTCGCGAAGCAGTTCGAGCTCGTGTTCAAGGAAGGCGATCCCGAGCCGGTCGTCCTGCCGCGGCACAGCCAGGCGCTCTACCTGATCCAGCGCATCCGCGACGAGGCGCACCGGTTCGCCATCACCTACCACCGGAAGCTGCGCGGCAAGCGCAATCTCGTCTCCATCCTCGACCATGTCGCGGGCATCGGCCCGAAGCGGCGCAAGGCGCTCTGGGACGCGTTCGGGACGCTGGCGAAGATGAAGGCCGCGAGTGTCGAGGAACTGGCGGAGGTGCCGGGCATGACGAAGCCGGCCGCCGAGGCCGTCTACGACTTCTTTCTGTCGCAGAAAGCTCTGCGCGCCGGCAGGGCGAGCCATTGAGTGAAAAGAAGGGGGCTTTTCCTTTGAAGGAAAATCAAGATAAAATCGTCGACCTGCATGTGCATTCGATCGCTTCAGATGGTAGCTTCACACCGGCGGAGCTCGCGGCACACGCCGAGGAACTCGGCCTCGCGGGCTTTGCGCTGACCGATCACGATACGATCGCGGGCTGTGCGGAGGCGCGCGAGGCCGCCGAGGCGCGCCATCTCGCGTTCCTGCAGGGCATGGAGCTCACGGCGGAATTCATCGGGCATAAGATCCACATCGTCTGCCTCGGCTTTGACGAGCAGCACCCGGCCTTTCAGAACCTGTACAAAAAGGTTCGCGCGATCAAGGAGGGCCGCATCGATGACATCATCGAGTACATCCGGAAAAAAGGAGTGGACATCTCGGTGGACAAGGTGAGGCCCTTTCAGCACGGAGCGCATATCGACCGTTACGCCATCATGCGCTACATGGTGAGCCTGCATCTCTTCGACCACGCGCAGCCCATCTGGGATCACTATCTTGACCCGGCAGCGCGCGAGCTCGGGCTCGACTTTTCCATCACGGCGGAGGAGGCACTGCCGCTCATCCACGAGGCGGGCGGCGTCACCTCGCTGGCGCATTTCCACAAGACCATCGGCCTGAAGGGCCTCACGCGTGCGGAGCAGGAGCGCGCCATCCTGCGCCTCCACAGCTGGGGCCTCGATGGCATGGAGCGCTGGTATCCGAACTACAGCCATGAGGACGCGGCGTTCGCCGGCGCGATGATTGAGAAATATCACCTGCTGCCGACGGCGGGCACCGATTTTCACGGGACGAACCGCCCGGGTATCGAGATGGGTTTCGGACAGAATGGCAACATGCATATCCCGTACGCGTTTCTCGAAAACGTGCAGAAGCGCTGTGCGGCGTACCGGCGGGGAAAGCACGAGGCAACGCGCTGAAAAAGAAAAGAGTACAGATTTTGTACACCGGGAGAGAAGGAAAGCGCTTTCCATAGCCCACATTTATCGAAGAATAAAAATGTATACAAAAAGCGTTGATTTTTTTGACGGTTTTTGCTATACTTTTTTACGGAATGAGGGAAGTGAATGCCCGCATTCGGATAGCGTTCTGAAACCGCATTTCCGCGGGGATCCCCGCGGGGTTTCAAATTTCAAGGAGGCTAACTCAAATGAAAGTAACAGTTGTTGGTGCAGGTAACGTTGGTGCTACCGTTGCAAACGTGCTCGCTCAGAAAAAGTTCTGCAGCGAGGTCGTCCTCGTGGATATCAAGGAAGGCGTGCCGCAGGGCAAGGCCATGGATATCATGCAGACGGCACATATGCTCAACTTCAACACGCGCGTGGTTGGTGTTACGGCAAAGCCGGATGATCCGGAAGGCTATGCACCGACGGCTGGTTCTGAGGTTGTCGTCGTTACCTCCGGTATGCCGCGCAAGCCGGGCATGAGCCGTGAAGACCTCATCGGCGTCAACGCGAAGATCGTCAAGAGCGTGGTTGACCAGGCCATGAAGTATTCGCCGAACGCTTACTTCATCATCATCTCCAACCCGATGGATGCCATGACGTACCTCACGCTGAAGGACACGAAGCTTCCGCGCAACCGCGTCATCGGCCAGGGCGGTATGCTCGACAGCAGCCGTTTCCGTTATTTCCTCGCACAGGCTCTCACGAAGGCCGGCTATCCGGCATCCGTTACGGATGTGGACGGCATGGTCATCGGCGGCCACAGCGACAAGACGATGGTTCCGCTCGTCAGCCTCGCGACGTTCCGCGGCATCCCTGTCACGCACTTCCTCTCGAAGGAAGCGCTCGACGATGTCGTCGCTCAGACGAAAGTCGGCGGTGCTACGCTGACGAAGCTCCTCGGCACGTCCGCTTGGATCGCACCGGGCGCTGCTGCTGCAGCACTCGTTGAGGCCATTGCCATGGACGAGAAGAAGCTCATTCCGTGCTGCGTATCCCTCGAGGGCGAGTATGGCGAGAAAGACCTCTGCATCGGCGTGCCGGTTATCCTCGGCGCAAAGGGCATCGAGAAGGTCGTCGAGCTCAAGCTCGAAGGCGACGAGAAAGCGAAGTTCGAGGAGAGCGTACAGGCTGCGCGCAACACGAACAGCAAGCTCGGCGCTGCACTGAAATAAGGTTCAGGGCATCAGAATTGAAGCTAGATCGAGGGCATCTGCCCTCAGCTGCATAGAAAAGCCAACAGACGAGCGATCGTCTGTTGGCTTTTTGCATCTCATCGACGGTGTGGAATGAAAATCGTTTATAAAAAGAAGTATTTTTCGATAGAAGCGATAGGGAAAAAGCGGGTTTTCCGCGGATGAACAAGCAGGTGATACAGGATGAATCTGAGCGCTTTGCGGCCGGGACAATCGGCCGTGATCACGGAGGTCGGCGGCAGCGGTGCGCTGCGGCAGCATCTCCTCGACATGGGATTGACCCCGCATACGGTGGTCACACTGAAGAAGTTTGCGCCGATGGGCGATCCGGTGCAGTTTACGGTACGCGGCTATGAATTGACGCTGCGCAAGGCCGAGGCGGCGAAAATCGCCGTCGGCATGCCGTTTGCGGAGGATCCGCCGGACGGGAAGGCCGCGGTGCATTACGACCCGATCCCGCACCCGCGGTTCGGCGAGATCGGACTCGGTCAGACCGGCAACTATCATTCGCACGCGAATCCACCGGAGGACCTCGACCTTGAGCGTCCGCTGCATTTCGCGCTCGCGGGCAATCAGAACTGCGGCAAGACGACGCTGTTCAATCAGCTCACGGGGACGAATCAGCATGTCGGCAATTTCCCGGGCGTTACGGTCGATCGCAAGGATGGCCGTATCCGGCGGCACGAGGAGGCGTCCGTCACGGATCTGCCGGGCATCTACTCGCTTTCGCCGTATTCCGACGAGGAGATCGTGACGCGGGATTTCCTGCTGAACGAGCACCCGGACGGCATCATCAACATCGTGGATGCGACGAATATCGAGCGGAACCTCTACCTGACCATGCAGCTCATGGAGCTCGGCATCGCGATGGTCCTCGCGCTGAACATGATGGATGAGGTCCGCGCGAATGGCGGCTCCATCCACCTGAACGCGCTCGAGCAGATCCTCGGCATCCCGGTCGTCGCGATTTCGGCGTCCAAGAACGAAGGTGTCGATGAACTCATCGAGCACGCCATCCACGTCGCGCGCTACCAGGAGACACCGCCGCGCATCGACTTTTGCCCGGACAGCACGGTGAAGAACGATCCGGTAGCCGCCGTACATCGCTGCCTGCAGGCCGTCGAGGCGCTGATCGCGCCGCAGGCCGAGCAGGCGGGCATCCCACTGCGGTTTGCGGCGACGAAGGTCGTCGAGCAGGACGAGCGGATGTGCCGCCGGCTGCAGCTCCCGCAGGCGAAGCAGGACGCGCTCGAGCATCTGTTCGAGATCCTCGAGGAGGACAGCGGCCTTGACCCGAATGCCGCGCTCGCGAACATGCGCTTTACTTTCCTCGAGCGGCTCTGCGCACGGACGGTCGTGCGTCCACATGAAAGCAAGGAGCATCACCGCAGCGTGCAGATGGACCGCGTCCTGACCGGGAAATATACGGCGATACCGGTATTTCTCGGCATCATGGCCCTGATTTTCGTCATGACGTTCAACGGGCTCGGCGCCTGGCTCTCCGATGGCATGGGCGCTATCGTCGATGCCGCCATCGCCTGGCTGGGAGAGGGGCTCGCCGCTGCCGGCGTCAACGCGACGGTGCGCTCCCTCGTCATCGACGGCGCGGCGCAGGGCGTCGGTTCGGTCATCAGCTTTCTGCCGACCATCGTCACGCTGTTTTTCTTCCTGTCCGTGCTCGAGGATACAGGCTATATGGCGCGCGTCGCGTTCGTCATGGACAAGCCGCTGCGCAAGATCGGTCTCTCGGGCCGAAGCTTTGTCCCGCTGCTGCTTGGCTTCGGCTGCTCGGTGCCGGCCATCATGGCGACGCGGACGCTCTCGAGTGAGCGTGACCGCCGTTTGACCATCCTGCTGACGCCGTTCATGAGCTGCTCGGCGAAGATCATCATCTATACCCTGATGATCAGCGCGTTCGTGCCGCGTCCCTATCAGGCGCTTGCGATGATCGGCATCTACAGCACCGGCATTCTCTGCGGCATCCTGTTTGCGTTGATCCTGAAGAAGAATGTCAGAGGCGAGCCGGTGCCGTTCGTCATGGAACTGCCGAACTACCGCATGCCAAGCGCGAAGAGCATCGCGCGGCTCGTCTGGGACAAGGCGAAGGGCTTTGTCATCAAGGCGTTCACGATCATCTTTGCCGCGGCCATTCTGATCTGGTTCCTCGAGACGTTCAACGCCCAGCTGAATCCGGTCGAGAACGTCGAGGACAGCCTGCTCGCCTGGATCGGGCGGTGGATCACGCCGATTTTCGTGCCGATCGGCATCACCGACTGGCGCGCAGCGACGGCGATTCTCGCTGGCTTCACGGCGAAGGAGAACGTCGTCGCGACGCTCTCGCTGCTGCTCGATGGCAGCCCCTCCGGTATCGAGGCGCTGTTCTCGCCGCTCGGCGCGCTGTCTTTCCTCGTGTTCGTGCTGCTCTACACGCCATGCATCGCGACCATCGCGACGGTGCGCAACGAGATTGGCAGCAGTTGGATTGCCGCGCGTTTTGCGCTCTTTCAGTGCGCGATCGCCTGGATCGTGACCTTCGTCGTCTATCATGTAGGCCTGTTGTTTCTCTGAATCGGGTATCGAAAAAGGGTTTTTGCGTCTTTCCCGCGAAAATCCTTTATTTTTTTGTAAATTTTCCGATAATATAAATAAGAAAGGGGGAAAAGGCATGATTGATCGCATCGAGCGCGTGACGCGCATCAAAGAGACTCCGGCCATCGATCCGGAACGGGACTTCGGGCGGTTTCACCGGAAAGAGGGCTATGAGGACAGTCAAAAAGAGAACAAGCATTTCGGCAGTATGCTGGACCAGGAGATCGCAAAACGGGACGAGCGCCCGCAGAATGACGCGGGACCCAATGCTCCAAGGGCCTACGAGCTCGAGCTAAGCGTCCGGCCGACGCAGTCGCTGTTCTATCAGCAGCAGGGCGACGCGTTCCTCCGGGACCATCTGAAAGAGGCGGGGAGAAGGCTGCAGGATGCTGGATGACCGCGCGTATATGCGCCAGGCGCTCGCTGAAGCAGAAAAGGCCTGTGCGCGGGGAGAGATTCCTGTCGGTGCGGTCATTGTGGAGAATGACACCGGCCGTATTCTCTCCGCCGCGCATAACGAGCGCGAGGCGTCGGGCGACGCGACCGCGCACGCGGAACTGCTCGCCATCCGACGCGCCTGTGCGTGCCTGGGCCGCTGGCGTCTGTCCGGCTGCACGCTGTACGTGACGCTCGAGCCCTGCCCGATGTGCGCGGGCGCCATCGTCATGGCGCGCCTCGACCGCGTGGTTTACGGCGCCGTCGATTCCCGTGCCGGCGCCTGTGAAAGTATTTTCAATATTCCGGGGCATCCCTCGCTGAACCATCACCCGGTGATGACGGCGGGCGTGCTTGACACCGCCTGCACGGAGATCCTGCACCGGTTCTTTCGGACAAAAAGAAGCGAGTGACGCAAGATGTTGTCGCGTCACTCGCTTTTTTGTAACTGCTTACTTCTATTTTTACCGGTTGACTGAGGCGTAGTTCACGGTCTTCTCGAGCGTGTTGCCTGTCGCTGCATCGAGCTTGATCGTGCCCGTCGTCGCGCCGGAGTGGTAGTTGACGGTGTAGACAAAGCCCGTCGCATCTGCGCTCAGATCGATCGTGTCGATCGTCGCGTTCGGCACGCGCTTTTTCAGCTGCTCGCGGACCTGACGCTCCGAGAGGTTCAGCTCGCTGCCCGCATGGTTGTTGTTGTAGCGCGTCGTCGACGATGTCACGCGCTGCTCCGCCTTGCTGACCGCGATATCGTAGTCGACGTTCATGCCGTCCGTCGTCCAGGCGTAGGCGACGTTGTAGTGGTCGCCGGCGTCCTTGACGCCCTGGAGGTCACTCGTCTGCGGGACGAAGCGGCTTGCGAGATACCCCGCGGATACCGCATCCGTGACGACCGGCTTTGAGAAGCCGACGCTGACCACCCCGAGGACGAGGATGCCGGCGAGGACGGCTGCCGTGAAAAGACCTGCTGCGTGTTTCGTGTTCTTCATGATTTTCCTTCTCCTATTCCCGGGACGCCCGTCCCGATGCGTGTTTCTGTGATTTGTCATTGCTTTCAACACAACCAAGTATAACAGAAAAACCTAAAATGTAAAGGCTTACATCTAAAGAAAGTGTAGTAAGTGTATCGTGACGAGCGAAATAATTCTGACAATTCAGCAGCGCGGATTGGCAGGACACGCTGCCAGCGGGCGGCGTGAGGGGCGGCCCCGCTGGATTTTTTCGCGAAGGGATTGAAATGCCTTTTCGCGTGTGATACAATAGCCATTGTTAAGATGTAAATGCGTTGATGGAGGTATATTCCCCTTCCGCGAAGTGCAAGCGAGCCGGCGGCTGGTGCGAGGCCGGTGACGGGAGGCTGGGGAACATCGCTCCGGAGCAGCGGGCTGAAAGAGCATGGCGGGGATGATCCTGCGGCATGACTTTCGAGTAGGCTTTGACGGGTTCCTCCGTTACCGGATAGCGTGTGCTGGCACGTGAGAAGATTGGGTGGTTTATGCAAGGAAGTAACCTGCATCCTTTTCGGATGCAGGTTTTTTGTTTTGGCGGACGCATCCATGCAGTGCGGACACCGTAGATGAGGTGAGTATTTTGTATCAGAAGGTAGACACGAATCTGAATTTTGTCGACCGCGAAAAAGGCGTGCTGAAGTTCTGGCGGGACAACCATATCGCGCAGAAGGCCATCGACCAGCGCAAGGACTGCGATACGTTCACGTTCTACGACGGGCCTCCGACGGCGAACGGCAAGCCGCATATCGGGCATGTGCTGACGCGTGTCATCAAAGACATGCTGCCGCGCTACGCCTCGATGAAGGGCAAGAACGTCCTGCGCAAGGCCGGCTGGGACACGCATGGCCTGCCGGTCGAGCTCGAGGTCGAAAAGGCCATCGGCATCAACGGCAAGGATCAGATCGAGGAGTACGGCATTGAGCCGTTCATCAAGAAATGCCGCGAATCGGTCTGGAAGTACAAGGGCATGTGGGAGCAGTTCTCCGACGTCGTTGGCTTTTGGGCGGATATGGAGCATCCGTATATTACATATGAAAACAACTTCATTGAGTCCGAGTGGTGGGCGCTGAAGGAAATCTGGAAAAAGGGCCTGCTCTACGAGGGCTATAAAGTCGTCCCGTACTGCCCGCGCTGCGGCACGCCGCTTTCCTCGCACGAGGTGGCGCAGGGCTATAAGGACGTCACCGAACGCTCCGCCATGGTCACGTTCCGCGCCAAGGACGAGGACAATACCTATTACCTCGCATGGACAACGACACCGTGGACGCTTCCGTCGAACCTCGCGCTCTGCGTGAACCCGGACGTCGACTACGTCAAGCTCGCCGTGAACGGAAAAAACTACATCCTCGCTGAAGCGCTCGTCGATGCGGTGTTCGAGGGCGTCGAGGGCGAGCGCAAGGTCATCAGCCGCTGCAAGGGCAAAGACCTCGAGTACCGGGAATACGAGCCGCTCTATCCGTTTGCGGACAAGGCCGTTGCGCAGCAGGCAAAGCGCGGCAAGAAGGCCTTCATCGTCACCTGCGATGACTACGTCACGACGGAGGACGGCACGGGCGTCGTCCATATGGCTCCGGCATTCGGCGAGGACGATAGCCGCGTCTGCAAGCGCTACGACATCGCTTTCGTGAACCTCGTGAACAGCAAGGGCGAGCTCACGGACGAGACGAAATGGGGCGGCGTGTTCGTCAAGAAAGCCGATCCGATGATCCTCAAGGACCTCAAGGAACAGGGCAAGCTCTTCAAGGCGCCGGAATTCACGCACAGCTATCCGCATTGCTGGCGCTGCGATACGCCGCTGCTTTACTATTCCTTCCCGACCTGGTTCATCAAGATGACCGCGGTCAAGGATGAGCTCGTCGCGAACAACAAGACGGTGAACTGGATTCCAAAGTCCATCGGCGAGGGCCGTTTCGGCAACTGGCTCGAGCACGTGCAGGATTGGGGCCTTTCCCGCAACCGCTACTGGGGCACGCCGCTGCCGGTATGGCGCTGCGCGTGCGGCCACGACCACGTCATCGGCTCCATCGAGGAGCTGAAGGCGATGAGCGACAACTGCCCGGACGACATCGAGCTGCACCGCCCGTACATCGACAAAGTCACGATCAAATGCCCGGAATGCGGCGGGGAAATGCACCGTGTCCCCGAGGTGATCGACTGTTGGTTCGACTCCGGCTCCATGCCGTTCGCACAGTGGCATTATCCGTTTGAGAACAAGGAGATCTTCAAGCGCCGCTTCCCGGCGGACTTCATCTCCGAGGCCGTCGATCAGACGCGCGGCTGGTTCTACTCACTGATTGCGATTTCGACGCTTCTGTTCCACTGCGCGCCGTACAAGAACGTCATCGTGCTCGGCCACGTGCAGGACAAGAACGGGCAGAAGATGTCGAAGTCCAAGGGCAACGCCGTCGACCCGATGGAGGCGCTGCAGAAGCACGGCGCGGATGCCATCCGCTGGTATTTCTACGAGAACAGTGCGCCGTGGCTGCCGAACCGCTTCCACGACGATGCCGTGCAGGAGGTCCAGCGCAAATTCATGGGCACCCTGTGGAACACCTACGCGTTCTTCGTGCTCTACGCGAACATCGACCAATTCGACGCGACGAAATATACGCTCGACTACGACAAGCTTTCCGTCATGGATAAATGGTGCCTCTCGCGCCTCAATACGATGGTGAAGACCGTCGACTACGACCTGTCGCATTATATGGTCACGGAGGCCGCAAAGGCCCTCGAGAAGTTCGTCGACGAGCTCTCGAACTGGTACGTCCGCCGCAGCCGTGCGCGCTTCTGGGCTAAAGGCATGGAGCAGGACAAAGTGAACGCCTACATGACGCTCTACACGGCGCTCGTCACGACGGCCAAGGCCGCTGCACCGATGATCCCCTTCATGACCGAGTCCATGTACCAGAACCTCGTGCGTTCCATCGACAAGGATGCGCCGGAGTCCGTGCACCTCTGTGACTTCCCGGCCGTGAACGAGGCGCATATCGACACCGAGCTCGAGAAGAACATGGGCGAGGTCCTGCAGATCGTCGTGCTCGGCCGCGCCGCGCGCAACGAGGCGAACATCAAAAACCGCCAGCCGGTCGGCGAGATGTACGTCAAGGCGCCGGTCGTGCTGCCCGACTTCTACAAGGAGATCGTCGAAGATGAGCTCAACGTCAAGAACGTGGTGTTCAAAGACGACATGGAGGCCTACCTGACCTATACGTTCAAGCCACAGTTCCACGTGCTCGGTCCGAAAATCGGCAAGCGAATGGGCGCCGTGCAGAAGGCGCTGAAAGCCCTGAACGGCCACGCGGCCAAAGAAGAGCTCGAGAGCACCGGCGCGTTAAAGCTCCACCTCGACGACGGGGACCTCACCCTCACGAAGGAGGACGTCGACGTTACGATGGCGCAGACCGATGGCTACAACTGCCAGCGCTACAACGGCGTGACCGTTGCGCTGAAGACCACCCTCACGCAGGACCTCATCGACGAGGGCTTCGTTCGCGAGATCATCAGCAAGGTGCAGACTATGCGCAAGGAGAACGGCTACGAGGTCACCGATCACATCACCGTCTACCTCTCCGGCAACGAGAAGCTCGAAGCCGTCGTCAAGGCCCGCGAGGACATGCTGAAGAAAGTCACCCTCGCCGACAACGTCGTCTACGACGCGCTTGACGGCCATGTCAAGGACTGGAGCATCAACGGCGAGCGCATCACCATCGCCGTCAAATAAAGCCGCGAACTGAATCACAGGCGAATCCGGCAAAAAGCCGATTCCCACCAACAGAAAGCCACGATGTAGAAAAACACCGTGGCTTTTCTGCACCCTATCAATGTTCCAGATTCCAGAGCACTGCCGGCTCGCCTTCATCATGGCGATAGGGATTCCCAATGTCAGATACGCAAGGACGCCCCAGCTGAAGACGAAAAACGTCACCATCCTCAATTAGAAAAAAGATTACGGTGAAAAATCTGCTGATCAAAGATACGACGCGTATGGAGATCGAAGAAATCAACCGCCGCTTCCGTGCCAGCCACGGCATCCGTTGAGACTTAGTTTTATATGAGCCTATGATACTGGGCAGTTATCGTTCTCAAAGAGGGAAGGATAGCTGCCTATTTTTTATTATGAACTCAAACTTCGCAGGTGC
>JALFBM010000002.1 GCA_022773425.1 Selenomonadaceae bacterium
CCCTCATTGACGATGGTCTCCATCATGCGCGGCTGGTACAGGTCAATGAGGACTTCCCCGACCATGAACACGATCGTCATCGCAGCATAGTGGCGGTACGGCTTAATGTATTGCAGCATATCTTCTCCTCTGCCAGAGTCCAACAAAAATACTGCCGCCCGCAGGGGCTGACAGGATTTTCGATTCCCGGGCATCATTGCCTAGGCTGTCCAAGAAAACGTCCGCCCCCCTATCGCTGTATCCAAAAAACCCAGCATCCGCTGGCGCTTTTCCTGTGACAGATTTGCCATGTCCTACCTCTTCCTGTTCTTACTCCACCATGACCCGGATTTTCTTGTCGGTCTAAAAAATGGCTCTCTCCTCCATAGTATACGAGATATTCCGGGCAAAAGAAAGGCCTGCTCCTAGCGAGCAAGCCTTTCTTTTCGATGCCAATGGCTCTTATTCGAATTCGATGGTCGCCGGCGGTTTGCCGGTGCAGTCGTAGAGCACGCGGTTGACGCCTTTGACCTCGTTGACGATGCGGCTAGTGGTCTTCTGCAGGACCGCCCAGGGCAGCTGCGCGCTCTCGGCGGTCATGAAATCGCTGGTCATGACGGCGCGCAGGGCGATCGCGTAGTCGTAGGTACGGCCATCGCCCATGACGCCGACGGAACGCATGTTCGTAAGCGCGGCAAAGTACTGGCCGAGGTTCTTGTCCGCGCCGGCCTTTGCGACCTCCTCGCGGTAAATGGCATCGGCTTCCTGCACGATCTTGACCTTTTCCTCGGTGACCTCGCCGATGATGCGGATGCCGAGGCCAGGGCCCGGGAACGGCTGGCGATTCACGAGGTAATCCGGCAGGCCGAGCTCGCGGCCGACCTCGCGCACCTCATCCTTGAACAGCAGGCGCAGCGGCTCGACGATTTCCTTGAAATCGACGTAGTCCGGCAGGCCGCCGACGTTGTGATGAGATTTGATGGTCGCCGAGTTGCCGAGCCCGCTCTCGATGACGTCCGGGTAGATCGTTCCCTGTACGAGGTAATCCACCGCGCCGATCTTTTTTGCCTCTTCCTCGAAGACGCGGATGAACTCCTCGCCGATGATCTTGCGCTTTCGCTCCGGTTCGGTTACGCCCTTGAGCTTCGCGTAGAAACGGTCTTTCGCGTTGACGCGCACGAACTGAAGGTCGTAGGAGCCGCCCTCGCCGAAGACCGATTCGACCTGATCGCCCTCGTCCTTGCGGAGGAGCCCATGGTCGACAAAGACGCAGGTCAATTGCTTTCCGATAGCCTTTGAGAGCAGGACCGCCGCAACCGACGAGTCAACACCGCCCGAGAGCGCGCAGAGTGCTCGCCCGCTGCCGATTTTCGCGCGGAGCTTCTCGACCGTGCGCGCGATGAAGTCGCCCATGCGCCAGTCGCCTTTGCAGCCGCAGACATCGTAGACGAAATTCTTGAGCATGCGCTTGCCCTGTGCCGTATGCATGACTTCGGGGTGGAACTGCGTCGCGTAGAGCTTCCGCTCCGCGTTCTCCATCGCTGCGACCGGACAGACCGGCGTTTCCGCCGTGACCACAAACCCTTCCGGCGCCTGCTCGATATAGTCGGTATGACTCATCCAGCAGACCGTCTCCGCGTCGACGCCTTGAAACAGCTTCGAGCCCGACGCCGCCGGCACAAGGCTGACGACCGTCTTGCCGTACTCGCTCGTCGGCGCCGTCTTGACCGTTCCGCCGAGCAGGTGCGCCATGAGCTGCGAACCATAGCAGATGCCGAGCACCGGGATCCCGAGCGAAAAGAGCTTCGGGTCACAGGTCGCGGAATCCGCCTTGTAGACACTGTTCGGCCCGCCGGTCAGGATAATGCCTTTCGGGGCCATACGCTCAATCTCCGACAGCGGCATCGTCGACGGATGCACTTCGCAGTAAACGTGGTCCTCGCGCACGCGACGCGCAATCAGCTGATTGTACTGCCCGCCAAAATCCAGGACGAGAATGCCCTCGTTTGCCATTTCGTTCAAGATGCTTTCCTCCTCAAAACACAACATAAAGCAAAAATAAAGAAAACTGGTCTCTCGTTATTCTTCCCCCGACGTATATTCGTCGACCGCCGCGCGGATGGCCGAGCTGTCAAACCCCTTGCGGTAGAGGCTCGCGAGCAGTTTTTGGGGATCCTTGTCCGGCCGGTACTGGATTTCGAGCACGCGCAGGGCCGCCGCCTTCTCGCGTTCATAGGTGTCCCGCGGTACGCAGGATTGCACGAGATCCCGCGGAAAGCCGCGCTGCATGAGCTTCAGGCAGATCTGCCGGACCGAGGAGCGGCTCTCATGATAAAGGAACTCGAACTGCCGTGCGCAGGCGTCGGCATCGTTCAGATAATGCTTTTCCTTCAGCCGCGCAATCGCCGCGTCGATTTCCTCGTCCCCGTATTCCTTGCGCTTGAGCTTCTCGCGCAACTTCTTCTCGCTTTGCTCCTGCCGCGCGAGGATATCCACAGCGGCAATCAGCGCCGTTTTCTTCGGGCGGCGACTCTTGCGCTTTGCGGTCTCCTCCTCGCCGGTCTCCGGGTTCCAGTATTTACTCGGCATCGGACTTGCCTTCCGCCTTCAGCGTGAGTTCCGCATTCTGCGACGCCGCATTCTCCGGCTCGCCGTCCTCCTGCGGCACGAGCTTCGCGCGGATCTTCGCTTCGATCTCCTCAGCGAGCTCCGGACGGTCGCGCAGCGCCTGCTTTGCATTCTCCTTGCCCTGGCCGAGGCGCTCGCCCTGATACGAGAACCATGCGCCACTCTTATCCACAATATCCATATCGACGCCCATATCGATCAGGCTCGAGAGCTTGGAAACGCCCTCGCCGTACATGATATCGAACTCCGCGGTACGAAAAGGCGGCGCGACCTTGTTCTTGACGACCTTGATGCGCGTGCGGTTGCCGATGACCTCCGTGCCCTGCTTGATCTGGTCGATGCGGCGAACATCGAGGCGGACGGACGAATAAAATTTCAGCGCGCGGCCGCCCGTCGTCGTCTCCGGATTGCCGAACATCACGCCGACCTTCTCGCGAATCTGGTTGATGAAGATGGCGACCGTGCGGGATTTCGCGATGATACCCGTGAGCTTGCGCATGGCCTGACTCATGAGGCGCGCCTGCAGGCCGACGTGCGAATCGCCCATGTCCCCCTCGATCTCCGCCTTCGGCACGAGGGCTGCGACCGAGTCGACGACGATGATGTCGATGGCGCCACTGCGGACGAGCGCGTCGACGATGTCCAGCGCCTGCTCGCCGGTATCCGGCTGCGAGATCAGCAGATCATCGATGTTGACGCCGAGTTTCTGCGCGTAAACCGGGTCGAGCGCGTGCTCGGCATCGATGAACGCCGCGATGCCGCCGCTCTTCTGCGCCTCCGCGATCATGTGCAGGGCGACCGTCGTCTTACCGGAAGACTCCGGGCCGTAGACCTCGATAATGCGCCCGCGCGGGATGCCGCCGACGCCGAGTGCGATGTCGAGCGGCAGGATGCCCGTCGAGATGACCTCGACGTTCATGTTCGCCTTCGCGTCACCGAGACGCATGATCGAGCCCTTGCCGAAATCCTTCTCGATCTGTTTCATCGCAGCCGCAAGCGCTTCCTTGCGGTCATCTTTTTTTTCTTTATCCTGTGCCAAGAAAAATCGCTCCTTTCGAACGAAGCCTCGTCCACTCTTTCTATCTTTCTCCATTATAGCGGATTTCTCTATCTTTGACAAGTAGAAAAAGAGCCACTGTCAATAGACAGTGGCTCCTGGCCATCCGGATGAAAGATCCGGAGAAGTTTACATATATTCGGTTGCCTGGCGCTTCTTGACCGGCTTCTGGATGCCAAGCTTGACGGCAATCCACTCCGTCATGACGAAGAATACCGGGATCAGGAAGATACCGAGGCTCGTCGCAAACAACATGCCGCCGACAACCGCGACGCCCATGCCGTTGCGCGCGCCAGCACCGGCACCCGTCGCTACGGCGAGCGGCAGGCAGCCGATGATGAACGCGAACGACGTCATCAGGATCGGGCGGAGACGCAGGCCCGCGGCCTCAATGGCCGCCTTGACCGGCTCCATGCCGTGATCCACGCGGACCTTCGCGAATTCGACGATCAGGATGGCGTTCTTCGCGGCAAGACCGATGATCATGATGATACCGATCTGCATGTAGACACTGTTGACGAGGCCCGCGTTGACGTGGCCGAACAGGGCCTCCGCCATCGACACGCCGTACTCCGAGACGAGCGCGCCCATGACGCCAGTCGGCACCGAGAGCAATACCGCAAAAGGTACGCTCCAGCTCTCGTAGAGCGCAGCAAGGCAGAGGAAGACGAACACGAGAGCCAAGGCGAGGACCTTGAGCGTCGAGCTCGACGCATTCTGCTCCTCGCGGCTCTGACCGGACCACTCGACGTTGAAGCCGGTTGGCGCCTGCTCCTGAATGACCTCCTGAATGGCCTTCATGGCCTGACCCGAGGAATACCCATCGGCCGCGTTGCCCTGAATCTGAATGGCGCGCGTGCCATTGAACCGCGAGATCTGCGTCGGGCCGCTGCTCATCTTCGGCTTCAGCAGCGTATCGAGCGGCACCATCGTGCCCTTCGAGCTGCGAACGAAGACGAACTTCGCGGCGTCGGTGTCCTTGCGGTACTGCAGGTCGGACTGCAGCATGACCTTGTAGGAACGGCCGAACTGGTTGAAGTCGTTGACCTGCATCGCCGTGAACACATCGGCAAGCGATACGCCGAGGTTCTTGACGCGGTCGCGGTCAATCTCATACTCGATGGACGGCGAATTGACCTTGTACGTCGTGCGCACGCCCTTGAGCTCCGGGCGCTGGTTCGCGGCCGCCACGATCTTGTTCGCGACATCGTTGAGCTCCTGATCCGTGTGGCTGGTCTTATCCTGCAGCTCCAGCGTCCAGCCACCGAACGTACCGAGGCCCGGCAGTGCCGGCGGGTTCATGGCGATGACCGTCGCCTCCGGTGCGACCTGCGCGCCGATGGCAAACATCTTCTTGACCGCCGTGCTGACGGAATAGGCATCGCCTGGACGCTGCGACCAGTCCTCGAGACCAAGGGTTACCATGCCGGCACTCGGCTTCGAACCAAAGGACAGGATATCAAAGCCCGTGACGGACATGACCGACTGGACCTTCGGGACCTGCTCCTTCGCCGCCATCGCGACCTTGTCCATCGTCTTCTGCGTCTGATTGATGGAGGTGCCTTCCGGCAAGCTGATGGAGGTCAGCAAATAGCCCTGATCTTCATCCGGTATGAAGGTCGACGGCAGCTTCATATACATGAACCCCGCGATGCCGCAGACGATGACCATGAACAGCAGCGCGTACCGCGTGTGGCGGATGAACTTGGCCACGATGCCGAGATAGCCGCGCTTCGTGCGGTCGAACCAGCGGTTGAACGCGCCGAAGAAACGGCCGAGAACGCCCTTCTGCTCTGCCTCCGGATCCTGGCGCTTGAGGATCAGCGCGCAGAGAGCCGGCGTCAGCGAAAGCGCGACGAACGCCGAAATCGCCATGGAAATCGCAATGGTCAGAGCGAACTGCTTGTACAGGACGCCCGTCATGCCACCGAGGAAGGCGACCGGCACGAACACCGCCGCCAGGACGAAGGCGATGGCCACAACCGGGCCCTGTACCTCGTCCATCGCGCGCTCCGTCGCATCGACGACCTCGAGGCCTTCCTCCATATGCTTCTCGACGTTCTCAATGACGACGATGGCGTCATCGACGACAAGGCCGATGGCCAGGACCATCGCGAACAGCGTCAACGTATTGATGGAGAAATCGAGGACGATGAATGCCGCAAAGGTACCGATCAGCGATACCGGCACGGCGAGCACCGGGATGATCGTCGCACGCCAGCTCTGCAGAAACAGGAAGATGACGAGCACGACGAGGGCCAGTGCCTCAAAGAACGTCTCCAGTACCTCTTCGATGGAAGCCCGGATATAGTTCGTCGAATCGAAAACCTCGGACATCTTGAGGTTTGGCGGCAGGTTTTTCTCGGACTCTTCAATGACCTTCTTGACGCCGCCGACCGTCTCCATCGCATTTGCGTCCGACGTCATCTGAATGGCGAAGCCGACGGCCGGATAACCGTTGAATTTGGAGATAATGCTATTGCTCTTTTGGCCGGTCTCGATGCGCGCGACATCCTTCAGGCGTACAAACGCGCCGTTTGCCGCGTCCGTCTTCAGGATGACATTGCCGAACTCCTCCGGCGTCACGAGACGGCCGTTGATTTTGCCCGTGTACTGCTTTTCCTGTCCGTTATCCACTGGCGCTGCGCCGACGGTACCGGCCGGAGCCTGAAGATTCTGCTCCTTGAGTGCCGCCGTGACATCGGCGATGGTCAAGCCGTACTCGGAAAGCTTATCCGGGTTCAGCCAGACGCGCATCGCGTAGTCAGAACCGAACACCTGGACATCGCCGACGCCCTTTACGCGCTTGATGGCATCCAGCATGTAGATATCCGCGTAGTTCTTCATGAACGCGCGGTCATAGGTCCCATCCGGCGAATACATCGCGACCATGTAGGCCATATCCTGCGAGCTCTTGCGCGTCGTCACGCCGACATTCTGTACATCGGTTGGCAGGGACGCCGTCGCGGTCGCGACGTTGTTCTGCACCTTGACCGCATCCATATCGCCATCCGTGCCGGTCTTGAATACGACGCTAAGCGAATACATGCCCGTATCATCTGAGTTCGAGGACATGTAGTCCATGCCCTGCGTGCCGTTGACCTGGTCCTCGATGATCTGCGCAACCGTCTGGTTGACGACATTCGCATTCGCTCCTGTGTACATCGTGCTGACCGAAATCGTCGGCGGCGAAATCTGCGGATACTGCGCGATCGGCAGCTGCAGAGCGGAAATCGCACCGAGGATAACGATGATGATGGCAATGACGATGGCGAAAATCGGGCGATGAATAAAGAATTTAGACAAGTCGCCGCCCCCTTATTCGTTCGACACAACCGTGCTGTCGTCAAACTTCGTCGTATCCTCATCGAGGGAGAAGCCCATATCGTCCGCCGTAACCATCGTCACGGAGAGAGGCACGCCCTCCTGCAGGTTCGAAAGGCCTTCTACAACGACAAGGTCCTCCGGCGAGAGACCGTCCTTGACGATGTAATAGCTGCCGACCTTTTCGCCGAGCGTCACCGTGCGGGCCTCGGATTTCCCGTCCGCGTCCGCCACCATGACGAAGGTCTTGCCGAGCAGCTGCTGCACCGCGCGCTGCGGCACCAGCATCGCGTTCGGCTGGACAGCACCGGAGAGCTTCACCCGTGCAAACATGCCGGGGAGCAGCAGGCCGTCCGGATTGTCGAACACCGCTTTCACCGTCAGCGTGCCGGTGTTGTTGCCGAGCGCGCGGTCCGAGGACACGATGCGTCCCTGCTGCGGATAAACGGAACCATCCGCAAGAGTCAGCGTGACGACCGGGCCGCCCGTCTGTTCATTGCCGTCCTGCTGTTTGACCTCATTCATCAGCTTCAGGTATTCGGTCTCGGAAACGGCGAACTGTGCGTAAACCGGGTTTACGGCACCCATCGTCACGAGCGTCGTGTTGCCTGCTGCCGCAAACGTGCCGACCGCGACATCATCGACGCTGAGCTGGCCCGAAATCGGCGCGTAAATCGTCGTGTCCGCGAGGTCCTCCTGTGCGCGCTGCAGCTGAGCCGCATTCGCATCCGCCGCCGCCGAATAGGCGTTGACGTTGGCCTGCTGCGTCGTCACCGTCTGCTCGGAAATCGCGTTGCCCGCGAGCAGGCTCTCGTAGCGATAGAGATCGGTCTGTGCATTGGCCAGCGTGGCCTGCGACTGTGCGAGGTTTGCCTGTGCGGCGAGCACGGCCGACTCATACTGGCGCGAATCGATCTTGTAGAGCGGCTGCCCCGCCTCTACGTACTGACCGCCCTGCACGTATTTCTCGACGACGTTGCCGGAGACCTTGGACTGTACCTTGACCTCCTCGACGCCCGCAATCTGGCCGGCGTACTCGCTCGAAAGCGGCGTGTCCTGCTGAATCACCTGCATGACCTTGACCTGCTGGCCCTGTTTCTGCGCGGCCTGCTGGTTCGAACCGCAACCGGCCACCCAGAAAGACGAAGAAGCCAACAGCGCACCGATGACGAGGACGCTCAGTTTCTTGTTTTTCTTCAAAAACAAACAGACAACCTCCTTTTAAAACTGTCAAGAGGAGCTGCACCGTATGGCGCAAATTGGAGCAGGCCAAAACGGCTGCTCCAATGGATACTCTCCCTTCCCCAACATTTCCTATGCCTTAAAAATAGTAAATAAATGTTTACTATTTACGCAATCTATAGTATAGTATATTTATTGGAATGTCAAGATTATCTCCTGCGATTTCTATAAATAATACTGGAATTCCGCAACATCCAAGCAGGAAATTTCACCCGGATCCAGGATGCCACAAGGAGCAAAACGCATGATGTCACGGAACAAAACCATAAAGATAAACCACAATCCCGCGAAAAGCGATGGCGCCCTGGCACAGGATGTTTCGCGCGCCTTCCTCGATTCCATGCTTCTCCTGCAAAATAAATTTTCGCGCCGTACATCGCCGCTCCCCTTGAATCAGTTCGCCACCCTCTTTGTACTGCTCAACGAGCACGCGGCCTCAATCACCGATATCGCGCATTACCTGAATATCTCCAAGCAGCAGATGACAACGATCATCGAGCGCCTCGTGCAAAACCATCTGGTGGAAAAACAGCCAAGTGAAACCGACCGCCGCTGCGTCATCATCACGATGACGCCCGACGGAAAAAAGATCATCGACGATCAGTTCGACAGCATGCGCAAGATATTTGCCGACCACCTGCACAAACTCTCGGAGGGAGAGGTTAAGGACCTGCACGGCATCATTCAGAAATACAATGCCTACATCCAAAAAATGTTTCCATGAAAAAAGCTCCCCATGCGGGGGAGCTTTTTTCATAGCGTCAAGACGTCCAGGTCATCCGGCACATAGACCTTGCCGTGGAAATACTGCTGCGCTTCGCGCGTATAATCCGCCTTGCGCGTCGCGATGCTCTTGTCCTCCGTATGGTAGAGCACGAGATTTTTCACGCCGAGAGTCTCTGCGAGCTCGGAGGCCTCTTTGACGGTGCTGTGGTGTTTCTCGTACGGCTTGAATTTCTCGCGGTCGCCGTATTTGCAGAACGCCTCCGCCAGCAGCCAGTCCGCGCCTTCCGCGTATTTACGGTCATGCTCGTTGTACGGCTCATCGCCGAGGCATACGAGGCGCTCGCCATCGGCGAATTTCAGCTCATAGCCGAACTGCTTGGCCTTCGTCGAAAGGATATCAAAGGCCGTCAGCTGCACGCCGTCAAACGTCACGACGGAGCTGTCCTGCATCTCATGCAAAAAGATGCGGCTGCCGATCTGCGCGAAATCTTTCTTTTTCAGCATCATCTCGCACATTGTCAGCAGCATGTTCTTCACGACATCGTGGCAGTAGACATGGAACATCCCGTCGTATTTGCCCTTATTCATGAGATCCGCCACCTTCCGCAGCACCCAAATGACACCGAGGATATGGTCGGTATGGCCATGCGTCACGAACATATGATGGCATTTCGCATAAGAAAAATCCGTCTGCTCGAACTGGTGCAGGATATAGTTGCCACCGCCCGCATCGGTCAAAAACAGGCTGCCGTCGTCGAGTTCGATAAAAAAGCAGGTGTTATAGCATTTCGTAACCATTGCGTTGCCCGTGCCGAGCATCGTCAGTTTCCGCATCATCGTACCTCCGTCTCATACACAAGAATCATTCTTTTTCTATTATAAAACAGGTGCCGAGCTTTGTCAGCACCTGTTTTTATGGACACGTTATGCTTTGGCGTGGAGCTTCTGCAAGGCCTCGCGCGCAGCGTGCTGCTGCGCCTCCTTCTTGCTGTGACCGACGCCATCGCCGAGCACCTCTCCCGTCACGACGACCTGGAAATGGAAGATCTTCGCGTGGTCGGGGCCGGACTCTGCAAGCTCAACGTATTGGATCGACTGGTTCTCCTTCTGGAATACTTCTTCCTGCAGGAGCGTCTTGTAGTCCTTTTGCACCGTGATGCCCGCCGATACCTTTTGGAACTCCGGCTCGAGCTGGCGCAGCACGTAGTCACGCGCCGTTTCCCAGCCCTGGTCGAGGTAGATGGCGCCGATCACGCACTCGAAAACGTCCTCGAGGTTCGTCTGCCGCGTGCGCCCGCCGCTCATTTCCTCCCCATGGCCGAGGAGCAGATACGCGCCGAGCCGCAGGCCCGTCGCGAGCTCCGCAAGCGTCGCCGAGCAGACGATGCTCGCGCGGATCTTCGTCAGCTCTCCCTCCGGCATATCCGGAAAACGCTGATACAGATACGTACTCGACGCAAGCTCAAGCACCGCGTCGCCGAGGAACTCCAGCCGCTCGTTCTGCTCAAGTGGCTGCTTCGACTCATTGGCGAACGACGTATGCGTCAGCGCGAGCTGGAGCAGGCTCAAATCCTGGAAGGTCACGCCAAGGGTTTCCGAAAGCTGCCGTAAGTCGTAGGCGCGCGCTTTGGATATTCTGGCTATCATCGACGTTTACTCCGCAAACTTCTTGAGCACGAGGCAGGCGTTATGGCCGCCGAAGCCGAACGAGTTCGAGATCGCCGCGCGGACCTTCTTCGCCTTCGCTTTGTTCGGGACATAGTCGAGGTCGAGGCCTTCATCCGGCGTCTCGTAGTTGATGGTCGGCGGGAGCATGTCATTCTGCACGGCAAGTGCCGTCGCCACGCACTCGATGGCGCCGCCGGCGCCGAGCATATGTCCCGTCATGGACTTGATCGACGAAACCGAAACATCCTTCGCCGCCTCGCCCCAGACGCTCTTGATGGCCTCGGTCTCGCCCTGGTCGTTCATATGCGTCGAGGTGCCGTGCGCATTGACGTAATCGACCTCTGCCGGCTTGAGGCCCGCGTCCGCGATGGCCGCCGCCATGCATTTCGCCTGATAGACGCCGTGCGGTGCCGGGCTCGTGATATGATAGGCGTCCGAATTTGACGCGTAGCCAGCAAGCTCACAGTAGATATGTGCGCCGCGCGCCTTCGCGTGCTCGAGCGTCTCGAGAATCACGATGCCAGAGCCCTCGCCCATGACAAAACCGGAACGGTTCTTGTCGAACGGACGGGAGGCGTGCGCCGGGTCATCGTTGTGATCCGTGCAGAGCGCCTTCATGGCGCTGAAGCCGGCGACCGCCGCCTCGCTGATGGAAGCCTCCGTACCGCCCGCGACCATGACGTCCGCCTCACCGCGCTGCAGGACGCGCATCGCATCGCCGATGCAGTTCGATCCCGTCGCACATGCCGTAACGACGCAGGAGGACGGGCCGTGCAGGCCAAACGTGATGGAGACCTGACCGGCCGCCATGTTCGCGATCATCATCGGGATAAAGAACGGCGAGATGCGGTTTGGGCCCTTGTCGAACAGTTTCTTATACTGCTCGTTCATTGTCTCGATGCCGCCGATGCCGGCGCCGACATAGGTGCCGATGCGGTCGCAGTCCTCTTTCTCGAGGTCGAGGCCTGCATCCTCTAACGCCATCTTCGTCGCCGCTACCGCGAACTGCGCGTAGCGGTCCATGCGCTTCGACTCTTTCTTGTCGATGTATTCCGTCGGGTCGAAGTCCTTGACCTCGCCGGCAATCTGCGATTTGTACTCCGTCGCGTCGAAGCGCGTGATCTTGCCGATGCCGTTGCGGCCCTCCATCAGGCCTTCCCAGAATGCTTCTTTGCCGATGCCGATTGGCGAAATGGCACCGAGTCCCGTGATGACAATGCGTTTATCCAAAACGAACGACTCCTCTCTTCTTTCTCTTTTCGCTTATTCCGCTTCCGCGGCTTCCGTTAACAACTGCTCAAAGATCTCATGAACCGAAAGGATCTTGTTGATGCGCGGCATGTACTCGCCTGTGAAGACGAGGCCGGTCTCAACATCGCCCTGCTGCGCGCGGATCAGCGCGCGTATGATGCAGAAATTGTGCTTGCAGTGCTTCAGGCAACTGTCACAGACGGTCGGGGGTACCGGTCCCTCCATGACACGCGCGGAAAACGGCGTGCGCACCGCGCGGCCCGGCAGCCCGACCGGACTGTGAATCACACAGATGTCCTCCGGCGTCGACTTCAGGTAGTAGTCCTTGAGTGCCGGCGCTGCGTTCGACTCTTTGCTCGCCGCAAAGCGGGAGCCCATCTGCACACCGCTCGCGCCTATCTTTATGAGATCAACGATATCCTGGCCATGAAGGACGCCGCCAGCCGCGATGACTGGGATCTTCACCGCAGCCGAGACCGGACCGATGAGCTCGCGCACCGACGTATTCGTGCCGAGATGTCCGCCTGCTTCTTTGCCTTCAAGGACGATAGCCGTCGCGCCAAGACGCTCGGAAATTTTCGCTAATTTTACCGATGAGACAATCGGAACGATCGGAGTCCCCGATTCCTTGCCCATGCCGAACATATCGCGGGAAAACCCGGCGCCGGCGACCACAAGATCAATGCCCTCATCGATAGCTGTCTTTACGATACCCGCGAAATCGCGGGCCGCCACCATAATGTTGATGCCAATGAGACCAGACGTCAGCGAACGCGCGAGCCGAATCTCATAACGGAGCTCGTCATGAGACATACCAGAAGCCGCGATGAGACCGATGCCGCCCTCGTTGGCGACGGCCGCCGCAAGAGGAGCCGTGGAAAGCCGGATAGCCATTCCGCCCTGCTGAATCGGTATTCTCGCAACTTTATTGCCAATTTTCAGCTCTGGAAGTTTCAATGTTTATCCTCCATTCTTTCCTCTCAAGAAAATCCCGCGAAACAAGTTTCACGGGATTTCTCAAAAGGCAAGTTGTTCAACCTTATTTGTCCTGGTCCGATTTGTTGTTATCGATGTACGTAACAACATCCTGAACAGTCTTGATCTTCTCAGCAGCCTCATCCGGAATCTCAATATTGAACTCCTCTTCAAAGGCCATGATCAGCTCAACGATATCCAGAGAATCAGCACCGAGGTCATCGATGAACGTGGAATCGATCGTAACCTCATCGGCGTCAACGCCGAGCTGCTCAACAACGATATCTCTTACTTTTTCAAAAGTCGACATGAAGTTTCACCTCCTTAAATTGGTGTACCTATATAGTTATATCACATTACCATGCCGCCGTCTACAGCGAAAACCTGACCTGTGATATAAGATGCACAGTCACTGGCGAGGAACAGCACCGCGTTCGCAACGTCTTCCGGCTCGCCGATGCGCTTCAGCGGGATGGTCGCAAGCGTAGCTTCCTTTGCCTTTTCCGGCATCGCGTCCGTCATATCCGTGTGGATAAAGCCAGGAGCAACCGCGTTCACGGTAATCCCGCGTGCCGCGAGCTCGCGCGCCGCCGACTTCGTAAAGCCGATGACGCCGGCCTTCGCCGCCGCGTAATTCGTCTGACCGGCGTTGCCGACCAGGCCGACGACCGAGGCCATGTTCACGATACGGCCCGTACGTTTTTTCATCATGAGTTTCGAAACGACTTTCGTCACGTGGAACACGCCCTTGAGGTTCGTGTTGATGACGGCGTCGAAGTCCTCTTCCTTCATGCGGAGTAGGAGGCCGTCGCGCGTGATGCCCGCGTTGTTCACGAGGATATCGATGGTGCCGAACGCCTCCTGCACCTTTGTGACCATTTCCTCGACCGCATCCGCCTTCGAGACATCCGCCTGAACGAGCATGGCCTCGCCGCCCTGCGCCTCGATCTCCTGCTTCACCGCCTCTGCCTTGCTGGTAGAGCCGGCAAAGTTGATGGCGACCTTCGCGCCTTCGCCCGCGAGTTTCAGCGCGACCGCACGGCCGATGCCACGGGAAGCGCCCGTGACGAGCGCTGTTTTTCCGTCTAACAGCATATTAACGAACCTCCTTCAAAGTGTCAAGCGTTTTCTGCAAAGATGCTAAATCTCCGACGTTCAGGCTCTTTATGCTGCGGTCGATGCGGCGGTTGAAACCCGCGAGCGTGCGGCCCGGACCGGCCTCGACGAACACATCGGCCCCGAAGCTTTGCATCGTCTTGACGCAGTCGACCCAGTGCACCGGATGGTCTGCCTGCGCGACAAGATTCGCCTTGATTTCGTCCGCTTTGCTCTCGAGCTTGCCCGTATAGTTCGAGACCACGGGGATCTTTGCATCCTGAATGTCCACGTGCTCGAGCTCCGCCGCCAGCTTCTCCGCCGCCGGTTTCATGAGCGTCGAATGGAACGGTGCCGAGACCGGCAGAACGACCGCGCGCTTCGCACCAGCATCCTTCAGCGCCTTTGCCGCAGCCTCTACCCCTGCCGTCGTGCCGGCGATAACCGTCTGACCCGGGCAGTTGAAATTGACGGGCTGCACTGCACCCGCCTCCTTTGACGCCTTCTCGCACGCATCCGAAATGACCTCGTCGTCGAGGCCGATGATGGCCGCCATGCCGCCCTCGCCGACCGGCACGGCTTCCTGCATGTACTGGCCGCGCTTGTGTACCAGCGCGACCGCATCGCCGAACGAAAGGACGCCCGCCGCGACGAGTGCCGCGTACTCACCGAGGCTGTGACCGCCCGCGATATCCGGCTCCACGCCGTTCTCCTTGAGGACGGCCGCCGCAATCACGCTCATCGTCAAGATGGCCGGCTGCGTGTTCGCCGTCAGCTGCAGATCCTCCGCCGGCCCCTCAAAGCACATATCCTTGATGGAGTAGCCGAGCGCCTCATCCGCCTCCTTGAAGAGCTTCTTGGCGACCTCGTAATGGTCGTAGAAATCCTTGCCCATGCCAACGGCCTGGGCCCCCTGTCCCGGAAATACGAACGCGAGCTTATTCAAATCGAAGGACCTCCCATCCTCAAACATCGGTGCTTCTATTTCTATCCCAAAGTTTCCAAAATTGAAAAAGGCCGAAATCTATGAATCCAATCCAGGGCTCCGGCCGTATCCCCAGCGCCGCGCAGCGTCTCGGCATCAATGCATTTCGCTGGATAAACGCTGGCAGACCGCCGGGAGCCCGCTGACCATATCATCAATGATCTGCTGGACCGGTTTGATGTCATTGAGCATCCCCGAAATCTCACCAATCATGACGGACCCGTTCTGCACGTCGCCTTCATGCGTCGCGCGATGCAGGGAGCCGACGCCGAGCTTCTCGAGCTCCTCCGCCGGCGCTCCGCTCTCCTCGAGCTCAAAGAATTTATGCGTGAGCTTGTTGCGCAGGACGCGCGCCGGATGGCCGAGCGTACGGCCCGTGACGACCGTTGAGCGATCCTTGGCCCTGCGAACCATTTCTTTATAATTCGGATGCGCGATGCACTCCTCGCTCATAACGAAGCGGGAGCCCATCTGTACGGCCTGTGCACCGAGCGCAAAGGCCGCTGCCATGCCGCGCGAATCCGCGATGCCGCCGGCGCCGATGACCGGCACATCCACGGCATCCACGATCTGCGGGATCAGCGGCATCGTCGCAATCTCGCCAATATGTCCGCCGGACTCCGAGCCCTCGGCAATCACGGCGTCCACGCCGCCGCGTACGAGACGTTTCGCGAGTGCCACCGACGCGACAACTGGAATGACCTTGGTACCGACTTCCTTGAGCGCCGGCACGTATTCACCCGGATTCCCGGCCCCCGTCGTGACAACCGCCGGATGCTCATCGATAACGACCTGCATGACCTCTTTGACGTAAGGGGAAAGCAGCATGACGTTGACGCCGAACGGCTTATCCGTCCAGCGCTTGCATTTCTGGATTTCCGCGCGCAGCAGATCCGGCGGCATATTGCCGGATCCGATGATGCCGAGCCCGCCGGCGTTCGAAACCGCCGACGCGAGCTCCGCGGTGCCGATCCAGGCCATGCCGCCCTGGAAAATAGGGACCTTGATCCCCAGCATCTTGCAGATGACATTGTTTTCGAACATGCAATAAATCCTCCTTCAGGGGAAGCAACGAAACGCCGCTTCCTATGAACACGGTGAAATGAAAGAAAAATAAGTCCAAAAAAGAATACCCTCAGGGCTTAGTCTGCCAGTTTCTCGCTGTCCGAATGCCTTTTCGTCTGTCTTTCCCGGCGCTCCTCCTCCGCGAGGTCCGCGACCTCTCTGTCGGCGAGCTCCGCCTCCTTCGCGAGTGTATCGCGGATATGCCCGAGAACGTCCTGCCGCGCGTAGCTGTCTGCAACGCCTATGGCGCTGCAGATGGATTTTGCGTTGGACGAACCGTGTGCGATGATGCATACACCATTGACGCCGAGCAGTGGCGCGCCGCCGTATTCCGTGACATCGAGGCGCTTGCCGAGCCGCAGCAGCGTCGGCTTCACAAGAAGGGCGCCAAGCTTCGCGAAGATGCTTCCATGCATGATGGCATCCTTGAGAAGCTTCATGATCGTGATAGCGAGACCCTCTCCAAATTTTAGCACAACGTTGCCAACAAATCCATCACAAATTACAACGTCGAACGTTCCCTTCGGGATGTCGCGTCCCTCCGCGTTGCCACAGAAATGGATCGTGTGCAGTTTCCTCAGCAGGGCGTGCGTCTCCTTTGCCTGCTCGTTGCCCTTCGTTTCCTCCTCGCCGATATTCAGCAGGCCGACCTTCGGCTTCTCGATGCCGAACACGTATTTCGCATAGATGGAACCCATGATGCCGCACTGCATCAGATGCTCCGGCTTCGTGTCCACATTGGCGCCAGAGTCGAGCATCAGCGTGGCGCCCTGCGGAGTCGGGATCGGCGTCGCGATGGCGGGGCGCCCGATGCCGTGGATGCGCTTGAAGATGGTCTGTGCCGCCGCGACCGCCGCGCCGGTGCTGCCGGCCGACAGAACCGCATCGCATTCGCCATCCTTCACGAGCCGCGTCGCAACGACGAGCGACGAATCCTTTTTCTTGCGGACCGCCTCCGCCGGATGCTCGCCCATCTCGATGACCTCCGTGGTCGGATGAATGGAAATATCGAATTTCTGCCATCCCGGATATTTTGCCAGTTCTTCTTTGATCTGCGCCTCATCGCCGACGAGCTCGATGCCGCAGCCGAATTTCTTCGCGGCCTCTACCGAACCTTTGACAATTTCCAGCGGAGCAAAATCCCCGCCCATGGCGTCCACTGCAATCTTCACGAATGACCCCTCACTTCTCGTCCCATGAAACCATGATAAATTTCGCGCGAAAGACTTCCTGGGTATCGTTATGTGTCTTTACCCAAACAAAATATTTATTGCCGCGTACTTTCACGATTTCCGCTTTGGCAATCAGCTTTTCTCCTACATGAACCGGCACCTTGTACTTGACGTTCGCGACGCCCGTCACGACCATCGGCGCATCGATGATCGCAAGCGCGAGCGAATCCGCCTGCGAAAACATATAATGCCCCTTCGCGATTTTGTTTTTCGCGAAGACCATATCCTCGGTGATGCGGAGCAGCGAAATGCCCGAATGGCCGAGCTCGAGATCGATGAGTTCCCCCACCACCTCGCCGCTCTGAATGGACTTCACCTTGTTCTGCGCATGCTCCGCCATCTTGCGGATACGGCCGCGCAGCTCCGGGATACCGAGCTCCAAGCGGTCGAGGCGGATGGTCTGGACGCTGACTGCGAGGTTTCGTGCGAGCTCCTCATCCGTCAGAAAGGGCTTCTCCTTGACTTGCCGCAGGAGAAGCTGCTGACGGATCTTCTTTTTTACGCGCGCCATGGGCTCCCCCTCCTTTTAGTACCAGCTTCTACTATCTCATATAATAAGCTATTATAAGCGCTGCCTGCCAAAAAAGCAAGTTCTTTTGTCTGGGAAACGCACGAAAACGTCAAAAAAGCAGGACACAACGGTCCTGCTTTTTTCTTTCTGTTTACTCCGCAGCCTTGATGACTTCACGGCCATCGTAGTAACCGCACTCCATGCAAACGTGATGCGGGAGCTTCGGCTCATGGCACTGCGGGCATTCCACGTAGCCCGGTGCGGTGAGTTTCCAATTCGCGCGGCGCTTATCGCGACGGGCCTTGGACATTTTACGCTTTGGTACTGCCATTTTCAGTTATCCCCCTTTCTCTCGTCTTTTTTCCATAACTGCTGTAATGCTGCTAAACGCGGATCTGGCACAAAGCGGTCGCAGCCGCAATCTCCTTCGTTGAGATCGTGGCCACAAACCGGGCAAAGGCCCTTGCAGTCCGGCTTGCAGAGATTCTGAATCGGCTGTGACGCGACCAGGACGTCGCGCAGGAACGGCAACAAATCGAGCGTATCGCCCTCATAAAAGCTGCTGTCCGATTCATCTTCCCTTCCCTGGTGGAATTCTTCCGCAAAGGGATGGCTCTGCTCCTCGGTGCACGCCTTCAGGCAGCGGTCGCAAGTGAACTGTTTCACCGCCTGAACCGTGCCCTCTGCGCGGATCCCGGCTCCCGTATTCAGGAGCCGGCCCTCCATGCGAACCGGGCCCTCGAACGAGTAGTCCGGCGATACCACATCGAGCGCAGCGGCGTCTGCCTCAAACGAGAACGGCTTTTCCCTGCCCGGCGCGGCTAGAAGATCCGCAAGATTCACTAGCATATTCATTCAGCATCAACCTCAATCCATTATAGCGGCCGTCCTGCCCTTTGTCAACGCAGGAACGGGGAATTTGCTTCAGCCTCCGAGACGTTCGCAGAGCAGGCGCACGGCTTCGCGCTGAACCGTCTTCAGTGGAACGTCATGCGCCGCCGCACACCGCCGACAGTCCTCGTATTCCGCGGAGACCGTCACGATTTCACCATGCCAGGCGCTGACCTTTCCATGCACCATCCCGTACTTCGTCTCGACCTTTGCCACGCGGCGCGATGCCTCCAGCCTCTCCACGACCGGGATCACGCGCAGACCGATGCTCGTCGTCTCGCGGAAAATCACGCCCGCCAGCGCCTCTTTTTTCTCCGCATCGGTCAGGACGGAAAGCTTCTCGGCGGGACGGTTTTTCTTCATGACGATCGGCGTGGTCCAAACGTCCAGCGCGCCTGCCGCGAACAGTTTGTCGTAAAGGTACCCGTAGATCTGTGGATTCATATCATCGATGTTCGCTTCGAGGATGCAGCGGGCGGCGGATCCGCCGCCCGCACAGCTGCCGAGATACAACCGCAGGACATTCGGTATCGAAAGATCCCAGGTTCCCGCACCGTAGGCGATGCTGTCGGCTTCAAAGTCCTGCGGCAGTCCGTCGTGATACGTGGCGAGCGCGCGGATGAACGCCGCGCCCGTCGGTGTCGTCAGTTCCTTTTCCTCGCTGCCCGGCACGGTCGGCCAGCCCCTCACGAGCTCCGCGACAGCCGGCGCCGGCACAGGCATCAGGCCGTGCGCGCATGCGACGAAGCCGCGGCCGAGCGTCAGACGCGACGCGAAGACGCGCTCGACCTCGAGATAATCGAGACAGATAGCCGAGCCGACGATATCGACGATCGAATCCGTGGCCCCGATCTCGTGGAATGCCACTTCCTCCGGCGGCTTCCCATGCACCTTCCCCTCAGCCTTTGCGGCCTCCTCGAAGATGGCCAGCGCAAGCTGCTTGACATGCCTGGAAAGGGACGACGCCTCGATCCGCTTCCGGATATCCGCCATTCTGCGATGGTGATGCGATGCCGCAGTGGCTTCCTGCGCGTTCATCTGGACATCCACATACACGGCCTGAATGCCGTTTTTCTTGACCTCGCTTACCTTCAACGTATACTCGTCGCCATTGCCGAGTTTTTCCAGCTCTTTCTCGAGATGAGCGAGCGGAACGCCCGCCTGCAGGAAAGCGCCGAGCAGCATGTTCCCGCTGATGCCGGCAAAGGCATCGAGATAAATGGCTCTCATCCTGTCGCCCCCTTAGCGCATATGATTGATCTTGCTCGCAAGCACGCCGGCACCGAACCCGTTGTCGATGTTCACAACGGAAACGCCGGCGGCACAGCTGTTCAGCATGGAGAGCAGCGCCGCGAGCCCGTGGAACGAGGCCCCGTAGCCAACGCTCGTCGGCACCGCGATGACGGGCTTTTGGGTGAGGCCGCCGACCACCGAGGCCAGCGCGCCCTCCATCCCCGCGATGACGATGATGACGTTTGCCTTTTCGATGGCTGGAAGATGCGCGAAAAGCCTATGTATGCCCGCTACGCCGCAATCGTAGAAATGCTGGACCGCATTTCCCCAGAGGTATGCGGTCCGCTCCGCCTCGCGTGCGACGGGGATATCGCTTGTTCCAGCCGTCAGGATCAAGATCGTGTGGGACGCCGAACGCTGCACCGACCGGTCCCGATCGAGGTAGATCATGCGCGCCGCTTCGTCGTATTCCATTTCCGGCATCGCCGCTTTGACGTACTCATAGGTTTCCCTGCTCGCGCGCGTCGCCATCAGATTTCCCTGATTGCTGCGCTCGAGACTCTGCAGGATGCCTAGCACTTGTTCCTTCGTCTTTCCCTCTGCGTAGACGACTTCAGGAAAGCCCTGCCGGCGCTCGCGGTCGTGATCGACCTCGGCGTATGGCATTTCCTCGAAGGAAGCGCTCTTGAGCCGCTCGACGGCTTGCGCCTCATCCAGTTCCCCTTCTCTATACGCGGACAGGAGCTCCCGTATCTGCTTTTCTGTCATATCCGCTCTCCTAGACGAGGAAAGGAAAGACCACGCGCGGCCTTTCCTTTCCTCTTTTCTTCTTCCGTTCCGCTGCCCGCTTCACTGCTGCGTCGGCAACGCTTCTTTTTCCTTTTCCGGCAAACTGTCCTGCTGCACCGCCGCCGAAGCGTGCTTTGCCGCCTGCTCGCGAACCTGTGCCTCCTCCATTTGGAGGCGCTTCTCGCGCTGCTGCTGCATCTGCAGCTGGCCCTGCTGGAGTACCTGCATCGCCTGCTGGATGCCGCTCTGAATTTCCTGTACGCCGTGCGACGCGCTCTCGACACCCTGGAACGTACCGCCGACATGGCTGATCAGGTTCTTGAATACCTGATCGGCGTAGGCATCCGCGTTGTCTTCGAGCTCTTTGGCACGCTTCTGCGCCTGATCGATGGTTTCCTGCGCGATCTGCTGCGCGCGATCGAGCATCTGCTCCTGCTGGCTCTGCACCTGCTGCAGGATTTCCTTGCCCTTTGCGCGCGACTGCTCCACGATGGCGTGGTCGTCAACGAGCTTTGTCGCGTAGTTCTTGGCGTTCTCGACGATGCGGTCCGCCTCCTGCTGCGCTTCCGCAAGGATCTTGTCACGGTTCTCCATGATATCGGCCGCATGGTCCAGCTCCTTCGGGAGGTCATTGCGCAATTCGTCCACATAATGAATGAGTTCGGTATCATCCAGCATGACCTTGTTCATGAAAGGCATCTTGTTTGCCCCGACGACCATATCCTCGATTTTTGACAACGTTTTGCGCACTGACATAAACGCGTACTCCCTTCCTCTATTTCCAGCCTGCAGACAGGCCGCTTCCTTCATAGATCTACCGGCTGACCGCGGAACTTCTCCCGCAGGGCCTGTTCGACGTTTGGCGGGACAAAATCGCTAAGAGCGCCGTGAAACGACGCGATCTCCCGCACGGCGGACGAGCTCACGCAGGCATAGCGGGGATTCGTCAGCAGAAAAACCGTTTCCGCCTCCGCATAGAGATGCCGGTTCAGCTCTGCCTGCGTCTGCTCATAGGCAAGGTCGTCCGCCGAACGCACGCCGCGCACGATGTAACGCATCTCGTGTGCGCGCAGATAGTCCGCAAGCAATCCGGAAAAAGTATCCACGCGCAGATTCGGGATGCCGCCCATCGCTTGCACCGCGTCCTCGATGAGCGTTTTCCGCTCGGCAGCGGAAAACAGCCCCTCCTTCCGGACGTTGTGGAACACGCAGACCGTGAGCGCATCGAAAAGTCCCGCCGCCCGGCAGAACAAATCGAGATGCCCGCGCGTCACGGGATCAAAGCTCCCCGCGCATACCGCACGCCGCGCCTTCATGACGATGCCTCCTCTAGCCAGTCCTTCCACTGGAAGAAACTCACCTGCGTCGTATGCCCGTAACGGCGGTGCTCGACGCGCACGAGTCCCTGCAGCTCCGGCAGCTCATCCTCGTCGGCGCCATGCTCCACGATCAGGATGCCATCCCGCGCGAGGACCTTTCCCCTGTCCAGGCATTGCAGGGCTTTCTGCCACAGGCCGATATGATACGGCGGATCGCAGAACACGAGGTCGTACTGCTCGCCCCGCGCCGCAAACGCGCGAAGCCGGCTGAACACATCGCCGGATTCCACGCGCACGCGCGCTGCAAGATGCGTATGCTCTGCATTTTCCCGCATGAGCGCCCCCGTCGCCTGATCCACGAGCACGGCGGACGCCGCGCCGCGGGATACCGCCTCGAGACCGAGGTTTCCCGTCCCTGAAAACAGATCGAGTACACGGCGTCCGCGTACCATCGGCCCAAGGATGTTGAACACGGATTCCTTCACCCGGTCGGCCGTCGGCCGCGTCTGCTGCCCCTTCGGCGTCTTCAGCCGGGCGCCGCGCGCCGAGCCGGTTATGATCCGCACGCGCAGCACCCCCCGTCAAACTCCGATAACAGTCCTATTTTAACATACTTTCTCCGATTCGTGAACTCTTTCCGGGCAGAAAACGGGAATTTTGCGACAAAGGGAAACGTTCCCTTGACTGCCTTAGCAATACGTCCAGAGGACAGCGATGACCAGGGCGGGGAGAAAATTCGCCACGCGGATATGGGGCAGGCCGAGCAAATTTGTACCGACGCAGAAAATCAGGATATCCCCGACCGCGCTCAAGGCGGACAGTGCCTCCGCCGTCATCACCGGCTGCAGGAATCCCGCGGCGAAGAATATCGCGCCCTGGAAAACGCCGACGGAAAGTGCCGAGAAGATACAGCCTTTGCCCATCGACGCGGACATGATCATGACGATGATGGTGTCAAGCGCGGTCTTTGCAAACAGCACGGACGGATCCGCGAGCAGCCGGTCGTTGATCGAACCGATGACGGCCATCGCGCCGATACAAACGGTCAGCGACGTCGTCACGAACCCATCGACAAAGCGCGTATCTCCGCTGCTGCCGCTCCGTTTCTTCAACCAAACGCCGAAATCCTCCAAACGGTCCTCGAAGTTGAGAACCTCACCGAGCAGCGCGCCGCCGATCAGACTCGCGAGCATCCGGTAGGTACCTGTGAGGCCGACGGTTCCATCTCCCGTCAGCACAAGCATTTCCTTGACCGTCCCCGTAAGGCCGAGGAAAATCACGGAAACCGCACAGGCCACCGTCAGCGTTTTCTGCAACCGCGCCGAAATCAGCCGACCGAAGCCAAGCCCGATCATCCCGCCGGCCACAATGCCAAAAACATTCGTCAAAACACCTATCCCTGGAAACAAACACCCAGCCCCTTTCCATGCCGTACGAAATTCCTAAAAAGCGTCGTTCAGGCGAGGTCATGCTGGCGGCGGAACCCGCGCCAGGTCCAGAAAAATGCGATAGCCAGCGGCACACAGCTCCCGATCCAGGCCATCGGATTTGCGATGCAGGCCCCCGTAAAACCGATGGCTGCACAGAGCACGACGGCGGCCAGCGTGCGCATGATGAGCTCCATGATACCGGCAATGGTCGGGACGACGCTCTGCCCGAGCCCCTGCAGGGTATAGCGGAAAATAAACAGCAGGGACAGGATCCAGTAGCAAGAGCCATTGATGACCAGATACTGCTGTCCGTAGCGCAGGACCTGTTCCTGCCCTTCACCGACGAACAGCTCAATGATGTCCGTGCCGAACAGAATCAGCAGAATGCCGACGACGATGGCGAACGAAACGGACATCATGGCGCATTTCTTAACGCCCAGCCCGATCCGGTGGAATTTGTGCGCGCCGTAGTTCTGCGCTGTATAGGCAGCCATCGCCATGCCGAACGACATCATTGGCATCAGGGCGATAGCCTCGACCTTCTGTGCTGCAGCATAGGATGCGACGGCAACCGGGCCAAACTGATTGATGGCAATCTGCAGGATGATCGAGCCGATGGCGATGATGGACGTCTGGAAGCCCATCGGCAGGCCGATTTTCAGATGCCCGAGATAGACCTTTTTGTCAAAGCGCCAGTCCTCCCGGTGTGTATGCAAGTCCGGGAGATTTTTCCGGATATAGAGATAGCAGAGCGCGTTTCCGATGGCCTGGGATACCACCGTCGCAATAGCCGCGCCCGGGATGCCCCACCTGAGGACCAGAATGGCAATTGGCTCCAGGATGATATTGATGCAAAGCGCCACGGCGAGCAAGACCGTCGGGGCTTTGCTGTTGCCGAGCGCGCGGATGAGATTGGTCTGTAACTGCAGCAGGACAAACAGTAGGATCCCGCTGAAAATAATGGAAAGGAACGCATACGCTCCGTCGAGAATTTCCTCCGGCGTCTGCGTCCAGACGAGGAGCTGCCGGCAAAGCAGAACGCCAAATACCGTCAGCACGAGCCCCGCGACCAGGGAAATCACCGTGCAGGCCGCAACGCTCTGCCGCACGCCCGCCGCATCCTTCGCGCCGAACCGCTGTCCCGTATAGATGGAAAGTCCGCTCGTCATACCGATGACGAAGCCGAGCATCAGGAACATCAGCGCCCCTGTGCAGCCGACCGCCGCGAGTGCGTTGACGCCGAGAAAACGCCCGACGAGCAGGGTATCGACAAACGCGTAGAGCTGCTGAAAGATATTGCCTGCCACGAGCGGCAGGGTAAAAAAGAGGATGAGCCTTGCCGGGCTCCCCTCCGTCATATTCTTTGTCATACTTTCCTTTCTTGTCCGCGCTTACCAGTGGAAATATCGGGTCACGCAGGTACGCAGGACCTCCTGAAACACCGTCACGCTGTCGAGCAGCCCATCGCTGGTCGGGCGCAATTTCGTATAGTGAAAAACCGGATGATGACTGACATGATAATCCGCCGGATAGGCCGTAACATCGAGCCCCTGCCGCTCGAAGTTCAGCATGGAGCGGTTCATATGAAAGGCCGAGGTCACGAGGATCGGATGCGATAGGCCGTGCGCGCGCAAAAGCTCCGCCGAGAATTTCGCGTTCTGCGCCGTATTGATGCTGCGGTCCTCCGTCAGGATCTTATCATCCGGTACGCCGAGCGAACGGAGCATACGCGCGGCGATGACGGCCTCCTGTCCGGAATCTGAATAGACCTGCCCGCCGGATACGAGAATCGGCAGATCGAGCTTCCGCTGCAGGCGCACCGCGGTCAGCAGCCGATTCGCGGGGGCCGCGCAGAGCGCGCCCGTCCCGTCGACATCGGGGCTGTCCGGCATCGCCCCGCCGCCGAGCATAATGATGACGTCCCCTTTCGGATCCTGAGGCGGCTCATAGCAGGACTCAAGCGCCCCCATCATGCGCTCCGAAACGAGACCGGTACAGAGCAGGTAAAAAACGAAGGTCAGGCCGGCAATCCACGCCGCAGCCTTCTTCTCCCTCTTGTTTCTCCATAAATACAGGCTGATTCCCCAAAACGCGAGAATAAAGATTCCGGGCGGCAGGATCCAGCTCGCCATGAACTTCATGAAATAAACCATAAAATAAAATGCTCCTTTAGTATGGAAATCAGCGGAATCGAAATCGATTTCGATTCCCTTTCGTGCTATAATAAGTGTATGATTATCTTAACAGACCTTCCGGAAAAAGGAAAGTCCATGGAGAAAGAAAAAGGAGAGTTTTTTATGGCATTCATCGAACCGAATCCGGTGCAGGCAACGAAAAAAGCAGACGGCAAGGGCACGATCACGATCGTCAAGCTCCTGTCGGACAAAGAGCTCGACGGCAAATGCGGCATGTACGCGAAGGTCATCATCCCGCCTCTTTGCTCCATTGGAGAACACGAGCATCACGGCAACACCGAGACCTATCATATCCTCTCCGGCACGGCGCTCTACAACGACAACGGCAACAAGGTCACGCTGCACGCCGGCGCGACGACGTTCTGCCCGGA
>JALFBM010000006.1 GCA_022773425.1 Selenomonadaceae bacterium
AGTAAATCTCAAGTTTAGCCCTTTGTAGAGCCAATTCATCAGACATAATATTGTCATAGTCGCCACCGCTCAAAACCTGTCTAATCATGCCTACCGAACCGTCTACATAAAACGGCGATTCAGGGTTATCATCTGTCGCGACAGCCTGTGCTTGTTGATGCCCAAGGAATAGATAGGTATTGTTTGATTGATAAACTGCGACATAATATACATCTTTATCAAGACTCTTAATGTCATTTCCGGCACTATCTACGAGCTTCCTTGCCGTACCGTTGTTGACTTTTATATAGGTGCTCATCACAATATTAGTCGTGGGCACAAACCCTATCATGTTGCCCGCTGTTTCTGTATACCCTGCTATGGTAAGATTCAATGTTCCACCTGGGTCGTCGATGAGTCGCATAGCGCGGCCTCGACGGACTTCCTCGCGCATGTCGATGGCAGCCCGAACTTCGTCCGCGTCGCGACGCTCGACAACCCGGAACAGATGGGCGATTATATCGACGCCGGGCAGATTCTTTTAGCCGTCGTGATCCCGCAGGATTTCGCCACGCGCCTCGCGGCCGGAGAGCAGGCTCCCGTGCAGCTCATCGCGGACGGCCGGAACAGCCAGGTCGCGGGGCTCACGACGAGCTATATGAGCCAGATCATCACGGCGTGGAACGAGGAAGCGCGCGGCGGGCGCGGGGGCATCGCGGTCGAGGCGCGGACCTGGTACAATCCGAACCAGCTCACGCGCTGGAACTTTTTGCCGGGACTCATCGTCATGATCTCGTTCGTGCAGGTCGTCCTGCTCGCGGGCATGTCGATTGCGAAGGAACGCGAGGAGGGTACGTTCGATCAGCTGCTCGTGACGCCGCTGACCCCTGCGGAAATCCTCGTCGGCAAGGCGTGGCCACCCATGCTCGTCGGCATCTTCCAGAGTACCGTGCTCCTGCTGCTCTCGGTATTCTGGTTCCGCATCACGTTCCAAGGATCCCTGTTTGCCCTTTACCTCATCCTGCTCGTCTTTGCCCTGTCGGCAACAGGCGTCGGCCTGTCCATCTCGGCCATATCGAAGAGCATGCAGCAGGTCCTCGTCTACGTCCTCGTGTTCCTGATCCCGATGGTGCTGCTCTCCGGCATCGCGACACCCGTCGACAACATGCCCGCCGTCCTGCAGTACCTGACCTACATCGACCCCATGCGCTTCGCCGTCGACGCCGTGCGCCGCATCTACCTCGAGGGCGCCGCCCTCCAGACCATCGCTCACGACTTCATCCCCCTCATCGCCATCGCCTGCGTCACCCTCCCCACCGCCGGCTGGCTCTTCCGGCATAAGACCGTTTGAAAGAAAAAAGGATTGCTGCAGACATCACTTGGATGTGCAACAATCCTTTTTGTGTCCAGCTATCCTGTCAGGGGGACGGGATCAGGCGGGCGAGGTGGTCGTGGCCGTTTGCGCGGAGGTTGCGTTTGACCTGTTCGATGGGGCCGAAGACGGGGGCGAGTTCGAGGCGCCAGCGGAAGCGCTGGAAGGTGTGGTCGTTGCAGCCGAAGATGGGGACGCGGTCGAGCTGGTAGCGGTGGCTGTTTTTTGATGCGAGGCCGTAGTGCACGGTGAAGGCCGCACGGTAGCCGGCTTCGTCGGTCGCGGCCTCGATGGCCGGGGAGAAGTCGCCGCATGGGTAGGCGATGAAGTCGATGTTCTTCTTGAGGTTCCACTGGAGCGCGAGCTTGGAGTCGGTGAGCTGGTGGTGAAGCTCCTCGTCGCTGACCTGATTGAGCTGCGCGTGGGAGAGCGTATGGCTCTCGAAGTCGATGAGCCCGCTTTCCTGCATCTCCTCGCACTCGGCCCAGGTCAGATAGTTCGGATAGGTGCCGATGAAATCGGATACGAGGAAGATCGTGCCCCTGAGGTTGTATTTCTCGAGGATCGGGAACGCGTTCTTGTAGTTGTCGACGTAGCCGTCGTCGAACGTGATGATCACGGGCTTGTCAGGGAGCGGCGTGCCGTTCTCCCACGAGTCGAGGAGCTCGGCCGGCGTGATCGTATGCTAGCCGTGGTCGGCGAGGTATTTCATCTGCGCCTCGAACTGATCCGTGTGGACGGTCAGCGCGTTTTCATCGCGGTCGTTGATCTGGTGGTAGTTCAGAACCGGCACGTCGTGGCGCGCCTCGGCCATGCGGAAGGCGCAGAAGGCGAGAAATGCGAGAATCAATGCGGCGAGCACGAGCAGCACGCCATGGCGCGCGCGTTTCCACCACTTGTTCTTCGGTGCTGGTTGCATAGAGAAGGAATTTTTTCGATACATAGGCAAGGGTTGCACAGCCTTTCTTTCTATATCATACGGTTTGCGCATCAGATTGTATACAAAAACAGGATCTCCCCTATCTTAGCGCAGAGCCTGCGGCCTGTCAATCTTTTTTGCCTTTGACCAAATGGCAAAAGGGCTGTACAATAGGAAGGGAAATTTTCGAAAAGAAGGCTTAGATTCATGCAATGGAAACGAAGAAAAGAGACGGCAGGCTTTATCCTGCTCCTGGTGCTGTGCCTGCTCCTGCCGGGGTTGGCACACGCCGCGGCGCCGGAGATTTCGGCGGATGCGGCAATCGTCGTAGATCGCGGAACCGGGACGGTGCTCTATGAAAAAAATGCGGATAAGCGGGAGTACCCGGCGAGCATGACGAAAATGATGACCTGTCTGCTCGCCCTCGAGAACGGCAAGCCAAACCGCATCATTGAGGCGAGTGCAAACGCGGCAGATGTCGAGTGCACGCGGCTGCGGGGCGGTGAACAGATCCGTCTGCAGGATATCCTGACGCAGATGATGCTGATCTCGGACAACGGCGCGGCGACAGCGGTTGGTGAGTCCTTCGGCGATGGAGATATCGGCTATTTTGCACAGAAGATGAACGAACGCGCGAAAACGCTCGGCATGACTTCGACGCATTTCGTCAACGCGAACGGGATGCCGGATGCCGATCACTATACGACAGCGCGCGATATGTCAAAGCTCGCCATGGCGGCTTTTGCGCGTCCGGATTTCCGCCAGATCGTCGGTACGAAGGAGAAAAACATCTACTATATCCGTCCGGCGGGGCGCGTAGAGAACTGTGAAAATACCAATGAACTGCTGTGGAGCTACGCAGGCTGTGTCGGTGGAAAAACGGGCTGGACGAATGCGGCGCGCGGCTGCCTGACCGTCGCGGCGGACCGGGACGGGCATGAGCTCATCGCGATCGTCATGCACAGCGCGGATGAGGAGAGCCGGTTCCGCGAGGCGGCGTCTCTGCTCGATTATGGGTTTGCAAAAGAACAGGGACAGCTGTGAGAAGGGTGGGCGCTCTTTCCTTTTGAAGGATCCCATTGTATAATACGAAGTAATGGAAGCGTTTTTGGGGGGCGGCCTTGGATCCGCCGCGGTGATCAGGCCGGTATTTCTCAGCGCAGCGCTTGAATAAGGCTTACGGATGGTAAGGAGCTGGCGTAATGACACAGTTTGACTCGCGTAACATCTCGATGATGATGGACTTCTATGAGATGACGATGGCGAATGGTTATTTTAAGACCGGAGATATGGATACGCTCGTTGCGTTTGATGTGTTTTACCGCTCGAACCCGGATGGCGGCGGCTTTGCGATTTTCGCCGGGCTGGAACAGGTCATCGAGTACGTGGAAAATATGCGTTTCTCGGACGAGGATGTGGCGTATTTTCGCCAGCAGCATATGTTCTCGGAGGAATTTCTCGCCTATCTCCGCGATTTCCATTTCAAAGGCGATATCTACGCGTTGCCGGAGGGCACGGTCATGTATCCGAATGAGCCGGTGCTGACGGTGGTCGCGCCGCTCATCGACGCGCAGCTCGTCGAGACGGCGATCCTCGCCCAGATCAATCATCAATCGCTGATCGCGACGAAGGCGCGCCGGATCTGCCGTGCGGCGAAGGGACGCGCGGTTTCGGATTTCGGTGCGCGGCGTGCGCACAATATGGACGCGGCAACGTACGGCGCGCGTGCGGCCTACATCGGCGGCGTGGTCGGCACGGCAACCTGTTCGGCGGGGCAGATGTTCGATATCCCGATTTCCGGTACCATGGCGCACAGCTGGGTCATGTTCTATGGGGATGAGTATGAGGCGTTCAAGCATTATGCCGAGACGTATCCCGATGCGACCATCCTGCTGGTCGACACCTATGATGTCATCCACTCGGGCATCCCGAATGCAATCCGTGTCGCGCATGAGGTGCTCGAGCCGATGGGCAAGCGCCTAAAGGGGATCCGCATCGACTCCGGCGATCTCGCGTATCTCTCCAAGAAGGTGCGCAAGATGCTCGACGCGGCAGGCCTTGAGGACTGTATGATTGTCGTTTCGAACAGTCTCGATGAGTTCACGGTTTCCTCGCTGCTGAATCAGGGAGCCTGCATCGACAGTTTCGGCATAGGGGAACGCCTGATCACCGCGAAATCGGAGCCGGTGTTCGGCGCGGTCTACAAGCTCGCAGCGGTCGGGCGGGACGGAAAATTCGAGCCGCGCATCAAGGTATCGGAAAATGTCGAGAAGATCACGAATCCGGGGCTCAAAGACCTCTATCGCGTCTACAATGCGGAGGGGCACGCGGTCGCGGACCTGCTCGCGGTCTGCGGTGAGGCGATCGATCTCTCGAAGCCGTATCGATACGTGGATCCGATCAAGCCGTGGAAGAACCGTCATTTCGAGAACTGTACGATCAAAAACCTGCGGAGAATCTATGTACGGCAGGGGAAGCGTACGGAGCAGCTGCCAACGCTGCAGGAAATCCGCCGTTATGTGAAACAGCAGCTCGATCAGGAAATCTGGGAAGAGGAACAGCGCTTTGAAAACCCGCATCAGCATTACCTCGATATGACACCGGCGTATTACGAACTCAAGATGGATTTGCTCTCAAAGACACGTGAGGCGCACGCATGAAGGAGGAAGGCGCGATGCAGATCACAGGTACGACGAAAAATCTCGGCGTTATGGGGTGGCCGATTGCGCATTCGCTGTCCCCGATTATTCAGAATGCGGCGATAGCGGCGGCGGGGCTCGACTACGTCTACATGGCGCTGCCCGTGGAACCAGAGGATCTCGAGGCCGCGGTCATCGGGCTGCGGGTCAGTCATTTCCGCGGCTTTAACGTGACGATACCGCATAAACAGAACATTCTGCACTGTCTCGAGGAGGTTGACGAGGACGCGGCGATCATCGGGGCGGTCAACACCGTTGCGATTGATGAGGATTTTTTGATCACGGGATACAATACGGATGTTACGGGCTTCTTGATGGGGCTCGAGGAGAAGGCGTTCGACCCCAGGGGGAAAAACGTGGTCATCCTCGGCGCGGGCGGCGCGGCGCATGCCGTGCTCTGGGGGCTCGTGAAGCGCGGCGCAGCACGCGTGACGCTTGCCGTGCGGAACCCGGAAAAGGCGCAGAAGGTCGTGGCTCATTTCGCGCCGCATGTTACGGAAACGGAGCTGCGTGTCGTGGATTGGACAGCCTCCGCGTATCGAGGGGTTCTTTCTGCGGCGGATCTGCTCGTCAATACGACGCCGCTCGGCATGCTGCCGAAACTTGACGGTATGCCGCCGGTCGACTGGGAGGCTCTCCGCAATGAGGCGCTGGTCTACGATGTGATCTACACGCCCGCGGAGACAAGGCTCCTGCGGGAGGCAAGGGAACACGGCCACGACATCCAGAACGGTGAGACGATGCTTGTCGGGCAGGGCGCGGCATCCTTCGAGCTCTGGACAGGCGTGAAGCCGGATTTTGAGGTCATGCGGAAGGCTCTGCGGCAGGCACTGGAGGAACGGAACAAGAAGCGGCCTTTGGCGGCATTCTGTATCAGCTGAACGAGAGGAAACAGCGCGGGAGGGCCCGTGCTGTTTTTCGTAAACTGGTTTCAAGCATTGCCCCATTCCTTTTTTTCATGTATAATAAATAAAGTATGAGTAGTTATCCAAAAGGAAACGACGCATTTGCGATAAAATACGAGATGAAATATCGGGAGGTTTTTTCAATATGATCGGTGATACGTTGCGTGAAGCCCGGGAAAAACAGAATCTCAGCATCAAGGATATCGAGTCTGGGACCAGTATTCGCGCGTTATACCTGGAAAGCATTGAAAAAGGAGAATACGATAAACTCCCGGGGGAAGTGTACACGAAGGGGTTCATCCGCAACTACGCGAATTTCCTGCATCTCGATGCGGACAAGCTCGTCCACCAGTATATGGAGGAGAACAATCCGGAGGGTCTGAAGGCCAAGCAGGAGGAAAAAGAACAGGAACTCCGCGAGGAGGATGCGCGCAAGGGATTTTCCTACGCGAAAGAACATCCGGAGGCCGCGCGTGCGGCGGAGGAGCCGCCAAAGAAACGCCCGGTGCGCCTGCAGGAGGACAAGTCCAGCTACAGCGATTTCCACGAACGGGTCAAGGCGTCCAACCATCGGCAGAATGTCCTGCTCGCAGCCGTCGTGCTGATCGTCGTCCTTGCGGGCGCGTATTTCATGCTCAGCGATGACGATTCGTCGGCGGACACCAAGCCGTCGAAGCAGGTGACGACACAGGCGAAGAAGGATACGGGCGAGACGGCAAAACCGGCCGACGAGCAGAAGCAGTACGATGACGTCGAGGTTACGGCGAAGTTCACGAACCGCTGCTGGATCTCCGTGAAGGCCGATGGCAAGTCGATTTATGAAGGCACGGTCGAGAAGGGAAAGACCATGCAGTGGAAGGCCGACGATTCGGTGGAGATTCGTGCGGGGAATGCGGGCGCGGTCTCCTTCACGGTCAATGGCCAGGATATGGGTAAGGCCGGTGAGGAAGGCCAGGTCGCGGACAAGACCTTTACGAAGGATTCGAAGGCCTCGGATACGTCAGATCGTGCATCCAAGAGTAGCAAAAATAAATGATAAAAAGACAAAGCAAGAGAGAGGACTTTCTGCCGATTGACCGGTCCGATATGGAGCGGCGAGGCTGGGAGCAGCTTGATTTCATCTTCATCTCGGGGGACGCGTATGTCGATCACCCGAGCTTCGGCCCGGCCATCCTGACAAGGCTTCTCGAAAAACACGGCTATAAGGTCGGTATCATTCCCCAGCCGGATTGGCATTCCACCCGGGATTTCTGCCGGCTGGGAAGGCCGCGGCTGGGTTTTTTGGTGTCCGCAGGCAATATGGACTCGATGCTGAACAAATTCACGGCTTCGAAGAAACAGCGGTCGCAGGACGCCTACAGTCCCGGCGGCAGGTCCGGATACCGGCCGAACCGCGCAACCATTGTCTACTGCAACCGGCTGCGGGAGGCCTATCCCGATGTGCCGATCCTGATCGGCGGCATTGAGGCGAGCCTGCGGCGCATGGCACATTACGACTACTGGGAGAATAAAGTACGCCGTTCCATTCTCGTCGACAGCATGGCCGACATCCTGATCTACGGGATGGGGGAGCGCGCGCTGCTCGAGATCGCGGCGGATCTCAATCAAGGCATCGCCGTAGAAAATATCCAGGACGTCGGCGGCACCTGCTATCGCGTGCCAAACATGGACTATGTCTACGATTACCTGCCGCTGCCGTCGTTCGCGGAGGTCGAGCACGACAAACAGAAATTCGCCGAAGCGTTCAAGCTCGAATACCTCGAGCAGGACCCGATCCGCGGACGTCGACTGGCACAGCAGAACGACGAGTGGTGCGTGGTCGCGAATCCGCCGGCGAAGCCGCTTTCCGAGGCGGAAATGGACGAAATCTACGACCTGCCGTATGCGCGGACCTGGCATCCGGTGTACGACAGGGACGGTGGCATTCCCGCCCTGCAGGAGGTGCAGTTCAGCCTCGTTTCTCACCGCGGCTGTTTTGGCGGCTGCCATTTCTGCGCGATCATCTCGCACGAAGGCCGCATCATCCAGCGCCGCAGTCACCGTTCCATCCTGCGCGAGGCGAAAATCCTGACGCAGCTGCCCGGCTTCAAGGGCTATATCCACGATGTCGGCGGGCCGACGGCGAATTTCCGCCGGACGAGCTGCGACGGCCAGCTCGAGCGCGGCACCTGCCGCGGCAAGCCGTGCCTTTCCCCTGTGCCGTGCCGGAATCTCATCGCGGATCACAGCGACTATATCCAGCTGCTGCGCGAGCTGCGCGCGCTGCCGGGCGTCAAAAAGGTCTTTGTGCGATCCGGTATCCGCTTTGACTACCTGATGCTCGCGGATGATGGCTTTCTCGAGGCGCTCTGCCAATACCATGTCAGCGGACAGCTGAAAATCGCGCCGGAGCACATTTCGGATCGTGTGACGCGCATGATGGGAAAGTCGCCGCGAAAGGTCTATCTCGCGTTTAACCGCCGGTTCAAGGCCATCAATGAAAAGCTCGGGAAGAAGCAGTACCTCGTCCCGTATTTCATGTCGAGCCATCCGGGTTCACATCTTGAGGATGCCGTGGAGCTCGCGGAGTTTATCCGCGATATGGGGTATCATCCCCAGCAGGTACAGGACTTCATCCCGACGCCGGGGACACTTTCCACCTGCATGTGGTATACGGGCATGGATCCGCTCACCGGGGAGAAGGTATGGTGCGCGAAAAGCTATGAGGAAAAACATATGCAGCGCGCGCTCATGCAGTACTGGCTGCCGAAAAATCACGCCATCGTGCGCAAGGCCTTGCGGCTCGCGCATCGGGAGGATCTGATCGGCTATGAGAAGAAATGCCTCGTGCGGCCGGAGGGAAATGGGCACCGCAGGCAATCGGCAACCGCTGCGGATCGCGCAGAAAAGCGGAAGACCCGGGCGGGAAAGGACCATCGGCAAAAGCCAATACACGCGGATATCGATACCAGGAGGAGGGGTAGACGATGAAATGCCCTTATTGTAAAGAACCGGACAGCCGTGTCGTGGATTCTCGCTCGGCAGAGGATGGGACAACCATCCGGCGTCGCAGGGAATGCCCGAAATGCGGGCGCCGGTTCACGACCTATGAGGTTGTGGAACATCTGCCGCTCATGGTCGTCAAGCACGACGGCCGCCGCGAGCGCTTCAACGCAGACAAGATCCGGCAAGGCATCATTCGCTCCTGCGACAAGCGGAATATTTCTATGGAACGCATCAATGCACTGGTGCGTTCCATCGAGACGGAGATTCGCAATTCGATGGAGCAGGAAGTGCCGTCGCGGCGCATCGGGGCGCTCGTCATGGAAAAGCTCAAGGATTTCGACGAGGTTGCGTATATCCGCTTTGCTTCGGTTTACCGCAAGTTCGACGACATCAGCAATTTCATCGAGGAGCTGCGGGAACTGCAGGCGCGGAAAAAGGACGGAACGGATGGCGGCGCGTGCGCGGAGAAATCCACGGCCGCGAAGCGAAAAGATTGAGACGAATGGGGCAGCATGGACTGGGCACTGAGTAAAAAGCTGAAGGATACCCTTGCGGCAGAGCAGGGCTATTATCGATTTCCCGCCGGCACGCGGACGCGGGTCGCGCTGGTTTATCCGAATACCTATTTCGTCGGCATGTCGAACCTCGGCCTGCATGTCGTTTATGAACTGTTGAATTCCCGCGGGGATGTCGCCTGCGAGCGCGCGTTCCTGCCGGAAAAGAAAGACTGGATCCGCTATCAGAACACGCGCACGCCGATCCTGACGGTGGAGAATCAGTCGCCGCTCGCGGATTTTTCCATGCTTGCCTTCGTCGTCTCGTTTGAGATGGATTATTTCCATATCCTGACGATGCTGATGGCGAGCCATATCGAGGCCCACGCGGCACAGCGCGGCGAGCGGGATCCGCTCATCATCGCCGGCGGCCCGTGCGCGACGTTCAATCCGGAGCCGCTTGCGCCGTTTATCGATGTATTCATCATTGGCGAGGGCGAGGCGGTTTTACCGAGACTCATGGATACGTGGCAGCAGGCGCGGTGCGAGGGCTGCCGTCGGCAGGAAATCCTCGAGCGGCTCTCCGTGCTGCCCGGTGTCTACGTGCCTTCCTGCTATACTGTTTCCTACCATGAGGACGGCAGCGTCGCAGCCATAACGCCAAAAGCCCACAGCCGCGCGCCGGAGTCGGTTTCGCGGCAGTGGGTGCATGACCTGGATGCGTTCCCGGCGCATACTGTCGTCGTGACGGATAACACGGAGTTCAATTTCTACCTGATTGAAACCGCGCGCGGCTGCGGTCGGCACTGCCGGTTCTGCATGGCCGGCTACTGTTTCCGCCGCCCGCGCAACCGTTCGCTCTCCGTCGTCGAGAGGGAGGTCGATGCGGCGAAGCGGTTCGGCAAGAAGATCGGCCTGATGGGCGCGGCGATTTCGGACTATCCAGAGGTCGATGCGTTGACCGCGTACATTCACGAAGCCGGCCTGCCGATGTCCGTCGCATCGTTCCGCGCGGACTCCGTGACAAAGCCGCTCGTCGATTCACTCGCGGCGTCGGGGCTAAAGACGCTGACGCTTGCGCCGGAGGCTGGAAGCGCGCGTCTGCGCGCCGTCATCAACAAGGGCATCGAGGAAGAGGACCTGTTCCGCGCCATGCATCTCGGCATCGCGGCGGGGATCCGGAATTTCCGCCTGTATCTGATGGTCGGCCTGCCGTTTGAGACCGACGAGGATATCGACGCGATGGTGGATCTCGCGCGTCGGCTGAAAGACGAGATGGAACAGAGTGGCGCGCACGGCCTGCTGACGCTATCCGTAAATCCGTTCATCCCGAAGCCGTTTACGCCATTTCAATGGCTGCCGATGTGCGACAGGAAAACGGTAGAAAACCGCCTGAAATACCTCGAGAAAACGCTGCGCAGGCGGCGCGGGATCGAGGTCAACATCGAGTCGCCGAAGGAAGCCTATGTGCAGGAGGTCCTCTCTCGTGGAGACAGACGCGTCGGCGAGGCGCTGTACTTTGCCTGTGAGCGCGGCGGCAGCAAGGCCTTTAAGCGCGCACTCAAGATGTGTGCGCTGGATCCGGCGTTTTTCCTTTACCGGAAGCGAGGGGCAGAGGAGGTCTTCCCGTGGGAGATGCTCGACATGGGCGTTCGCAAAGGGTATCTCTATCGCGAACTCGAGAAGGCCGAGGCCGGAGAGACGAGCAGGGCGTGTTTCGAGGGCTGCCTGCGCTGCGGGGTATGTACCCTCGAGGATTACGCGGGCTTCCGCCCGTGAGCCTGGCGGCAGCCCAAAGGCAGGGCAGGGGTATCGATTCTCATTGGAGGCGGATATTCATGAGTTATATTTTGGAGCATAGAGGCGATAACATCTGGCGGGGCCATTTCACCCTGTTCCCCGAGGATGTGGCGGTGCACGGCGTCTCAGGAAGACTCGGCGGTGTGAGCAAGGCGCCGTACGATTCGCTGAACCTTGGCCTGCATGTGCAGGACGACGCGGAAAATGTATGGGAGAACCGTCAGCGGTTTTTCCAATCGCTCGGGCTCGACGCGGAAAAACTCGTGACGCCGGAACAGGTTCACGGGGATCATATCGAACGGGTGACGAGGGCGGACGCAGGGCGCGGCGCAAAGGAGTACGGGGACTGCATCCCGCAGACCGATGCGCTGATCACGAACGAGCCGGGGCTCCTCCTGATGCTCTGCTTTGCAGATTGTACGCCGATCTTTTTGCTCGACCCAAAGCACCGTGCCGCGGGACTCGTCCATGGCGGATGGAAAGGCACCGCAGCGCGGCTCGTGGAAAAGACCGTGCGGCGTATGGGCGAAGAATTTGGGACAAAGCCGGGGGATGTTCTCGCCGGCATCGGCCCGGCCATTGGACCGTGCTGCTACGAAATCGGCAGGGAAACCGAGGAGCGGTTCCGCGAGGCATTCCCCGGTCACGAGGAGATTTTCACGCCGCGTGACGAGGCGACGGGCAAGGTACATGTAAGTCTCTGGGAGGCAAACGCCATCGCGCTGCGCGATGCAGGCGTTCCGGACACGCAGATCGACCGGGCGGAAACCTGCACAGCCTGTGCGCATAAATGGTATTTTTCCTACCGTGCGGACGGCGGACGTACCGGACGGCACGCTGCCGTGCTTGCGCTGCGGTAAGGAGTTCAGCAATTCAGTCGAGGAGTCGAAGGATGTGTGTGGATCTATGTCTAAGATAGCGGAAAATTATCAGAAGGTACTGGAGGAAATCGAGGCCGCGCGGGCGTGCCGCACGCGCGTGCCAAAAGACGCGCCGGTGCAGCTCATCGCGGTCACGAAGAACCACGATGTCGAAGCGATGCGCGAAGCCATTGATGCGGGCGCGACGGATGTCGGAGAAAACCGCGTACAGGAAGCCATGAAAAAGCTGCCGGTGCTGGATCGCAAGGTCACCTGGCACCTCATCGGCCACCTGCAGACGAACAAAGCGAAACACGCGGTCGAGCATTTCTCGCTGATCCATTCCGTCGATACGCCGCATCTGGCGCGCGCCATTGACAAGGAAGCCGGCAAGCTCGACAAGGTACAGGATATCCTCGTGCAGGTCAATCTCGCGAAGGAGGAAAGCAAATCGGGCGTCTATAAAGAGGACTTGCGCCCGTTGCTCGAGCTCACGGATGAGCTCCCGCATGTCCGCCTGCGCGGCCTCATGCTCATTGCGCCAAATTATGACGATGTCGAGCAATGCCGCCCCTTATTCCACGAAATGTATGAAATTTTTCAGAAAGTAAAGGAATTTCCATTCCAGACGGCGAATATAACATATTTATCAATGGGTATGACCCATGACTACCGTATCGCGGTAGAGGAAGGTGCGAATATGGTGCGCGTCGGTACCGCCATATTCGGACCCCGCCAGTACTAAGAGGAGTGGGACAATGAGTTTTGTCGATAAAATTTGTACAAAAATCGGCCTGATGGACCCGGTGGATCACGAAGAAGAAAAAAGGCTCGAGGATGAAGAAGCGCGCCTTGATGAGATCGAGCGGAGGGACCGTGAGGAACAGGCCGAGCAGAGAGAGCGAGAGCGCGAAAAGAGGCTGAGAGAAATGGAAGGACCGCGCAATGTTGTCAATCTGCATCCGTCGCAGGCGGGCGCAGGCAAGAACAATGTCGTCCAGGCGAAGATGCGGGTTATCGTCATCGAGCCGAAGTCATTTGATGATGCACAGCAGGTTGCCAACAACCTGCGCGAGAAAAAGCCGGTCGTCATCAACTTCGAGAACACGGAGGAGAATGCGGCGAAACGCATCATCGATTTCATCAGCGGGACGACCTATGCGCTTGAGGGCGATATCAAGAAGGTCGGGCATAACGTCTTTCTCTGCGCGCCGTCGAACGTCAATGTGACCTATACCGAGGAAGAACGCAAGGTTTCGACAGAGATGCCTTGGCTCGGTGGAACGGATAAGAAATAAAGGCAGATTCAACTATGGCAAATGAACAAAAAGATAAGATTCTGCGCTACTACAAGGGCATCGAGGGGGAGGCGGCAGCGGTCGTCCTCGTCGACCTCGCGGAGTCCGTGCAAAAGACACAGAAATTCCGCCTGAGCTATTTCCTCGACCCGTTCGGGCAGGAGATCGCTGAGACGGTGGCGGCCAACTACGACGGGATACGCGTGGACTTCGATGGCGGGTATCCGGGCGCGGAGCGCGCGCGGGCAATGTTCGTGCATGAGAATTTCCCGGGGACACCGACGGGCTTTGATATCGCGTGCGTAGAGGCAAAGTGGAACGGGCAGTTCGCGCGGCTCGGGCACCGGGATGTGCTCGGCTCGCTGATGGGGCTTGGCATCGACCGGAATCGCGTCGGGGATCTGCTCGTGACGAACGATTCCGTGCGCATCCTGTGCGATACGAAGATGCAGCAGTTCCTGCTCTCGGATTTAAAACGAATCGGCAGCGTTTCGGTCACGGTTTCCGAAGCGGATCCTGCGGACATTCAACCGAAAGAGGAGCACGTCAAAGAGATCCGCACGACGGTCGCCTCCCTGCGCGTCGATTCGATTGCGGCGTCTGGTTTCGGTTCCTCGCGCAGCCGTGCGGCGGCGGATATTGCGGCCGATAAGCTAAAGCTCAACTGGCAGCCGGTCAAGCACGCGTCGCAGACGGTCAAGGAGGGCGATATGCTCTCGATGCGTGGCCGTGGCCGACTCGAGGTCGCTGAGATACGCGGGACGACGAAAAAGGGCCGTACGGTTGTCGTTCTGAAACGCTACTTATAAAAGCCATCTCTGTCCCTGAGACAGAATCGGGAAGAAATAGAGGGATTGCATTGCTGACACCAATCGATATACATAACAGAGAATTCAAACGCAGTTTTCGCGGCTATGATGAGGATGAGATCGACGATTTCCTCGATCAGGTCGTCAATGATTACGAGCATCTGTTCCGCGAGAATGAGAAGCTCAAGGCGGAACTGCAGCAGGCAAAGAAGCGCGTGGAGCAGTACACGACGCTCGAGGACTCGATCAAAGATTCCCTGACGCTCGCGCAGAAGACGGCGACCGAATATACCACACACGCGAAGCAGGAAGCGGATACCATGCGCGAAAACGCGGCCAAGGAGTGTCAGAACCTTCGCCGTGAAGCAGAAATGCAGGCACAGAAGAGGATTGCCGAGTCCAAAGAGAGTGTTCGCGCGATCGTTGCGGAATACGAGCGGCTCGTACAGGAAAAAAACCAGTTCCTGCGCCGCATGCGGACGATGCTCGAGGGTGAGCTCGCAGACGTAAAGGATACGCTTGACGCGATGCCGGATGCGGAGGCAAGGCAGGCGAAAAAAGATTCGGTAAAATCCCTGCTCGCGGACGACCCGCTTCCGGCAGCAAAGCCTGAAGCAGACCCGGCAGCGAAAACGGCTGCCGGGGAAACGGGCCTCGCGAAATCCGGACCTGCAGATGGACAGGAGGTCTGACCGCGTTGCTCGCTGCGCTTCTTTTTCTATTGATTTTGGTCGTTGACCAATGCACGAAATTCGTAGTCCAGATGGAGATGATCCCGGGGCAGAGTTGGGAGGTTTTTCCCCCGTTCTTTTCGCTGACCTACGTATTGAATCCAGGCGCCGCGTTCGGCATACTCGAACACCAGCGCTTTTTCTTTGTGTTTGCGTGCATCGTGCTTCTTCTGCTGTTCTTGTATTTTTATCCGAAGCTTCGACGGATGAGCCCGAGCATACACTATGGATGCGTTGCCATGCTCGCCGGAGCGGTTGGGAATATGCTGGACCGGATTCATACCGGGCTTGTGATCGATTTTTTTGATTTCCATTTCTGGCCCGTGTTCAACGTCGCGGACATCGCGATTGTGATCGGTGTGTTTTTGATGGCCTGTGCGATACTTTTTGGCAAGGATGAGGAGAAATGAATCAGATTACGGCGGATCGGGACGGGGAGCGGTTGGATGTCTTCCTGACGCGTATCGAGCCTGCGCTCTCGCGGTCCCATGTACAAAAACTTATCCGCGAGGGAGAGGTGACGGTCGGCGGAAAACCGCGTAAGGCCAATTACAAGCTGCACGTGGGCGAAGGCGTGTGCTACACCCTGCCGGATCCGGAACCGATAGCCGTGGAACCGGAGGATCTCACGCTCGATATCCTCTACGAGGATGCGGACATCATCGTCGTGAATAAGGCCCGCGGCATGGTCGTGCACCCGGCGGCCGGCGTGACGCATGGAACGCTTGTCAACGCGCTGCTCTATCATTGCAAGGATCTTTCTGGCATCAACGGGGCGATCCGCCCGGGCATCGTGCACCGCCTCGATAAGGATACCTCCGGCGTCATGGTCTGTGCGAAGAACGACGCCGCGCATATCGACCTCGCGGAGCAGATCCGGACGAAGAGCGCCCACCGGAACTATCTTGCCATCGTACACGGCAATATCGTGCCTGAGCGCGGGGTCATCAAAGGCGATATCGGCAGGCACCCGAAGGATCGCAAGAAAATGGCCATTGTGCGCGAAAACGGCAAGCCGGCGGTCACGCATTTCCGCGTACTCGAGCGGTTCGGCCCGTATACGCTGGTGGAGTGTCAGCTCGAGACCGGCCGCACGCATCAGATCCGCGTCCATATGGCGAGCATCGGGCACCCGGTCATCTGCGACCCGAAATACGGACCGAAAAAGCGGGCCCCCTTTGCTATCCAGGGGCAGGCCCTGCACTCACATACGCTTGTCCTCACGCATCCGCGGACGCGTGAACGCATGACGTTTACGGCGCCGCTTCCAGAGGATATGGAGAACATCTTGAAAAAGTTAAGGGGGCTTCGTCCATGAAGAAATTCGTCGATAAAACCGTCCTGATGGATGCCGAAAGCATCCGCCGCGCGCTGACGCGCATTTCACATGAAATCGTCGAGAAGAACAAGGGCACAGACAATCTGCTGCTCGTCGGCATCCGCACGCGGGGTGTGCCGCTCGCGGAGCGCCTCGCGGACTATATCGGCCGCATTGAGGGCAAGCGCCCCCCGGTCGGCGTGCTCGACATCACGCTTTACCGCGACGATCTCTCAACGCTTTCTCATCAGCCGATCGTGCGGCCAACGGAGCTGCCGGTCGACATCGACGGGAAGATTGTCGTGCTCACGGATGACGTACTGTATACTGGCCGCACGATCCGCGCAGCACTGGATGCGCTCATCGATATGGGCCGCCCGAAGGCCATCCAGCTCGCTGTCCTCATTGACCGCGGACACAGGGAGCTTCCCATTCGGGCGGATTTTGTCGGGAAAAATGTGCCGACCTCTTCGAAGGAAACGGTCAGCGTACAGCTGAAGGGAACGGACGGAACGGAAAAAGTCCTGATCCGCGAGCGCGTGGACGAGTGAAACGAGTGGACATCCATGGAATCTGCCAGATGTTAGATACCGGTAAATTTTTTGTTGAAGCTGCGGGGATTTCATGATAGACTATTTATGTTGAGTTGTGTTGCCGTAGGGACAGCGTACACAGCTGTAAAAATTGAAAAAAGCTTCTCCTGGGGAGGATGGAAACGTGTTTAAGTTCAAGCAGAAGGACAATGAGTTCTTTGACTTGTTCGTCGAAAGCGCGAATTATTTCTATAAAGGCGCGCTGATGATGGATGAAGTGATGATGGATTACAGCAAAGCGCAGGACAAGATCAAGGAAATCGTTGACCTTGAACACGAAGCGGATGCCGTCAACGATAAGATCGTCGACAAGCTGAATCTGACATTCATCACGCCGATCGATCGAGAGGATATCTATTCGCTGGCAAACGGGCTCGACGACGGCGTGGACTTTCTGCAGGGGACGTTGCAGCGCATCGTGATGTACCGCACGGGCAAGGCGATGAGCGGTGCGGTATCTCTGACGAAACTCATCATCGAGTGCGCCAAGGAGGTCATCAAGTCCTTTGAGCTGCTCAAGGATATCCGCAAGAATCAGGCGGTCATCCTCGAGTGCACGCGCAAGATCGGGCAGCTCGAGAGCGAGGGCGACCGCGTGTACCGCCATGAGGTTGCCTATCTGTTCGACAAGGAAAAAAATCCGATCGAGCTGATCAAATGGAAGGATATCCTGGAGGATCTCGAGGAGACATTGGATCATTGCGAGAAGCTTTCCGATATGATCCGGGGAGTGGTAATGAAATATGCCTGAACTGCAAATGATGATTCTGACCATTATCGGTCTGGCGTTGCTGTTTGATTTCATCAATGGATTTCACGATACGGCAAACGCGATCGCGACCTCGGTTTCCACGCGGGCACTGCATCCGAGCCACGCGGTCATCATGGCAGCGGTGCTGAATTTCGCCGGCGCCATGTATTCGACCGGTGTTGCCAAGACCATCGGCGGTGACATCGTCAGCAGTCCACATATGGTCGATGAGCACGTCCTGATTGCGGCGCTCGCCGGCTCCGTCATCTGGAATATTATCACCTGGTGGCTTGCTCTGCCGTCGAGCTCTTCGCATGCGCTGGTCGGCGGCATCATCGGCGCGGTGCTGATTTCGGTCGGTTCGTCCGGTCTGAATTTCCTTGGCATCGGGAAGATCGTTCTCTCTCTGATCGTTTCGCCATGTCTCGCCATCGTGACGGGCTGTTGCGTGATGTTGCTGCTCTACCGGATTTTTGGCAATTTTAGTCCGTCGTCGGTCAACCACAAATTCAAAAAAATGCAGGTCCTTTCTGCAGCGGCTATGGCGTTTTCCCACGGCTCGAACGACGCGCAGAAGTCCATGGGTATCATCACGCTTGCCCTGCTGTCGAGCGGTTATCTGACGGAATTCGAGGTACCGACGTTCGTCAAGATTCTCTGCGCGACGGCCATGGCCTGTGGCACGGCCATCGGCGGCTGGCGCATCATCAAGACCATCGGCGGCAAGATCTTCAAGCTTGAGCCGATTTCCGGCTTCGCCTCGGATCTGAACTCGTCCATCGTGATTTTTTCGGCGACGCTGCTGCATCTGCCGGTCAGCACGACGCATGTCGTTTCCGGATCCATCATGGGCGTGGGGACGGCCAAGCGCGTCAACGCGGTGCGCTGGGGCGTGGCGCAGCAGATGGTCGTGGCGTGGGTGCTGACCATCCCATGCACGGCGGCCATGGGCGCCGTGGCTTATATGATTGTCAAAGCGATCTTTGTGTAAAATACCTCTCCCGCTGAGGAAGGCGCCGCGTATGCGGCAGAAGGGGTTGCGGCCTCTTACCCCCTCCTTGCGGGGGATTTTGTTTTTTTAAGAAGGTGTGGAATATGGAAAACCAAAAGACGTGGACCGTTTCGCAGGAACGTCAGCTTCTTCTGAATCTTGCGGCCGATGCGCAGCCGGACTATGCGACGCCGATTGTCGCCGCCATTGTGAACGGACGTATCCGGGATCTGCAGGATTACGGCGTAAAGGGAGATACGGTTTCCTTTATCGAAGAAAATACGGTCACCGGATGGAACATCTATCAGCGTTCCGTGCTGTTCCTGCTCATCACAGCGATTTCGGAGCTGTATCCTGGCGTTGAGGTCACGGCAAAATTCACGGCGAACAAGGGCCTGTTCTGCGAGGTGGCCGGCAAAGAATGGATCCTTGACGGCGGGCGTACCAAGCGCATCGCAAAGGCGATGAAGCGCATTGCGCGCGAGGACCGCGTGATCCGCAAGCAGAGCCTGACGCGTCAGAGCGCCGTCAAGCTCTTTCAGCAGGAACATCAGGACGCCAAGGCGAGCTTGATCGCATCGCTTTCCCAGGAGCAGGTCAGCATCTACTCCTGCGGCGGCTGCAAGGATTATCTGTATGGCGCGATGGTGCCCCGCACCGGTCTGCTCGAGGAATTCGCGCTCGACTACGGGGGCCCCGGCCTGCTGATCCGCACGCCGGACATGACGACCGGCGGCAAGGTGCATCCGCTGGTCCGGCAGCCGAAGCTCAGTCATATGCTCGCGGAGAGCAAGGAATGGGCGCATATCCTGCACTGCAGCTATGTTTCCGACCTCAACCGGCTGAACCGCGAGGGGAAAATCGACGAAGTCATCCGTGTGTCGGAGGCCCTGCAGGAAAAGCATATCGCGCGGATCGCCGATTATGTAGCGGAGCATCGCGACCGCATCCGGCTCGTGTTGATCGCCGGGCCGTCCTCGTCCGGCAAGACGTCCTTTGCCCAACGGCTGCGCGTGCAGATGCGTACGAATGGGCTCGTCCCGGTATCGATATCGCTCGACGACTATTTCAAGAATCGTAAAGATACGCCAAAGACGCCGGAGGGGAAGTACGATTATGAAAACCTGCGGGCTCTCGATACCGAGCTCTTCAACCAGAATATGCTCGACCTGATGCAGGGTAAAGAGGCGCAGCTGCCGACCTACAATTTCGTGACGGGCGAACGGGAATGGGACGCTGCGAAAAAGACGGTGCTCGGGGCAGGGCAGCCCATCATCGTCGAGGGCATCCACGGACTCAATGAGGAACTTTCCTCGTCGATCCCGCGCGATAAGAAACTCAAGATTTACATTTCTGCGCTCGCCCAGCTCAACATCGACGCGCACAACCGCGTGCCGACCACGGATGCGCGCCTGCTTCGCCGCCTCGTGCGGGACAAACAGTTCCGCGATTCCAGTGCGGAAAAGACGCTGCTGCAATGGGCGGACGTGCGCGCGGGGGAGGAGCGCAATATCTTCCCGTATCAGGAGGACGCGGATATCATGTTTAACTCCGCGCTGATCTACGAAATCGGCGTCCTGAAGCGCTACGCACGGCCCATCCTCGAGGAGGTTCCCGCGGAGTCGCCGGCTTACACCGAAGCGCAGCGTCTGCTCGATTTCTTCCAGTATTTTGACGATATTACGGCTGAGGAAGACATTCCGAACAATTCGCTGCTGCGCGAGTTCATCGGGCATTCGGTATTCTTCAAAGAGAATTGGTGATGGATCCGGCCGAATATCTGTTACGGCGGTGAATCTTTCCAAAACTTCCGCGAAATCCTTGCATTTTGTGTGTTACTGTGTTACACTAACATTCGTTAGCGAGGATGAAGGAAAGTAATCCGTATCAAGCAGGCGCAGAGAGCTCCGGTCGGTGGGATGGGGTGCTGCCATGCGGGTGAAGTTCCCTTCGGAGCTTCGCGGGTGAAACGGGCTTTGCTGCCTGGATAAGTAGCCCGCGGCGTGAGCCGCGTTAAGGCAGGAATGAGTAATAAAGCAGAGTGGTACCGCGAAAGCGTATGGCATAGAACTATGCAGGCCTTCGCCTCTGGGAGTCAGCCTCCCGTGAGGCGGAGGCTTTTGTATTGGAGGTTTCAATATGGAAGAAAAGGTAAGAGAGCTCAAGGCGCAGGCAGAAGAAGCGATCCAACATGCTGCGGGAAGCCTCAAGGATCTCGATGACATCCGCGTGAAGTTCCTCGGCAAGAAGGGCGAGTTTACGACCATTCTGCGCGGCATGGGCGCCGTTGCAAAGGAAGACCGCCCCAAAATCGGCAAGATCGTCAACGAGGCAAAAGCACAGGTTGAGGCGCTGCTGGCGGCCAAGAACGAAGAGCTCAAGGCGCGTGCACTCGAGCAAAAGCTTGCGAGTGAGAAAATCGATGTGACGCTGCCGGGCCGCCGTCAGCCGCTCGGCCATTTGCATCCGCTGACGCTGACGCTCGAGCGCATCAAGGATATCTTCTTCCGCATGGGCTTCTCCGTTGAGGAAGGGCCGGAAATTGAGAAGGATTATTTCAATTTCGAAGCGCTGAACCTGCCGAAGGATCATCCGGCGCGCGATATGCAGGACTCGTTCTATATCACCGATGAGATTCTGATGCGTTCGCAGACCTCGCCGGTGCAGGCGCGCACGATGCAGAAAAACGAGCCGAACGCGCCGATCCGCATGATTGCGCCGGGCCGCGTCTATCGCCGCGACGAATACGATGCAACGCATTCGCCGATGTTCACGCAGGTCGAGGGCCTTGTCATCGACAAGGGCATCAGCCTCGGCGACCTGAAAGGGACGCTCGAGCTTTTCCTCCGCCAGATTTTCGGCGAGGAAGTCGGCGTACGTCTGCGCCCGAGCTTCTTCCCGTTTACGGAGCCGTCCGCAGAGGTCGATATCTCCTGCGTCATGTGTCACGGCAAGGGCTGCAAGGTCTGCAAGGGAACGGGCTGGCTGGAGATCCTCGGTGCCGGCATGGTGCATCCGCATGTCCTCGAGATGAGCGGCTACGACCCGAAGGTCGTTTCGGGCTTTGCGTTCGGCATGGGCGTTGAGCGCATCGCGATGCTGTCCTACGGCGTCGACGATCTGCGCCTGTTCTACGATAACGACAAGCGTTTCCTGCAGCAGTTCTGATAACGGACATCTGGTAGCGGATAGAGGAGATAGATTATGCAAGTATCCATCAAATGGTTAAAGGATTATATTGATTTCGACTGGACGGCAGAGGAACTGGCCGATAAATTCACGATGGCTGGCGTGCCGGTCGAGAACGTGGTGCACGCGGATGAGGGATTGGAAAAGGTCGTCACCGGACGCCTCGATAGCGTTGTCAAGCATCCGGATTCCGACCATCTGCAGATCTGCAGCGTAAACGTCGGAGCGGACGCGCCGCTGCAGATTGTAACGGGTGCGCAGAATGTGCGCGAAGGACAGATCGTCCCGGTCGCCATGGTTGGTGCGAAGCTGCCGAACGGGCAGAAAATCTCCAAAGGAAAGCTTCGCGGCGTTGCGTCGAACGGCATGCTCTGCAGTGCCGGCGAGCTTCATATGGATCTTGAGAAGCTGCCGGAGGAGCAGAAAAACGGCATCTACATCCTGCCGGCGGATACGCCGGTCGGTCAACCCGTCGCAAAGATCCTCGGCCTCGACGACGTCATTCTTGAGTTCGAGTTGACGGCAAACCGCGGGGACTGCTTCAGCGTGTTCGGTCTCGTGCGCGAAATTGCGGTGCTGACGGGAAATCAGCCGAAATGGCCAGAAATCGTCTGCCGGGAAGATGACCCGGACAAAGCAGCGGACCTGATTTCGTGCGGGATTGACGCGCCGGAGCTCTGCAGCCGGTATGCCGCCCGCGTCATTAAGAACGTGAAGATTGGCCCTTCGCCGGACTGGATGCAGCAGCGCCTCGAAGGGGCTGGTATCCGCGCCATCAACAACGTCGTCGATGTCACGAATTTCGTCATGGTAGAGCTCGGCCAGCCGATGCACGCCTATGATTATGACGAGATCACGGGCCATACGCTGACGGCACGGCTCGCAAAGCCTGGAGAGAACCTCCATACGCTCGATGACAGCAGCCGCGTCGCGAAGGGGACGGAGCTCGTGATCGCGGACAGCGAGCACCCGGCGGGTCTCGCCGGCGTCATGGGCGGTCTCGAGACGGAGGTCACGGAGAACACGAAAACCATCGTGCTTGAGGCAGCGTCGTTCAACGGGCCGAGCATCCGCCGCACCTCCCGCGCCTGCGGTCTGCACACGGAGGCGTCCGGCCGTTTTGAGCGCGGCGTCGATGTGCCCGATATCCCGCGCGCGCTCGACCGCGCCGCACAGCTCTTGCAGGATATGGGCGCCTGCACGGTCACAAAGGGGATCGTCGACGTCTATCCAGCGCCGAAAAAGCCGGTTAAAATCGCGTATACGGCGGATCAAATCAATCGCCGCCTCGGCACAAAGCTCGATGGCGCGGCGATGAACGATATCCTGGAAAAACTCGGTTTCACGGTCGAAGCGCAGGGCGGCGGGTATGTCGCCACGGTGCCGAACTGGCGCAATGACTGCACCTATATGGAGGATCTTTCCGAAGAAATCGCTCGCATCTACGGCTTTGACCGGATCCCGGCCACGGTTCCGCACGGCATGATGATGCAGGGAAAGCAGAGCGAAAAGCAGAATCTCATCGCAAAAATCAAGCATTCGCTCGCTGCGCTCGGCATGACGGAGGAGCTGTCCTTTAGCTTCACGAACACGGATATCCTCGATAAGATGCTCGTGCCGGCGGATTCGAAGCTGCGCCGCGCCATCCCCATCATGAACCCGCTGACCGATGAGGCGCCGCTCGTCCGCACGAGTCTTTTGACTTCCATCATGGAGAATGCCCTGCGCAACTTCTCGCGCAAGAATATGGACTTGCGCTATTTCGATGTCGCGCCGGTGTTCTTCCCGAAGGCGCTCCCGCTGACCGAACTGCCGGACGAGCGGACGGAATGCGTCGGCTTACTGACCGGACGCCGCGATGAAGCGGGCTGGAACCAGTCGGATGAAATGGTCGATTTCTATGACGCAAAGGGGATCGTCGAGGAACTGTTCTCGGCTCTCCATATCCGGAACTATACCGTCGAAGCGGGAACGCATTTTGCGATGCACCCTGGCGTTACGGCCGTCTTTAAGAAGGGCCGCGAGGTCCTCGCCTATGTCGGTGAGCTCCATCCGAAAGCGGCGGAAAACCTCGGCATCAAGCAGAAGGTCTATCTGTTCACGATGGATGTGGAGACCCTTCACCGCTATATGGGTAGCAGTTTCCATTTTGAAAGCCTGCCGAAGTATCCGGCCATTTCGCGTGACCTCGCGATGGTTGTCGCAGAGGATGTGCCGGCGGCTTCGATCGAGGCGGTCATTGCGAACAACGGCGGCGAATTCTTCAAGGACGTTACGCTGTTCGATGTCTACACCGGCAAGCAGGTCGGCGAGGGCAAGAAGAGCCTGGCGTTCTCGATGCAGTTCCAGTCGAAGGAGCGCACGCTGAAGGATGAGGAAGCCGATGCGGCATTCCAGCGGATTCTCGCGGCGGTGGAGCGCGAGTTCGATGCGGAACTCCGTTCCTGAGAGGGCTGACGTTATGGCAGAACAGACGGAAAACGAGCAGAAGAAAACCGAGCGCGTGGTCGTGGACATTTTCGGACAGAGTTACGCGCTAAAAACCGATGAGCCGGAGATGGCACAGCGTCTCGCTGCGAGCGTCGACGCGCATATGAAACGCGTCGCGCATCACGCAAACAGCTTTGACGGGCAGAAAATTGCCGTCCTCGCGGCCCTGCAGATTGCAGAGGAATACGAGGCACTCAAGAAAGATTACGACGAACTCGTAGAGCTTTTGAACGAAAAGTAACGAAATGGGAAATGGCGCCCTTTTCCTTGCGGAAAAGGGCGTTTCGTCGTATACTTATTAAGGTCAGACTATGTTAGCATTTTGTAAAAATAGGAAGAATATCTTATCCAAACAGGAAGAAGACGCGCATTTGCCGCATTCCCTGGACAAAAGGAGAAATGGAGCCATGGAAGATATCGTTGACGAGATTCTGCGCCTTAAGAAAGAGCGGAACGCGATTATCCTCGCGCATGTCTATCAGCCGGAAGAGGTACAGGAAATCGCGGATTTCCGCGGGGATTCCTTTGCGCTTTCCCGCAAGGCGGCGGCAACAGACGCGGATGTCATCGTGTTCTGCGGGGTTCGCTTTATGGCGGAGACGGCGAATATCCTGTCCCCAGACAAGATTACCCTGCTGCCGGCGGCAGACGCTGGCTGTCAGATGTTTACGGATGCGCTCGAGGGAGAGGTGCGCCAGGTCAAGGCAGAGCATCCGGACGCCCTCTTCGTCGCGTACGTGAACACCCCGGCATCGGTCAAGGCAATGGCGGATATCTGCTGCACGTCCTCGAACGCCGCAGCGGTGGTCGCCTCGCTGCCGAAGGACAAGGAAATCGTATTCCTGCCGGACGGCAACCTCGGCGCCTGGGCGCAGGAACAGTGCCCGGATCATCATGTGCACTGCTGGCAGGGCGGTTGCCCGATACACGCCGGCCTGACGGTCGAAGACCTCGAGCGGGCGAAGCAGGCACATCCAAACGCAAAAGTCCTGATGCATCCCGAATGTCGCAAGGAGGTCCGCAAGCTCGCCGATTACGTCGGTTCGACATCTGGCATCGTGGACTACGCGGCAGCGAGTGCGGATCAGGAGTTCATCATCGCAACCGAGCAGGGCGTCCTGCCGGATCTCGAGGATGCGGCACCGGGCAAGAAGTTCTATCTTGCTTTCCGTCGCATGCTTTGCGTCAACATGAAAAAGACCAGTCTGGAAAAAGTACGCGACGCGTTGAAGCATATGGAACCGCGCGTCGTCGTACCGGCGGAGATCCGGGAGAAGGCCGTCGATGCCCTCCGGAAAATGATTGCGATTCAAGGGAAGTGAGCGAAATGGCACAGAGATATCTGCTAAACTTTGATACGCGGGAGCTGCCCGTCTATGAGGCGGACGCTTTGGTCATCGGTTCCGGCGTGGCCGGCCTGCAGGCGGCGTGGTACCTGGCGCGCGGAGGCAAAAAGGTGCTGCTCGCCTGCAGGGATTCGCTTTCCGACAGCAATACGAACAAGGCACAGGGCGGCATTGCCGCCTCGTTCGGTAAAGACGATAATCCAAAGCTGCATCTTGAGGATACGCTCGTCGCTGGTGCAGGACTCTCGGATCGCGACATCTCGGCTATCGTAACGAAGGAAGGACCGGCGGATGTACAGACGCTCGCGGATAACGGCGCGGAATTTGACCTGGATGCAGACGGTCATTTCGCCCTGGGACGCGAGGGCGCGCATTGCCGCAGCCGTATTGTTCACGCGCACGGCGATGCGACCGGTGCGGAGGTAGCGCGCAGCTTGAACGCGCTCGTCGCACGCGAGCCGAACGTAAAGCCGATGACGCAGTGCTACGTGACGGATCTTCTCGTCGATCACGGACGCTGCTACGGCGCGATCGCGCTCTACCGGGGCGCAAAGGTCATGCTTCGCGCGGAGAACGTCGTGCTCGCGACGGGCGGCACGGGCCGTCTTTATAGCAAGACGACGAATCCGGAGGGCGCGACGGGCAGCGGAATGGCGATGGCATTCCGCGCCGGTGCCGAACTCATGGATATGGAATTTGTGCAGTTCCACCCGACGGCGCTTTCCCTGCCCGGGTGCCCGAACTTCCTGATTTCCGAGGCGGTCCGCGGGGCTGGCGCTGTGCTGCGCAACCTGAAGGGCGAGCGTTTCATGCCGGGCTATCACCCGCAGAAGGAGCTTGCGCCGCGCGATGTCGTCGCGCGCTGCATCTATAAGGAGATGCAGGAGGCAGACAGCGCGTTTGTTTATCTGGACGCCACGGGGATCGACCATGTGGCGGATCTCTTCCCGATGATTGCGGACACGTGCCGCGATTACGGCGTGAATATCGAAAAGGAGCCGATCCCGATTGCACCGGCCGCGCATTATATGATGGGCGGCGTGCATACGGACGCGCATGCACGCACGAATATCGCGGGGCTCTACGCCTGCGGTGAGACGGCCGCGACGGGACTTCAGGGGGCGAACCGCCTCGCGAGCAATTCCCTGCTTGAAGGACTGGTGTTCGGGCGCCGCGCCGCACAGGACATCCTGAGTCAGAAACGGCATCCGTCGATGCCGGAAGGGCTTTATTGGAAAGAGGGCAGTCTGAACGAGAATACACCGGACGACGCGGCTGCACGGATCGCGGCTGCCCAGGATATCATGACGAAGCACCTCGGCATCCGCCGTAGCGCGCAGGGCATCGAGGAAGGGCTCGACCTCCTCGCGGGCATCGCGAACAGCCGCGAGGGTTTCGCGGCCAATACGCCTGTGGAGCTCGATCTGCGCGCGCGTCTGCTTGTCGACCGCTTGATCGCGGAGGCTGCGCTGCGGCGCAAGGAAAGCCGCGGTGCGCACTACCGCACGGATTACCCGGAGAAAAGCGATGCCTGGGCGCATCATACCCTTGATACATGGGAAGAACTGGAAAAAGCAGAAGAGGAGAAGCAAGATGGACATGTTATTTGGTCTGGACGAGAAATTAACGTCATGGCTTGAGGAGGATATCGGCAGCGGCGACATCACGACGAACGCGATCGTCGCGCCGGAAATGCAGACGAAAGCCATCATTCACGCAAAGGCGGATGGCGTTCTGGCCGGCGTAGAGGTCGCGGCCCGCGTGTTCCGGCTCCTCGATGCGAACGTGCGCTTTACGGCAAAGCGCGCGGATGGCGATGCACTGGACAAGACAACGGTCATCGCGGAGGTTCGAGGATCGGCACGCGCTATCCTCACCGGTGAGCGCCTCGCGCTGAACCTCTTGCAGCACATGTCCGGCGTTGCGACGCGTACGGCAAAGCTTGCAGCCATTGCGGCGCCCTATGGCGCGAAGCTGGTCGACACGCGAAAGACGACGCCCGGGCTGCGGCTGCTCGATAAATACGCGGTCAAGGTCGGCGGCGGCGCGAATCACCGCCTCGGCCTTTACGACGCCATGCTGATCAAGGACAACCACATCAAGGTGGCCGGCGGCATCCGCCAGGCGCTTGAAAAGGCGCATGCGTATGCAAGCCACATGACGAAGATCGAGATCGAGGTCGAGAGCCTCGAGGGCGTCAAAGAGGCCCTCGACGGCGGCGCGGACGTCATTATGCTCGACAATATGGAGCCGGCGAAAATGGCTGAGGCCGTGAAGCTCATCGACCACCGCGCGGTCGTCGAAGCGTCTGGCGGCATCGATGAGACGACGCTGGCGGCTGCGGCAAAAACCGGTGTCGATGTGATTTCGGTCGGTGCGCTGACGCATAGTGTAAAAGCGCTTGATATCAGCATGGATATCGGCGAAATCAAGTAATCAAGGGGGAACCTCGCTTTGAAGAAATGGTGGCAAGGGGGAACCTCGCTTTGAAGAAATGGTGGAAAAAGGCCATCACGCCGATGGATCTCCTGATTGCGGCAATCGCCGTCTACCTGTTTACGCGCATGGATTTTCAGAACCTGCAGACCTTTGACTACGTATACATCGTCGTCTTCGGCCTCTGGTTCGTCATGACGATCGTCAAGGCCATCCTTTACTACAAGGAGGGTCACGGCGGTATTTCTTTTAAGGAGCCGCAAAAGCCGGCCGATCCCGGCGACAACCGTTCCCGTGCGGCGCGGGAAGGCAGAGGACATCATAGGAAGCCAAAAGAATGAACGCGAAAAGAAAGGCCGTTTTTTTTGATATCGACGGCACGCTCATCGATACCGTAAATTTTAAGCTGACGATGACACCGGCTGTCCGCGGGGCGATTGAGCAGTTGCGCGAGGCAGGCCATTACGCCTTTATTGCGTCAGGACGTCCCTATCTGTTCTTGAATCCAGAGCTGCGGAAGGGCCTTTTCGACGGTTTTGTCCTGATGAACGGCGCGTCCGTTTGGCTGCATGGGAAAAACATCGCAAGCCATACTCTCTCCAAGGACAAAGTCCGCGAAATCCTGCGCCTGGTGAAGGGAACGCCCGATATTGAGTACGTGTTCGAGCGTGGCGATTCGGTTTGTATCCGTCAGGAATTTCAGAAATTCCTGGCGTTTTACGACTCGCTGACCATCGATACGAGTGCCTTCACACGGGAAGAGTCCGATTCTCTTGCCGGCGTCTGTAAGATGGAATTTTTCTCGGAGACACCCGGCATGCACGGCGTCGCGGACCAGCTGCTCGCGCTGCCCGGACTGACCGGCGTCACGGCTTGGGAGCAGCGGTTTGTCGAGCTTTACGCCGCGAACGTTTCCAAGGGCACGGGCATCGAGAACGTGCTGTCGGCTCTCGGCATCGATCGGGCGGATAGTTACGCGTTCGGCGACGGACTTAACGACATCGAGATGATGGATACGGTCGGCCACGCGCTCGTCATGGGGAACGGCATACCTGAGCTCAAGAAACATGCGGAAAGCGTCGTGCCACCGGTTTCGGCGGACGGCGTCGCCTATGGCATCCTGCATGAGATCCTGAACAAAAAATAAAACAGCCTCCCTCGATACGAGGGAGGCTGTCTTGCGGAAGAAACAAAGAGAAAACGAAAGCAAAAGGAAGTGGTAACATTGCGGAAAAAACTGGGCATCGTACTCGGTATCCTGCTTCTTGCCGTGACGTTCCTCGCCGGCTGCGGCAGCAGTCCGGCAGCGGAAAACAGCACAGGTGCGGGCAGCGGGAAAGCAGAACCCAAGGCTGCACAAACGGCACCGCCTGTACCAGCAGGAAATGTCACGATCAAGATGCTTGACGTCGGACAGGGAGACAGCATCCTTGTGCAGACCGCTGAGCAAACGGTTCTCATCGACACGAGCGATGTCGACGAGCAGGATAAGCTGCGTGCGGAGCTCCAAAAAGCCGGTGTCGGGAAGATCGATAAGGTCATCCTGACGCATCCGCACGCCGATCATATCGGCGGTATGGATGTCGTCCTCGGGGAACACGAGGTCGGCGAGGTCTATGACAACGGCATGCCGTCGACTTCGAAACTCTATCTGGATTACCGTAAGAAAATGAAAGCGAAAGGCATCACGCACGGCACGCTAAAAGCCGGGGATGTTCTGGATTTCGGCGGCGGCGTATCGTTTCACGTGCTCTGGCCGACGGAAACCCTGCAGCAGCAGGGACAGGCGAAGGGCTACAAGCACGATCCAAACAATGAGTCGGTGGTTGGTCAGCTCGTCTGCGGGAAGTTCAAAATGCTGTTTACCGGGGATGCCGAGAAAAAAGTCGAGAGCGAGCTCGTGCAAACGGTCGGTGCGGGGCTCGCAAGCGATGTGCTGAAGGCGCCGCATCACGGGAGCAAGACCAGTTCCTCGCCGCGGTACCTGAAGCTCATCCATCCCTCGGCCTGTGTGATTTCCTGCGGGGAAGGCAACGACTACGGGCACCCGCACGCGGAAACGCTCAAGAAATATCACGCGCTCAAGGCCAAGACCTTTGTGACGAAAGATAACGGCACGATAACGATTACGTCGGACGGAAACGGCTATCAGATCCATAGTGAAAAAGGAGATGCGAGAGAATGAGCCGTGAACGTGAAAAGGAAGAAAAAAAGACGTCGCTGTACCTCGATCGCTTCGAGGGTGACCTCGCCGTATTGTACTTTGGAGAAGAACCGGACAATATGCAGAAGATCCATCTGCCGCGCGCATGCGTGCCAGAGGATGTCGCCGACGGCGATTATCTGACGCTTTCTGTCCAGTTGGATGCGGAAAAAACACAACAGGCGGAGGCGGAAGCCCTGTCTCTGCTCGCAGACGATAAAGAGAAAGAGGACGGTAACGCATGAGAGGATGCTCTCGCTTTCCGATTTTTGGGGCTGCCCTGCTGTTCGGGGCGCTG
>JALFBM010000052.1 GCA_022773425.1 Selenomonadaceae bacterium
GCAGGGTCTTGCTTGCTTGCGCCGGCCGCACCGGGATTGCTCCGTCCTGACGATGGTGGCCGTTCAGCTACTCCCCCTGTTGGAAGTACTCGTATATCGTATGCTCAATATAGCATATTTCGTCGTGTTTGACAAGAGAAAAGTCAAAAAATCAGATATCGAGGTTGCGCACGAGCTTGGCGTTCTCTTCGATGAACTGGCGGCGCGGCTCGACCTTGTCGCCCATGAGGATGGTGAAGAGCTCGTCGGCTTCCTCCGCGTCCTCCATCTCGACGCGCAGCATCGTGCGGCCCTCGGGGTCCATCGTCGTCTCCCAGAGCTGCTCGGGGTTCATCTCGCCGAGGCCTTTGTAGCGCTGGACGGTGATGCCGTCGCGGCCGATTTCGTCGAGTTTCTTGGCGAGCTCGTCGTCGCTGTAGGTATACCAGTGCTTCTTGCCCTTGCGGATCTGATAGAGCGGCGGCTGGGCGATATAGACGTGGCCATGCTCGATGAGCGGCTTCATGTAGCGATAGAGGAACGTCAGGAGCAGCGTGCGGATATGCGCGCCGTCGACATCGGCATCGGTCATGATGATGATCTTGCCGTAACGGCGCTTCGAGATATCAAAATCCTCGCTGATGCCCGTGCCGAACGCCGTGATCATCGTGCGGATCTCCGCATTCGCGAAAATCTTGTCGAGGCGCGCCTTCTCGACGTTCAGGATCTTGCCGCGCAGGGGCAGAATGGCCTGGAAGCGGCGGTCGCGGCCCTGCTTGGCCGAGCCGCCTGCGGAATCGCCCTCGACGAGGTAGATCTCGCACTGATCCGGATCCTTTACGGAGCAGTCGGCAAGCTTGCCCGGCAGGCTCGAGACCTCGAGCGCGTTCTTGCGGCGCGTGAGCTCACGGGCGCGCCGCGCCGCCGCGCGCGCGCGGGACGCGAGAATGGCCTTTTCGAGGATTTTCTTCGTGATGACCGGATTCTCCTCGAAATATTCATCCAATCCCTCGGTCACGATGGAGTCGACGATGCCGCGAACCTCGGAGTTGCCGAGCTTCGTCTTCGTCTGGCCCTCGAACTGCGGCTCGCGGATCTTGACGCTGATGACCGCGGTGAGGCCCTCGCGGACATCCTCGCCGGACAGGTTGCCGTCCTTTTCCTTGAGTACGCCCTGCTTGCGCGCGAAATCGTTCGCCGCGCGCGTCAGCGCGAGCTTGAAGCCCGAAAGATGCGTGCCGCCCTCCTCGGTGTTGATGTTATTGACAAACGAGAAGATGTTCTCCTGGTAGCTGTCGTTGTACTGCATCGCAATCTCGACGACCGTATCGTCCTTGGAGCCGTTGAAGTAAATCGGCGTCGGGTTGATGGTCTCTTTCTTGCGGTTCAAATGCTCGACGAACGAGCTGATGCCGCCGTCGAAGTGGAAGGTCTCGCTCTTGCCGCCCTCGCGCTCGTCGGAAAGCGCAATCGTGATGCCGTGGTTCAGGAACGCGAGTTCGCGCAGACGGTGCTTCAACGTTTCGTAGTTATAGGTCGTAACCGTAAAGATCGTCGGATCCGGTACAAAATGCACCTTCGTCCCCGTCTCCTCCGTCGTGCCGATGACCGTCAGCGGCTTCGTCGTGACGCCGCGCGAGAACTCGATTTCATGGATCTTGCCGTCGCGCTTGACCTCGACCTCCATCGACGTCGAGAGCGCGTTGACCACCGAGACGCCGACGCCGTGCAGGCCGCCGGAAACCTTGTAGCCGTCACCGCCGAACTTGCCGCCGGCATGCAGCACCGTCAGGACGACCTCGACGGCCGGCTTGCCGCTCTCGTGCATATCGACCGGGATGCCGCGGCCGTTATCGACGACCGTGATGCTGTTGTCCTGGTGAATGGTCACGGCGATATGGTCACAGTACCCTGCGAGCGCCTCATCGATGGAGTTGTCGACGACTTCATAGACGAGATGATGCAGACCGCGCTCCGACGTGCTGCCGATGTACATGCCCGGGCGCTTGCGCACGGCCTCGAGCCCCTCGAGGATCTGGATCTGATCCGCGCCGTAGTCCGCGTCAACGGCCGAGACCTCCGCACTCGACTCATCCGTATGGATCTCGACGCCCGTCGTATCGAGGTCTTTATCGGCAAACAGATCGACCGGCTCTTCCTGCGGCTCAGCCGCCGGATCCTGCTTCGTAAAATCGATCTCTTTCTTTTCTTCAGCCATTTCTTCTCCCATCCATTCTGTTCTGTGCTTTTATTTCCGGAACTCCCCCAGGCACCATGGATCCTTCGAACGCCCGTAAAGCGTCGAAGGCGCAAGGATGGACCAATGGTCCCCATCCTCCGCCACCACCAGGGATTTTGCTTGATTTTGATCCGTATCCAACGGGCTGACCCGTTTCTTCCGGCGCTCCCAGTCGAGGAAATCGGCGTTTTCCGCCGGACTGTCCCCGCCGGTGAACAAACCGGCATCGAAAATGCCGATGACTTCCCGCAAATCCACCGAGACGCCATCGCCGATATGCAAAAACATCTTATCGCGCCTCTTTCTTTGACCCGCCCCACGGGATGACCTCGTACCGCCGCGGCATGGTGTAGTCCGGCGGACGGTAAAGCATGAAGCGCAGGCGGTAGAGCGTGCGCCGGATGACGTTCTCCGTCAGCCGCTCCGGCGGCACGCAGCGATAGAGCATAACGAGCCGTTTCGCGGCCATGTCTTCCGGCTCCGCGATGTTGATTTTCGAGGCCAGACTGCGCACCATATCGGCGCGCACGTCGCGGACGACCTGCGGCCTGGCCTCCGGGACATAGCGCTGAACCTCCGGATAGCGAAGCCACGGGACGTCCCGCAGCGTCTGCGCAACCTGGTAGCGGATCGTTTCCCGCCGCTTGCGCGCGCAATTTGGGCAAAGCCCGCCCTCTTCCTTGGGATCGCACAGCGCACCGCATTCCTTACAGGGATGCCACCCTTGCCGGCGGCGAACCTTCTCGAGCTGTTCCTGCCGCTGATATAGCGTCTGAAGGCGGACTCTCAGATCCTCATCCTCCACGCGCGAGGCCAGCTTCCGGGCCTTTTCGAGCTCCGCCTCCGTGAGATTCGTCTGCTGGATTGCCTTGCCAAGATGCAGCGGCTCCTTTCCGCGCTGCTTTTCCACGAGCTCGCTGTGGATCTTCTCCCGACCGGCGCTGTCCGGATGCTCCCAGCGACGACCGATATACAGGCTCTTGACCATATCACATTTGGCCGCTTCGTTGAGCTTTTCGAGAATCTGCGTCTCCATCATGCGCACCTCATGGTTCATGACCGGATTCGGCCCATAGAGGTACAGGACGCCGCCGCGAATGCCCATCGGCTCAACCTGCTTGGCGATGACCGGGCCGACAATCGCCGCCCAGCTCCAGAGCAGCTGGTGCTCGTAAAAGTCACTGGCGAATTTCTTGCCTTTTGCCTGTATCCAACGCGGCAGGATGTTTTTCGTCATCTCAAGGCCGAGCTGCGGTGTCCGCTGCTCCATGCCAGCCCTTGCCATACCTGCTCACCCTCCCGGCCTGTACAGCAAACCAGGCGCCGCCAAGTCCCTGGGGAAAATAGGCGGCGTCCGTCGCCGTGATCATCGTCTGTATGCGTTCCTTTCGGATAAAATCCATCAGGAGCCGCCGGCGGTCGGCATCGAGCTCGCTCATGACATCATCGAGCAGCAGGACCGGGTATTCCCCGGTCTCCGAACGAAGAAATTCGAGCTCCGCGAGCTTCAGTGAAAGGACGCCCGTGCGCTGCTGGCCCTGCGAGCCGAACGCGCGCAGGTCGACGTCGTTGACCGATAGTTTCAGATCATCGCGGTGCGGGCCGCGGCTCGTCACGCCGCGAAGGATATCGAGCTCGCGCTTTTCTGCCAGCTCTTTATTATACCATGAAACGAGGTTGTTTGTCACATCCGCTTCGGCTGCGCCGTGAATCTCATAGGTGACGGAAAGATTCTCCTGATTGCCGGAAATGCGCCGCTGCATGAGGTTCGCGAGCATGTGGAGCTTGCGTACGGCCTCCAGCCGCTTCGCGACCAGCTTCGCAGCGGACGCCGCGAGCTGCGCATCCCAAATATCGAGCATGGAGGCGGGCGCGCGCCGCTCGCGGATCCGCTTTAGCAGGCCGTTTCGCTGCTGCACGATATGGTTGTACTGCAGCAGCTCATGATAGTACGATGGACTCGCCTGCGAGATCTCCGCGTCGAGAAAATGCCTGCGGCCGGCGGGGGCCCCCTTGATCAGAAAGAGATCTTCCGGCGAAAAAAACACGGTGTTTAAACCGCCGACGAGCTCTTTTGGACGGATGGTCTGCCCGTTCTGCGTGATTTTCCGCCGCTTTCCGCGCACGAAGGCGATTTCGAGGGTATTTTCGACGCCGAGCCGCTCGTACGCTAAGCGCAAAGAGGCCGCCGGCGCCTCCCACTGGATCAAGTCGTTATCCTGATGGGTACGGTGCGAGCGACCGAGTGAGGCGTAATAGACCGCCTCGATGATATTCGTTTTTCCCTGCGCGTTCGCACCGAGAAAAACATTGAGATTCGGATCAAAGGCCAGCGAGAGCTCGCCGTAGTTCCGATAATGCTTGAGCGTTATTCCTCGGACGAACATGATTCCGTCCCCCTGACGAACTGCCATTCGCCGAGTCCCTCGATGCGGATGACATCGCCCGGATGGAGTTTCCGGCGGCGCGCCGACTCTTTTTCCCCATTCCGGTATACCTTTCCCTCCGCGAGCAGCGGCTTGACCGCGCCGCCCGTCGGCAGGGCGCCGGCGAGCTTCAGAAACTGGTCGAGCTGGATGCTGTCATCAGCAAGGACGATTTTCTCCATCGAAAGCATCTCCTATATTCGTTATCTGCATAAATATGCGCACTTTTTCCGTATTTTTATACATTAGCGCGTGCGGACCGGCGTGACGACGTAGATGAAATCGTCGCTGCCATCCTCGCGGATGCCGGCCGGCGAAAGCGGCTGATTGAGGCCGAGCAGGCAGTTCTCGCTGTCGATAACCTTCAGCACGTCTTTGAGGTACTGCGCATTGAACGCGATGCGGATGCCCGGTCCGTCGATCTGCGCCTGGAGTTCCTCCCTGGCCTCGCCGATCTCCGGGCTGTTCGATGTGAGCTGGATGTGGCCGTCCTCGAAATTCATCTTGATGATGTTGTAGTCGTCCGACTGCGAAATCAGCGAAACGCGGTCGACCGCCGCGGCAAGCGCGCTCGTCTTGACGAGAACCTTCGTCTGGAACGACGGCGGAATGACGCGGTTGTAGTCCGGGAACTGCCCCTCGATGAGGCGGGAGGTCACATAGAGATTTTCCGTCTCAAAGCTGATCTGATTGTAAGAGCAGGTCACCTTGACGGGGACGGGCACAGAGCCCGTCTGGATTCCCTTGATTTCATGGAGAATCTTGGAGGGGATGATGATCTGAATCTGGCCGTTTTCCTGTTCGGTTTTGCTGGTCTTGAGCGCGAGGCAGTGCGTATTCGTCGCGACCATCGAGATCGTTGCGCCATCGACGCGAAGCAGGCAGCCGGTAAAGACCGGGCGGCCGTCGTCGGTCGAACAGGTGAAGACCGTTTTCTTGATGAGATCGGCTAGCGTATTCGAGGCAATCGTAAAAGAAAGCGTGCCGGAAATTGGCTGCAGTTTCGGGAATTCGGTCGGATCCATGCTGAGCAGGGTGAACTGCGTGTGATCGGATTCGATATGTACGATGCGTTCGCTCTGCGCATAATAGATCGTGACGATATCCCCCGGGAGTTTGTTGATAACCTCCTGGAAGTAGCGGCCCGATACCGCGATCTGTCCGATCTCTTCGACCTCTGCCGCCAGTTCGTACCGAAAGCCGATTTCATAGTTTGTGGCCTGTAGTTCGATGTGGTTATCCAGTGCCTGGATGTAGATGCCGGATAGGATCGGGGTCTCTGGTTTTGGAGCAACGCCTTTTCCGACGATGCGCAGTGCTCGAATCAAATCGATTTTGGAGCAGGTAAGTTTCATGTTCAGCCTCTTCTCTTGGTCAGATGGTTTATAGATACGGGAGATGGTTAAAAACAATAGTAGACGTAGTAGTAGAGCCGGTGGATAAGTGGAAAAGGCGGAAAAACGGCGAGCGGATTCGGGAAGTGCCTGTGGGTAATCGGTCGATAAGAAGGGTACCGGTTATCCACATCGTACACGGGGAAGCGGCATGGCGGTATTTATCCACTGGTTATGAACGGGCGCATCCGCAGCTTTTCGACAGGGTTATCCACGTGCGGATTCCGGGCCGGGGATATCTCCCCGTCAGAGCTGCAGCTGGCTGCTCAAATCGCTCAGCGTCTTGTGCAGCTTTGGGTCGGACTGACTCTCGCGCTTGATTTTATCGCGTGCGTGCATGACGGTCGTATGGTCGCGGCCGCCGAAGAATTCGCCGATCTGCGGGAGGGAGGTATCCGTGAGTTCGCAGCAGAGGTACATGGCAATCTGCCGCGGGAACGCGATGCTGCGGCTGCGCTTTTTGGCGTGCAGGTCGTCGACCTTGACGTGGAAATACGCCGCGACGGTTTCCTCGATGCGTTCCGGCGTGACCTCGCGTTTTTTGGCGTCGGGGAGGATATCCTTGAGCGCCTCGGCGGCCAGGTCGGTCGTGATCGGTTTTTTCATGAGGTCCGCGTAGACGACGACGCGCGTCAGAGCGCCCTCGAGCTCGCGGATGTTGCTGTCGATATGGTTCGCGATGTAATTGAGGACGGTGTCCGGCACATCGTAGTGCTCCATCTGCGCCTTGTTGCGCAGGATGCCGACGCGCATCTCGAAATCCGGCGGCTGGATGTCGGCGATCAGCCCGCCCTCGAAGCGTGAGCGCAGGCGTTCGGTCAGCTGCTCGAGCTCGCGCGGCTGGCGATCCGACGACAGCACGATGGCCTTTTCCGCATCCTTGAGTTCATTGAAGGTATTGAAGAATTCCGTCTGCGTGCTTTCCTTGCCGGAGAGAAACTGGATATCGTCGATCATGAGCACGTCGATCTTGCGGTACTTCGCGCGGAATTTGTTCATCGTGCGGTCGCGGATCGAGTCGATCATCTCGTTCATGAACTTTTCGCTCGAGACGTAGAGCACGCGCATATCGGGGTGATTCTTCAATACGCGGTTGCCGATGGCGTGCATCAGATGCGTCTTGCCGAGGCCGACGCCGCCGTACATGAACAGCGGATTGTAGACGCGGCCCGGGTCTTTGGCAACACCTTGCGCGGCGGCCGCCGCGAGCTGGTTGGAGCTGCCGGTCACGAAGGTGTCAAACGTGTAGCGCGGGTTCAGTGAGGACGCGTCACCCGGCGCGATGACCTGCAGGTTTTCCCCCGTCTGTGCCGCGGGACTTTTCTCCGCAGACGCAGGCGAAGGGGCATCGTCAACAAAGAGCTGCGGCCCTTCCTCGTCTTCGCCGGCAGCGGCCGGTGTCGGTTTTTCCGCCGGCTGCGCTTCCGCCTGCTGCGGCTCCGCTTTTTTCGGCAGGACCTTCAGGGCGACATCGCACGGAATGCCGGTCACGGCGCTCGCCGCTTCGCGCAGCTTTGTCAGGAAATGCGTTTCAATCCATTCCTTCGCAAAATCCGATGAGACGCCGAGAACGAGCTGATTTTTGGAAAGGCCGAGCGGGACGAGCGGGGAAAACCACTGCTTGCAAGCCGCTTCGGAGAGGGACTGCCTGGTCTCCGCGAGGATATTTTCCCAGATATCCTGCAGTTCGTGTTGTTCCATAGAAGTAACTTCCTTCTTTCGAAAATGTATTGAGGTGACGGATTCTGTTTCGACATCGAAAAGAAAAACTATCCACATAGCTATCCACAGCGGTGGATAACTTGTTAAAAGTGGGAATCGGGCGAAAGGGACAGCATTTCTTTGTCGAGTGAAAAAAATTATCCGCAGAGTAATCAACTCTATCTTATCAGACAATGAAAAAGTTATCAACACGATTTTCCTCCACGCACCAGGAATTATCCACAGAAAACCGCCTTTATCCACGGAAAAGAGAGGGAAAATGCCTTGACACGAAAAAAAAGCTAGTCTATAATTTGTCATAGTTATGGTTCTGAACAAATGGGCAGAATGCGATAAAAATAGAAGATAAAGGAGGTGTTTGAGCAATGAAGCAGACTTACCAGCCGAACAATCACTGGAGAAAGCAGACTCATGGCTTCCGCGCACGCATGAAGACGAAGGGCGGCCGTCTCGTACTGAAGAGAAGACGCCAGCGTGGCAGAAAGAAGCTTTCGGCATAATCCGATGCGAGGTTTATGAGGTCACTACGGTGACCTTTTCTTTTTCATGAAAAGACGCGGTGCACAGCACTGCTGTTCAGTATAGACAGGGAGCCGGGAGCATTGGATTTACAACGGAAAAAGCATCCGTGCGGTCTGCCGCGGAAACGGATGCTCAAAAGGCGCTCGGATTTCCAGCGCGTCTACCATGCCGGTCGTTCCTGCGCGAATCGTTATATGGTACTCTACGTATTCGAGGTGCAGGAAGGGTTTGGCAAGATGCGCGGCAAGGCGGCTTTCGCGGCAGGGAAAAAGCTCGGCTGCGCGGTGAAGCGCAACCGCGTGAAACGGCTTCTCCGCGAGGTCTACCGCCATCATCAGGATGGGCTTCGCGACGATATCGCGGTGCTGCTCGTCGGCCGGAAGGCGATGGTTGAGGCATCGACCGATGAGGTCAGCCGCACGTTTGTCGGACTCGCGAAGCGTGCGAAGGCCTGGAGGAAAGAGGCGGATCGGCGATGAAGCGGCTGCTCCTGCTGCTGATTTCTTTTTATCAGCATTGGATTTCGCCGCTGAAACCGCCGTCCTGCCGGTATATTCCGACTTGCTCGGAATACGCGCGCATCGCGGTGGAGCGGTACGGCGCGAGGAAGGGCGGCTTTTTGGCCATCCGGCGGATCCTGCGCTGCCACCCCTTTCATGAGGGCGGCTACGATCCCGTGCCATAAGGACGGGAATACGATAGGAGAGGCGGTGCCCCGCGGGCCCTCCTCGGATAGAATCAGATAGGATGTGAGGATTTGGGATTCTTTTCAACACTATTCCAGCCGATTGAGGACCTGCTCGCCTTCGTGCTGCAGATTCTCTACGATATTACGAATGCTACGGGCTTTGGCAGCTACGGGGCAGCCATCATCCTGCTTACGATTGTCGTCAAGATGATCCTTTACCCGCTGACGGTGAAGCAGGTCAAATCCATGAAGGCGATGCAAGAGCTTTCGCCGAAGATGAAGAAGATTCAGGAGAAATACAAGGATAACCCGCAGCTCATGCAGCAGAAGGTCGGCGCGCTTTATAAAGAAGCCGGCGTCAATCCGCTCGCGGGCTGCCTGCCGCTCATCATCCAGATGCCAATCCTGATGGGTATGTACTACGCGCTCTATAACTTCCAGTATCCGACGGAAGAAGCGGCGAAATTCCTCTGGCTGCCGAGCATGTCGGCGCCGGATCCGCTCTACATCCTGCCGGTGCTCTCGGCGCTGACGACGTTCCTGCAGCAGAAGATGACGACGACGGAAGTCAATCAGCAGATGAAGATCATGATGGTCGTCATGCCGATTTTTATCGGCTGGATTTCGCTGAATTTCCCATCCGGCCTCGTCCTCTACTGGGTCACGATGAACGTCGTGCAGATTGCCCAGCAGTGGTGGATGTATCGCGGCGATGACGGCAAGAAGAAGGGGGCGGCCTGATTGGCGGAGGTAATCGTAGTCACGGGAAAAACCGTGGACGAGGCGCTGCGCAAAGCGCTGGCGCAGCTCGGCTGCGGGAAAAACGAGATCGAGTACAGCATTCTCGAGCAGCCGTCGAAAGGGTTTCTCGGTCTCTTTGGCGGAAAGCCGGCGAAGATCCAGGTCGTCCGCCGGGAGAATCTGGAGCAGGAGTCAGTGGCTCCGCAGCAGAAAAATGCGAAACCCTCGGATGAGGGGAAGCCGGAGAGCGAAGCTTTGGCGGCAAAGCAGCCAAAGGCGGAGGGCGACGAACCGCAGGCGGGCGGTATTACCGCGAAAGAGGCCGCCGCGCGTGCGACGGCGTTCCTGCAGGATGTCTTTTCGGCCATGCATTTGCATATCCGCGTGGTGGAAGGCGTGCCGTCGGATGCGGAGGAAGCCGTCCTGCTGAATCTCGAGGGGGATGAGGGCGAGGACGTCGGTATCCTGATCGGCAAGCACGGGCAGACGCTCGACGCCCTGCAATACCTCACGAACCTCGCGGCAAACCGCGGGGTGGACAGCGGCCGTCAGCATATTGCGCTCAACGTCGGCGACTATCGCCAGCGCCGCGAGGAGACGCTGTGCGAGCTCGCCGAGCACCTCGCGGAAAAGGCGTGCCGCATCGGGCGGGATGTGCGCCTTGAGCCGATGAACCGGCACGAGCGCAAGATCATCCACACGGCGTTGCAGGATAACGAGAAGGTCACGACGCGCAGTGTCGGCGACGAGCCGCGTCGCTACATCGTCATCGTGCCGAAGAACAAGCGGCGCCGCCGCGGCGGGCATTCCTTTGAGGACCGCGAGGCGCGTGCCGTGGAAACGAAAATCGAATCGGCGGAACCGGCGGAGTAATCCACGGGTTCCCATACAGGTAGCTGTGAAAGGGCTGTCTCCAGATCGGAGTGGCTCTTTTTGCTTTTTTACAGAAAAGGATGGAGAAGGGGAGTGTAAGGATGCAGCAGGGCGATACGATCAGCGCGGTTGCGACCGCGCCGGGGGCGGCTGGCATCGGCGTCATCCGGCTATCAGGGGAGCATGCGCTCGCTGTGGCAGAGCAGATCTTCCAGCCAGCGCACAAAACACCGCTGCGGGAGCGGCCGAATCAGTCGATGACCTATGGACATATCGTGGACGGCAGCGGGAAAACAGTGGATGAGGTCATGGTCCTCGTCATGCGCGCGCCGCATTCCTATACCTGCGAGGATGTCGTGGAGATCCAGGCGCACGGCAGCGCGCAGGCCCTGCGGAAGATCCTGCGGCTGACCTGGCAGCATGGCGCGCGACAGGCAGAACCTGGAGAATTCACGAAGCGCGCGTTCCTGAACGGCCGGCTGGATCTCGCCGAGGCGCAGGCCGTCATGGATATCATCGAGGCGCGTTCCGAGCGCTCGCTGCAGATGGCCGAGGGACATCTAAACGGCGCGTTTTCCGCGCGGATACGCGGCCTGCGGGATGGTATACTCGATATGACCTCGCAGATCGAGGCGTTGATCGATTTCCCGGAGGACGGCGTCGAGGACGTGGAGACGCCGGAAATCGACGAGAAAATCGCGCGTCTGCAGGAGGATATCGCGGGGCTGCTGAAGACCGCGCACACCGGGCGCATCCTGCGCGACGGACTGCTGACGGCCATCATCGGCAAGCCAAACGTCGGGAAATCGAGCTTGCTGAACGCGCTGCTCCGCGAGGAACGGGCCATCGTCACGGATATCCCGGGGACGACGAGGGACTCGATTGAGGAATACGCGAATATCGCGGGTGTGCCGCTCCGCATCATCGACACGGCGGGCATCCGCGAGACCGACGATAAGGTCGAGCGCATCGGCGTCGAGAAGGCGCGCGATTACGTTGGCCGCGCCTCGCTCGTGCTCGCGCTGTTCGACGCCGGGCGGCCTCTCGGCGAGGAGGACCGCGAAATCCTGCAGCTCATCGCCGGCAAGGACGCGATCCTGCTGCTCAACAAATCGGATCTGACGCCGGTGACGACCGTATCGGCGCTGAAAGAAGCGGCAAACGACAAGGGGGCGGCGGTGATTCCGCTGTCCACGGTGACGGGGGAAGGGCTCGACGACCTGGCCGCCGCCATCCACGAGCGGGCCTGGCAGGGCTCTAAGGAAGGCGAGGAAGAAGGCTTCGTCAACGATGAACGGCAGGCGGAAATCCTGCGGCAGGCGAGCGCCCATCTGACCGCGGCGCGCGAGACCATCCTCGAGGATATGGGGCTCGACTGCGTGTCGATCGATCTGCGTTCAGCCTGGGAGAAACTCGGCGAGCTCACGGGCGACACGGTCGGCGACGAACTCATCGATACGATTTTCTCGCGCTTCTGTATTGGAAAATAAAAGGATGGGGGAGAATATGGAACCAAGCAATCGTTTTACTGCAGGATCGTACGACGTCATCGTCATCGGCGCGGGGCACGCGGGCTGCGAGGCGGCGCTCGCGGCGGCGCGCATCGGCTGCAAGACCCTGCTCGCGACGCTCTCGATGGACAACATCGCGTTGATGCCGTGCAATCCATCCGTCGGCGGCCCGGCCAAGGGGCATCTCGTGCGCGAGGTCGATGCGCTCGGCGGCGAGATGGGCATCAACGCCGACAAGACCTGCATTCAGTTCCGCATGCTCAATACGGGCAAGGGGCCGGCGGTGCACGCGCTCCGCGCGCAGGCGGACAAAAAGCTCTATCAGTTCACCATGAAAGAGACTTGCGAGAATACGGAAAACCTCGACGTCAAACAGATTCTGATCACGGATCTGCTGCTGTCTGACGATGCGCGCGCTGTGCGCGGCGTCGTCGTGGAGACCGGCGAGGTCTATCTCGCCAAGACCGTCGTGATGGCGACGGGCACCTACCTGCGCGGACGCATCATCGTCGGGGAGCACACCTACAGCGGCGGGCCGAATGGTCAGCGCCCGGCCATGCACTTCTCGCAGTCGCTGCAGGAGGCGGGCGTCCGGCTCATGCGCTTTAAGACCGGGACGCCCGCCCGCGTCGACGCGCGCACGCTCGACTACGAGAAAATGCAAAAGCAGCCGGGTGACGAGGAGGCGCGGAACTTCTCCTTTCTCAGCGACGTGCGGACCCGCGAGCAGATCCCGTGCTGGCTGACCTATACCAACGAGAGGACGCACAAGATCCTGCGCGATAACATGGACCGCGCGCCGATGGCCAACGGCATCATCGAGGGGATCGGGCCGCGCTACTGTCCGTCCATCGAGACGAAAATCCTGCGTTTCCCGGATAAGGACCGGCACCAGCTTTTCGTCGAGCCGGAAGGCGTGCATACGAATGAAATGTACGTGCAGGGGATGAGCACGAGCATGCCGGCGGATGTGCAGATCGCCTTTCTGCACACGATCCCCGGACTCGAGCACGCGCATATCATGCGGCTCGGCTACGCCATTGAGTATGACTGCATCGACCCGACGCAGCTGAAGCCGACGCTCGAGTTCAAGGATATCCGCGGCTTCTTCTCGGCCGGCCAGTCGAACGGCACGTCGGGTTATGAGGAGGCGGCAGCCCAGGGCATCATCGCCGGCATCAACGCAGCCATGCTCGTGAAGGGGGAGGAGCCGCTCGTTTTAAAGCGCTCCGAAGGCTATATCGGTGTGCTGATCGACGACCTCGTGACAAAGGGCACGCAGGAACCATACCGGATGATGACGAGCCGCGCGGAGTACCGCCTGCTCCTGCGGCAGGACAATGCGGATATGCGCCTGACGCCATACGGGCGGCGCGTCGGCCTCGTGACAGATGCGCGCTGGGAGCGCTTCTGCGCGAAGAAAGCGGCCATCGAGGCGGCGCGGCAGGCCATCGACGCACAGGAAGACATCAACCCGAGCGTGGCGAGCAACGAAAAGCTCGCGGCCGCCGGCATAGGCCCCATCCATACGCGCACCTCGGTGCACGAGCTGCTGCGCCGTCAGGATGTGGACTACGAGAAACTCCGTCAGGTCATCCCCGCGCTCCCCGAGGTATCGGACGAGGTGCGCCAGCAGGTCGAGATCTCCATCCGCTACGAGGGCTATATCGAGAAACAGCTCGAGCAGGTCGCTCATATGGAGAAACTCGAGAGCAAGCTGCTGCCGGAGGATATGGACTACGACGCGGTGCCGAGTCTCCGTGATGAGGGCCGTGAGAAGCTCAAGCGTATCCGTCCGCGCAGCATCGGTCAGGCCAGCCGCATCAGCGGCGTATCCCCCGCCGACATCTCCGTCCTCCTCGTCTGGCTCGAGGCGAAGCACCGTGCGCGTTCGTAAATAAAAGGAGGCAAGGAAATGGATTTCTTTGCGGATATTCGTCGTGCTGGAATTTTAATCGGCAAAATCATAGGCTTGTATTTATTCCTGACCCTTGTCCTTTCGGCTGGCGCGGGAGAGATTGCCTATCATAGCAGTTTCCTTTTGCTTGAAGATACAATCTTGTTCTTTTTGACTGCTGCGCTATTGGAAGACAAAAAAAGCTATGTACAGAGTCTTGTTTTTCTCATGGCAGTATTTTGTTCTGTGTTTTTTATCCGTGCAATAACGCCGACGGAAATGAAAGCATTTGACATCTATATGTATTTTTCTTTTGTTTTTGCAATTGCAGATTTCAGTATTGTCATCGTTGCGACATGTTCACCGGGATGGAAAGGGCGGATTGCCGGATTCCTGAGTTTGTGTTTATTTTTGCCAATCCTTATAGCATGGGGATTCTTTTTTTCTGAACATGCATGGCTGGATGTTCAGGCCGTCATGGCTGTTTTTCAGACGAATCTTCAAGAGGCTGTAAGTTATATTCTCAAACTTCGCAGGTGCTGAGCACC
>JALFBM010000057.1 GCA_022773425.1 Selenomonadaceae bacterium
GTCATGAACGTCAAAAAGCCGGACGGCAGCACATTCGAAACGTTCGCCCCGAGAAAGGCGCCGGCGACGCCGCCCGCCCCGATGATGGCGCCGGTCTTGACGAGCACCTCGTGCTGGCGAAAATGGCTGAGCGTGCCCGAGATCATCGTAAAGACCATCGAGGCCAGCGCGACCGCGAGCGCCGTATGGATCGGCACGCGAAAGCCCACGGTCAGCAGCGCGATGGTCACGCCGGCGCCGCCCGCGCCAACAAAGCCAATGACCGCGCCGAGGACCAGCATGGATAAAAATAGCAGCATAGGAAAACTCCTTTTGTCGGTAAACACGCAGGGGTGGAATACGCCCTATTATAGCATTACGGGGGACTTCTTTACAAGATGCACGAAAAAAAGCGTCCCTCTGCACAGATGGTACAGAAGGACGCTTTAGATGCCCGGAAACGCTTATGCCTCGGCGTGTTTGATCACGCGGAAGGTGTAGTCGCCGTTCTGGACGTCGATCTCGACGGTATCGCCCTCGCGGATGTCGCCGGCGATGATCTTTTTCGAGAGGGCCGTCTCGACGATATGCACGAGCAGCCGTTTTAGCGGGCGCGCGCCGAAGTTCGGGTCAAAGCCCTCGGAGGCGAGCTTCTCAAGCGCCGCATCGGTCCAGCAAAGGTGCATCTTGACCTGCTTTTCCATGCGCGCGGCAAGGCGTTTCAGCAGGATGGCCGCGATGTCTTTGACCTGCTCCCTGGCAAGGCCCTTGAACACGATGATGTCGTCGACACGGTTCAAGAACTCCGGACGGAAATAATCCGTCAGGATGCCCTTGACGGCTTCTTTCGCCTCCGCATAATCCTTATTCAGGATCTCGTGCGAGCCAAGGTTGCTCGTCATGATGATGACCGTGTTCTTGAAGTTCACGACACGGCCCTTGCCGTCGGTCAGTCGGCCGTCATCGAGGATCTGCAGCAGCACGTTGAACACGTCCCGGTGCGCCTTCTCGATCTCGTCGAGCAGGATAACGCTGTACGGATGGCGGCGCACGGCCTCCGTGAGCTGGCCGCCCTCATCGTAGCCGACGTATCCCGGAGGCGCGCCGATCAGGCGCGATACCGTGTGTTTCTCCATGTACTCGGACATATCGATGCGGATGATGCTGCGTTCGTCGTCGAACAGAGCCTCCGCGAGCGTCTTCGCGAGCTCGGTCTTGCCGACGCCCGTCGGGCCGAGGAAGATGAACGAACCGATCGGGCGGTTCGGATCCTTGATGCCGGCGCGGGCGCGCAGGATCGCTTCGCTGACCGCCTTGACGGCCTCGTCCTGCCCGACGACGCGTTCGTGTAGCGTCTCCGGCAGGTGGAGCAGCTTCTCGCGCTCGCCGGTCATCATCTTCGAGACCGGGACGCCGGTCCAGCGAGACACAACCTGCGCGATATCCTCCTCGCCGACCTCTTCTTTCAGCAGGCGGTCTCCAGGCGCCTTGGCGTTGATGGCGTCCTCCTCGGCCTGGAGCTGTTTCTGCAGCTCTGGCAGCTTGCCGTATTTGAGCTCGGACATCTTGTTCAGATCGTAATTGCGCTCAGCCTCGGCCATTTGCGCGTTGACCTCGTCGATTTCCTTTTTGACGGCACGGACGCGGAGAATGGACTGTTTTTCGGCCTCCCATTTCTGTTTGAGCGCGCCCTCTTTGCGCTGGAGCTCCGTCTTTTCCTCCTCGAGCTTCTCGAGGCGTTCTTTCGAGGCCTCGTCGGTCTCCTTCTTGAGTGCCTGTTCCTCGATGGTCAGCTGCATGAGCTTGCGGCGGGCCTCATCGAGCGGCTGCGGCATCGACTCGATTTCCGTGCGGAGCTTGGCGGCCGCCTCATCGACCAGGTCGATGGCCTTGTCCGGCAGGAACCGGTCGGAGATGTAGCGATCGGAGAGCGTCGCCGCCGCGACAAGCGCCGCGTCGCGGATCCGCACGCCGTGATGCACCTCGTAGCGCTCCTTCAGGCCGCGCAGAATGGAGATGGTGTCCTCGACGCTCGGCTGATCGACCATGACCGGCTGGAAGCGGCGTTCGAGCGCCGCGTCCTTTTCGATGTATTTTTGATACTCTTTGAGCGTCGTTGCGCCGATGCAGCGCAGCTCACCGCGCGCGAGCATCGGTTTCAGCAGGTTACTCGCATCCATCGAGCCCTCGGCGGCGCCGGCACCGACGACCGTGTGCACCTCATCGATGAACAGCAGGATCTGCCCGTCCGATTTCGCGATTTCGTTGAGCACGGCCTTCAGGCGTTCCTCAAATTCGCCGCGGTACTTCGCGCCCGCGACGAGGCTGCCCATATCGAGCGAATAGAGCGTCTTGTTCTTCAGCGACTCCGGCACATCACCGGCGACGATGCGTTCGGCAAGGCCTTCGACGATCGCCGTCTTGCCGACGCCCGGCTCGCCGATCAGCACCGGGTTGTTCTTCGTCCGGCGCGAGAGGATCTCGATCGTGCGGCGGATCTCATCGTCGCGGCCGATGACCGGGTCGAGTTTATGATGGCGCGCGGCATCCGTCAGATCGCGGCCGAATTTCTCGAGGGACTGATAGCCCTCCTCTGGGTTCTCACTCGTGACGTTCTGCTTGCGATTCTTTTTGATCGAGCTCTGGATGTTCGATTTCGTCAGATGGAATTCGCGGCAGATGTCCTGCACCTGCTCGCTGCCGTCCATCGCAAGGGCGAGCAGCAGATGCTCCGTTGAGACGTACTCGTCCTTCATCGACTTCGCGAGTTCCTCCGCGCGGCCGAGCACGCGGACCATGTCCATGCCCATGCCGAGACGGTCCGTCCCCTTGACGGACGGGATCTTGCTTAGTTCCTGTTCAAGGCGTGCCTTGAGCATGGGAAGATCGACGCCGCAGTCGCCGAAAATCGTGGCGAGCAGCCCCTCCGGCTCCTTGGCCAGTGCGAGCAGCACATGTGCCGACGTGATCTCCTGATGATACCGCATCGCCGCGATCTGCTGCGCGGCCTGCAGCGCGGCGAGCGTCTTCGCCGTGTACTTTTCCTGTCCCATATGTTTCCTCCATCGTTCCCCCGCCTTTGGCGGGAATCTCTGTGGTTATTTTTGCTTTTCAATGCCAACGCATTGTTTCTATACCCTATTATACACATTAAGGTCAAAAAGTCAAAGTATTTCTTGATTTTTTGACCTTTTTTATTTTCTTTTTTTGCGCCGTCGATGTAACAATCGCAACAGACGGGAGGGGCAAATACCGATATACTAGTAGTGATAGGTAAGGAAAGTTTGACAGGGGGAATTCTTTTGGCAAAATGGGCAGTCATTTATTCATCGGTTACGGGCAATACCAAACAGATTGCGGAGGCCATCGCAAAGGAAGCGGAACATGTCGCGGAGAGCTGTGACCTGTTCCGCGTGCAGGACGCACCAGCAGATGTCTCGGGCTATGAGGTCGTGTTCCTCGGCTACTGGCTGCGCCTCGGGGCGCCGGATCCGCAGATGCTCCAGTACCTGCCGCACGTCACGGGCACGAAGGTCTGCCTTTTCCAGACGCACGGCACGGCACCGACGAGCGAGCACGCGATCACGAGCTTTGCGCGGGCGGGCTATCTCCTGGGCCCGGACTGCGAGATTCTCGGCACCTACGGCTGCCGCGGGAAAATCAATCCGGCACTACTCAAACGGCGCACGGATCTCGGCCCGGATGATCCGCACAGCGGCCCGGATAGCGTCAAGCGGTGGCAACTCGCCGCGACGCACCCCGACACGCAGGATCTCGACGACGCCGCGTATTTCGTGCAGGGCATGGCGAAAAAGCTCGCGATGAAGAAGCGCTTCCTCGCGCGAAAAGCCGCTCAAGCAAAAACAAAATAAAAAAAAAGGCGCCTCGGCGCCTTTTTTGCTGTCTGGATACGATGCTTAGCGGTTGGAAGCCTCAATGTACTGCTCGAGTTTCTGCCGGGCAGCCCCGCTGTCGATGGTCTTTGCCGCAAGCGCAACGCCCTCCTGCATGGTCGGCACCTGCTGCGCGGCGTAGAGGGCGAGTCCGGCGTTCAGCAGGACGGCATTTCGCTTCGTGCCCCGGATCTTGCCGCTCAGGATGTCCCGCGTGATCTGCGCGTTCTCGTCCGGCGTGCCCCCGGCGAGCTCTTCTTTCTTGCCGCGTGGCAGGCCGAAGTCCTCCGGCTTTACGACGGTCGTCCGGTAGTAGCCGTTCTTCAGCTCGCAGACCGCCGTTTCGGCCGACGGGGAGACCTCGTCGAGGCGGTCGCGCCCGTAGACGACGAGCGCGTTCGTGACGCCGAGGGACGCGAGGACCTTCGCAACCGGCTCGAGCAGGTAGGCATCGTAGACACCGAGCAGGAAGTATTCCGGACTTGCCGGGTTCGTGATCGGGCCGAGGATATTGAACACCGTGCGGATGCCGAGCTCCTTGCGGATGGCGCCGACGTATTTCATCGCCGCATGGTATCGCTGCGCGAACAGGAAGCACATGCCGACCTCCTTTAGCATGGCGAGCGCCTTCTCCGGCGGCTGCTGGATGTTGGCGCCGAGCGCCTCCTGGCAGTCCGCCGTGCCGGATTTCGAGCTCGCCGCGCGGTTGCCGTGCTTGCAGACCTTGACGCCCGCCGCGGCCAGCACGAACGCCGACGTCGTCGAGATGTTGAACGTATTCGACTTGTCACCGCCCGTCCCGACGATCTCGAGCACCTTCATGCCAGGATGCGGGACCGGCGTCGCGTGCTCGCGCATGGCCTGCGCGCAGCCGGTGATCTCGGCGATGGTCTCGGCGCGCGTGCTCTTGGTCGAGAGCGCTGCGAGGAACGCCGCGTTCTGGACCTGGCTCGTCTTCCCGTCCATGATTTCGTTCATGACGCCGTAGGCTTCCTCGTAGGTCAGGTCTTCCTTCATGACGATTTTCTGAATGGCTGCTTCGATCATAGTATTGCCTCCCAATCTGCGGTCAGGAGACGAAAACCGCCCCTGACCATCCGTAAAACGAACAGTCAAGGGCGGAACGATTGCGCATTCCGTGGTGCCACCTTGCTTCGTGTTGCCACGCACTCTCTGGATACCAACATATCCAAGGCTTCTCACGCGAGCCTCACGTCATGCCATACTCGGCCTCAGCCTTTCCGCATGCCCTCCGTGGTCCATTTGTCAGGCCCGTACCGATCCGGCTCTCAGCGCCCCGGACTCTCTTTGCGGCCAGCTTCCTGTGTAATCTCCACATCAACGGTTTCCTGTATGAACTTGATACTCTGTATTATAGTATCCGCGTTTACAGTTGTCAATAATTTTCTTCAAGAATTCCATAACGTTGTTAATTCTTTTGCCGCTGCATAGGGATCTGCCGCGCCCGCCACCGCGCTGACGACGAAGAAGCCGTCCACGCCGGTCGCTTTGAGTCCGGGGATATCGCGCGCCTTGACGCCGCCGCCGACGACGACCGGCACAGGGCTGACCGCGTGGAGCCTGCGCAGCTCGTCAAGCGTACGTGTGACGCGCGTGCCGTCCGGCTTCAGGCCGCTGTCCGGCTTGGTCGCCGTCCTATGCAGAGGCCCCGCGCCGAAGTAATCGACATCCCGGACATCCGCGTGCTTTACGTAGTCGAGGAGCTCCCAGGCACGCGCCGACAGTCCGACGACGGAGTCCGGCCCGAGATAGCGCCGGCAGACGGCAGGCGGGATGTCCTTCTGCCCCACGTGCACGCCGTCGACCGGTATCCCCTGTTCCCGGGCTGCGAGCACGACGTCGAGCCGATCGTCGACGAGCAGGGCCACGCGGTCCGCCTGCCCCGTTTCCTCGCGTACCCTCGCCGCCTCGGCGCAGAGGGCGATCACCTCGCGCGCCGAGGCGGTCTTCGCGCGGATCTGCAGGCAGGTAAAGCCGCCGCGCAGGGCCGCGCGGATCACGTCCGCCACAGGCCGCCCGGCGGTATTCTCCGGGCCGAGGACGAGATACGAGGAAATATCCAGTTTTTTCCGCAAATACGTCATGCTATCGTTCTCCTTTTCCGTTCTTTCGGCTGCGCCGCAGCCGAAAATCGGCTTTTGCCGCTTGCTTTACGGTCACCGTATCCCTTATGATAGAGTATAGCAGGAAAATGCCTGCAAAAAAGCACTTTTTTTGCGAAAACTCGCCGTTTTTCCAAAAAATACGCGAGCATGTGCTCGTGATACGAAAGGATGTTTTATGATGTTAGAAAAAGACCAACAAGGTTCCATCACCAGTCGAAGGATGGCGCGGGCTGTAAACCCGCTTGCACGCACGCATACTCTTTGGAGTCTGCTGCGGTTCACTCTGCCTTCTATCGGCATGATGCTCGTGATCTCCCTCTACACGGTCGTTGACGGCATCTTCATCGGGCAGTACGCCGGGGCGAACGCGATTGCCGCGTCGAACATCGCCTACCCGGGCATCAACCTCGTGATCGGCCTCGCGATCATGATCGCCTCCGGTGGCTCGGCGCTGGTCGCAAAAACCCTCGGAGAAAGGGACCAGCCCCTCGCCTCCCGCCGCTTTACGATGCTGCTGTTTGCGACGCTCGGCATCGATTGCCTCGTCGCCGCGCTGATCCTCCTCTTCTTGCCGGAGGTGCTGGCCTTTCTCGGGGCGACGCCTTTGCTCTACGAGGATGCCCGGCTGTACCTCGGCATCATGACGGGCTTTGCGCCATTTCTCACGCTGCTGCTGTTTTTCAACTACTTTTATATCGTGGATGGCGCGCCGAAGCTCGGCTTTGCCGCATCCACCCTTTCCGGCCTGCTGAACGGCGTGCTCGACTATGTCTTTCTCGCGCATTTCCACTGGGGCATAGCCGGGGCTGCCTTTGCGACGGGCATCGGCTATTGCGCCGCCGCAGCGGTCGGCCTCGTGTACTTTACACGCTATGCGAAAACGCTCCACTTCGTGCGGCCGCACCTCGGCTTTGCCGCGCTGCACGACCTCGGACAGACGATGAGCAACGGCTCATCGGAGCTCGTCACGGAGCTCGCAGTCGGCTTTACGACCTTCCTCTTTAACCTCGTCACATTCCGCTATGCGGGAGAGGACGGTATCGCGGCGATCACCGTCATCCTCTACACGGAAATGCTCATGACCTCGATCCTCATGGGCTTCTCGACCGGTATCGCGCCGGTCTTCTCCTATCAGTTCGGCGCAAAGAACGGCCGCGCCCTGCGGCGGCTCATGCGGCAGGCGCTGAAGGTCCTCGCTCTCTTTGGCCTTCTGTCGTTTGGTGCGTCGCAGCTGTTCGGCGACCTCATCGTGCGGCTGTTCCTGCCGCAGGGCGGCCACGTCGCCGAAATGACCAGGCGGGGATTCCTCCTCTATTCGTTCTCGTTCCTGCTCGTCGGCTTCAACCTGTTCACCTCGGGCTTTTTTACGGCCATCTCGGAGGGCCTGCTCTCCGCCCTGTCCTCTTTCGTCCGGAACCTCGCCGCCATCGCGGTCTTCCTGATCGTTCTCCCCCGTTTCCTCGGCCTGACCGGGGTCTGGCTCGCCGTACCGGCGGCGGATCTCGCCGCGGTCCTGCTGAACGTCGTCCTGCTCTTTTGGGCTTACGACCGATTCCGCCCGTCTGCACCGCGGCCGCGCGGGATGGGAAAGCGCCGCATGGCCATGCAGACCTGCCCCGAAAACTGAATCCGCATACAAAAAGACTGGAGCTCTCGTGCCCCAGTCTTTTTGCATGCGGTTACGCCCTAGTGCGCTGTGCCGCGATTCCTCCACGAATCTGCGTCAACACCCGAAAATGCGATTTTCCAGGGCTGTTTCCTTACTTTCTAACAACCCCCTCCGAAAAGAGGAAAAAAGGATCACCGACTTCTGATGCCAAAGGACTCCCTCCGCAATCTCCTCCGAGATCCCGTGGATAAAGCAGCGGGTCGACCAGTCTTCCGCTTGATGCGACATGCGTTTGACGTAATACTGTTCTGTGTTCTTGTCGTAGACAATTAGCCCATCACAGGTGTCATTCGTACCAAGGCTGTACTGTATCTGCATCTCATCTGCCGTATCCATGGCGATTTTTGCCCAACCTTGCATCCGATCATTCCCTCCTCAATCACACGTATGCATATACCTCGTTTTCCCGAGAATCCCCCATCGGATACCCTTCTCTCCTTTCCACGGCCGTCCACAAATTTATCTTGATTTTTCGATTTTTCCATGAGAGATTCTCTAACCGTAAGACAACCGTTTTTCTTGTATTTTTCAACGGTACTTTTCTACAAATATATGCGGCATTCCTGCTAGTATTTTAAAAAATATTATTTTTTTTCGCAAAAAATTCTCAGATCTTATTTCGTCCTATCCTTCGTCCGATCCATAGGATGAGAAACCAGCCGTCGCTCCGCGAGGCATCGGAGCTCAGCTCTCTATAAAATATCTTTGTTCTTTTTTAATGGACTGAAATGAAAAAATTTCACAAAATGCATTGACAGTCCGCTTCTTCGGTTGTAATATTGTATACAATCTACCGCAAAAAACAACTTGAGACAACAAAATGGAGATGGGATTTATGCGATTTCTCGAGAAGCTAAGTGGATTCGTATCCAAGTATATGGCCGTGTTCGTCATCCTGATTGCCGCCATCGCGCTGTTCCAGCCCTGGACTTTCAAATGGGCCGCCCCGCAGATTGCGATCCTGCTCGGCGTCGTCATGTTCGGCATGGGCACGACGCTGCGGCTGCGCGACTTCCGGCTGGTTTTCCAGCGCCCGAAGGATGTCTTCGTCGGCGCCCTGGCCCAGTTCACGATTATGCCGGGGCTCGCCTGGCTGCTCGCCAAGGGCTTCGGCCTGCCGCCAGAGCTCGCAGCCGGCGTCATCCTCGTCGGTACCTGCCCGGGCGGCACGTCCTCGAACGTCATGACGTACCTTGCGCGCGGCGACGTTGCGCTTTCCGTTTCGATGACCATGACGACGACGATTCTCGCACCGGTCGTCACGCCGCTGCTCACGTGGTGGCTTGCCGGCGCCTGGGTTGACATCTCCCTGTCGGCCATGATGCTTTCCATTGTCAAGGTCGTCATCGTCCCGATTGTCGGCGGCATCCTCGTCAACAGTCTGTTCGGCGAATTCGTCCAAAAATACGTCAAGCTCCTGCCGCTCCTTTCGGTCGTCGCCATTGTCCTGATTGTCGGCGGCGTCGTTTCCGTCAGCTCGCAGCGCATCATGGAGACGGGCGCGCTGATCATGGGCGTCGTCGTCCTGCACAATCTGCTCGGCTACGCGCTCGGCTTCGGCATCGCCAAGGCCCTGCGCATGGATATGGCGAAGGTCAAGGCGATCTCCATCGAGGTCGGCATGCAGAACTCCGGGCTCGCCACCTCGCTGGCGATGATGCATTTCGGCGCCGCAGCTGCGATCCCAGGTGCGATCTTCTCCGTTTGGCATAACATCTCCGGTTCGCTCGCGGCCAACTACCTGGCACGCCGCATGACGAAGGCGGAGGAAGAGGACGCCGAGCCGGCGGTTGAGCACTAACCGTATAGAAAAACAGGAAACAAAAGAAGCTGGATATCCCAAACGGATACCAGCTTCTTTTGCTGTCTGTGCTTGTTTTTCGTTCCCAACCCGCACGCGCGATGTGTTAGTCCTCGTAGAGCGGGTATTTTTTGCAAAGGGCAGCGACACGGCTGCGCGCCTGGTCTTTAACGGATTCGTCCGATGGATGGTCGAGGACGAGGGCGATGATGTCGGCGACTTCCTTCATATCGTCTTCCTTAAAGCCGCGCGTCGTGAGCGCGGGGGAACCCAGGCGGATGCCGCTGGTGACGAACGGGGAGAGCGGCTCGAACGGAATGGTATTCTTGTTGACCGTGATGTTGACCGCATCGAGGAGGTTCTGCGCCTCTTTGCCGGTGAGGCCCTTGCTCGTGAGGTCGACGAGCATCAGGTGGTTGTCCGTGCCGCCCGTCACGATGCGGAAGCCGTCTTTCATGAGTTCGTCCGCGAGCACGGCCGCGTTCTTGACGACCTGCTTGGCGTATTCCCGGAAGGATGGCTGGAGTGCCTCGCCGAGGGCCACAGCCTTCGCCGCGATGACATGCATGAGCGGGCCGCCCTGAATGCCGGGGAAAATGGCCTTGTTGAACTGCTTGCCGAAGGCGGCGTCCTTGCAGAGGATCATGCCGCCGCGCGGCCCGCGCAGCGTCTTGTGCGTCGTGGTCGTCACGACGTCGGCGTACGGGATCGGGCTCGGGTGCTGGCCGGCCGCGACGAGGCCGGCGATATGCGCAATATCGACCATCAGGAAGGCGCCGACGCTGTGCGCGATCTCGGCCATGCGCTCGAAGTCGATGACGCGTGCGTACGCCGACGCGCCGCCGACGATGAGCTTCGGTCGGCATTCTTTTGCGATGCGCTCCATCTCGTCATAGTCGATGCGCTCGTCCTCCTTGCGTACACCGTACGGTACGATGTGGAAGTATTTGCCGCTCATGTTGACCGGGCTGCCGTGCGTCAGATGGCCGCCGTCCGTCAGGTTCATCCCCATCACAGTGTCGCCGGGCTTCACCAGAGCGAAAAATACCGCCATGTTCGCCTGCGCACCGGAATGCGGCTGAACGTTCGCGTATGCGCAGCCGAACAGTTTCTTCGCGCGGTCGATGGCCAGTTGCTCGACCTCATCCACGAATTCGCAGCCGCCATAATAGCGCTTGCCCGGATAGCCCTCAGCGTATTTGTTCGTGAGCACGCTGCCCTGCGCCTCGAGCACGGCGCGCGAGACGATATTCTCCGAGGCGATCAGCTCGAGCTTGGTCCGCTGACGATGGAGCTCCCGGTCGATACTTGCCGCGACCTCCGGATCCGACTGTTTCAGATGTTCCATAAGACTCATAAGGTTGCCCTCCCTTGTTTCCCATCGCAAAATCCGGCTTCTCTCGGTTCCCCGCTCAGAGGAACTGAAAAAAGTATCTTTATCTTTGATTCTTTGCCCGCGGGTGGAAATCCTGCTTTTTCCCTTCTGTCGGAATATTCTTTTTTTCTCTTTTCTTCCTGGGCACCCGTGTTCTTTTACTGGAGAATTGTTTTTCGTTAACATCGAAAAACAATTCTCCAGAAAAAGAACACGGGAGAATTGTTTTTCGTTAACATCGTTTTTCGATTGTATTTTCGCCGGTTTTCGAGTATAATAAGACTATCATGAAACCAATCACGCCGTATAAAGAATGGAAGGCAGGGGAGGCTGGATTATGGATGCTTTGCTCTTATCCCGATGGCAGTTCGCCATCACCACCATCTATCATTTTCTTTTCGTCCCGGTGACACTCGGGCTCTCGATTTTCGTCGCGCTGCTCGAGACATGCTATGTCCGGACGAAACGGCCGGCCTGGAAGGCGACGAGCCGCAAGCTCGTGCGTTTTTTCGGCACGCTGTTCCTCGTGAATTTTTCGATGGGCGTCGTCACCGGTATCGTGCAGGAATTCCATTTCGGCATGAACTGGTCGGAATACGCCCGCTTCATGGGGGATATTTTCGGCGCGCCGCTGGCACTCGAGGCCCTGACGGCCTTTTTCCTTGAGTCGACCTTCCTCGGCATCTGGATTTTCGGCTGGGGCAGACTATCGGAAAAGGCCCACTGCGCCTGCATCTGGATCGTCGCGTTTGCGAGCAATCTCTCAGCGTTCTGGATTCTCGTCGCGAACTCGTTCATGCAGCATCCCGTTGGATTCGCTGTGCGCAACGGTCGCGCAGAGATGACAGACTTTGCCGCGCTCGTCACCAATCCCTACGTGATCGGGGAGTACGCGCATACGCTGTTCTCCGCCATCGCGACGGCCGGGTTCCTCGTCGTCGCCGTCTCCGCGTGGAAGGTCCTGCACGATGCGGCATCCCGCCGCGCGTTCACACAGACCTGCAAAGCCGGCGCGCTTTTCCTGCTGTTCGGCCTGTTCGCCGCGATGGGAAGCGGCCATCTGCACGCGCAGTACCTCGCGCAGGTCAATCCGATGAAGGTCTCGTCGTTCGAGGCGCTATGGGAGACCGCGGATCCGGCGCCGTTCGCGATCGTTGCGGATATCAACGAACAGAGCCACGAAAACAACGTCGAGGTCACGATCCCGGGTGCGTTCTCCTTCATGCTCTACAATAAGCCGTCGGGGGCTGTACCTGGCATCAACGCGATCCAAAGCGAATATGAGGCGGCGTACGGACCCGGCGACTACCGGCCGGATGTCAAAGGGCTGTTCTGGAGCTTCCGCTTTATGATCGGTATCGGCGGCCTGCTCGTGCTGCTTGGCCTCATCACGGCCTACCTCGGGTGGAAGGACCGCCTCATGGACTTCCCCCTGCTGCTAAAGGCTCTGCCGTGGCTGCTGCCGCTTCCTTTTCTCGCGAACACCGTCGGCTGGTATATCGCCGAGGCCGGCCGGCAGCCGTGGATCGTGTTTGGCCTGCAGAAAACGAGTGAGGCGGTCTCGCCGAACCTCACGAGCGCCGACGTCTATCTGACGATGATCGGGTTCACCGTGCTCTACCTCGTACTCGCGGTCGCGGCAGTCTACACGGCCATGCGCTATATTCGGAAAACGGAAGTCCCCTATGAGGAAGGGAGGAACGCATGATGGATCTTCAAGTGCTATGGTTTTTGCTCATCTTCGTCTTGTTTACCGGCTTTTTCTTCCTCGAGGGCTTCGACTACGGGGTCGGCGGACTGATGCCCTTCCTGACCTCAGATGAGGAGGAGCGCAGCGAAATTCTGCGCACCATCACGCCGGTCTGGGACGGCAACGAGGTCTGGATGATCACGGCGGGCGGCGCGATGTTCGCGGCGTTCCCGCATGTCTACGCCACGATGTTCTCGGCGTTCTACCTCGCGCTTTTCCTGATGCTCGTCGCGCTGATTCTGCGCGGTGTGGCGTTTGACCTGCGCGGGCGACAGGATTCTCTGCGCTGGAAGCGTTTCTGGGACGGTGCGATCGCGTTTGGCAGTATCGTGCCGGCGTTCCTCTGGGGCGTTGCTGTCACGGATCTGCTCGCAGGGCTCCCGATTGACGCGCACATGGTCTATACCGGCGGCTTCTTCGATCTGCTTTCGCTATACTCGCTGGTCGGCGGTCTCGCGTTTCTGCTCATCTTCCTGTTCCACGGCGCGGCATTCCTGACCATCCGCCTCGCGAGAAAAAGTCTTTTGCGGCGCTGCCAGAACGCAGCGCTGAACGTCGGTTCCTCGGCCACGCTGCTCTTTGTCCTGTTGATCGTGCTGACCCAGTCGGCCACCGACCTTTTCGAAAAGCCGCTCGCGGTCAGCGCGCTTGCGGCCGCCGCCCTGTTTTTCCTGCTCGCCATGTCCTCCATGAAAAAGAAGAAGGGCGCCTGGAGCTTTGCCGCTAGTTCGCTCGCGATCGTCGCGACAACCGCCGCTTTTTTCGCGGGCCTGTTCCCGCGGCTCATGGTCTCGAGCCTGGATCCGGCATGGAGCCTGACCATCACGAACGCATCCTCGAGTCCGTATACGCTGTCCGTCATGACGGCGGCCGCGGCGGTCTTCGTACCCGTCGTGCTGCTCTACCAGGGCTGGACCTATTATATCTTCCGCAAGCGCGTGACCGCAAAAGACACGCAGGAACATCTTTGATACAGACTGAATACGGGAATCACCTATGCATACGAAACCGCTCTTTTTTCTCGAAAGTATCCGCCTGCACCGTGGCATGCTCGCCGTTCTCTTTAGCCTTGAGGCTCTGCGCGCCCTGCTGCTCGCAGGTGCCGCCTATGCGGCGAGCCTCGCCGTAGACGGCGTTTTCCTCCGAGAAAACGGGCTCTATGAAACAGCACCAGTTCTTCTGGTGCTGTTTTTGCTGCTCGCGATGCAGCCGCTCGTCCGCCTGTGGCAAAACCGCATGGCGCATGCCCTCGCCGCAGAGACACGTGCGCGCGTACGCGAACGGCTGCACGCGCGGCTGCTCGACGGCGCCCCCGCCGTGCGTGCGGCTGGGCAGGTGCTGCCGCTCGCGCTCGAGCAGGCAGACGCCCTCGGCCTGTGGTTCACGCGCGTCCTGCCGGTACTCCTGGGCCTCGCCGTCTCTCTGCCTCTGCTCCTTCTGATCGCCGCGGCGACCGACCCGTGGACGGGACTCTTGATGCTCGTCACCGTGCCGATCGCCCCGTTTCTGCTCTATCTGATCGGCCGCGTGACGCGCGAAGCCAGCGTACGGGAATGGCAGAAACTCGGTGCGCTCTCGGCGGGATTTACCGAGCTCCTGCAGACGCTGCCAACGCTGAAGCTCTTCGGTCAGGCATCGCGCATGGGCGGCCGCGTGCGACAGCTCAGTGAGGATTTCGCCGCAGCCGCGCTGCGCGTCCTGCAGCTCTCGTTTGTCTCGGCCTTCGCGCTCGAGCTCATTACGACGCTCTCCATCGCGATGATCGCGGTCAGTATCGGCCTGCGGCTGCTCTACGGACACCTTTCCTTCCCCACCGCTTTTTTCACGCTGCTGCTCGCGCCGGCTTTCTATCAGCCGCTGCGGCAGTCCGGCGCGGGTTTTCACAGCGGCATGACGGCCATGACCGCGGAGCAGGCCCTGCGCGCTGCGCTGAAAAAGGAGCGCAGCAAGGTCTCGGCGCATTCCGTCCCATCTCGGCAGGCGCCCGCGTCGGCCGAGGATGGCCCGGGCACAGGCGGCCGGATCGCTGCCGATGCCCCCGCCCTGACCGCCGCACACCTGTCGTTTTCGTATCCGGGCAGCCCCCTGCCCACCATCCAGGACGTATCTTTTTTCGTGCCGCAAGGCGGGATCACCGTGATCCTTGGGCCGAGCGGCAGCGGCAAGACCACACTGCTAAAACTCGCCGCCGGCCTGCTGACGCCTTCCTCGGGGAACCTGTGCTGGGCGGAGGCAGGCAGCGTCCCGCTATGCCAAAGGCTAAGCTATGTGCCGCAGGAGCCGCATCTTTTTAACGCCTCGCTCGCAGAAAACGTCTGCCTGGATTTCCATGCTGAGCGCGTGACCGCCCAAACGGCGCGCATCAAGACTGCCCTGCGGCAGGCGGGGCTGTCGACGTTTTTGCACGCGCTGCCGCAGGGGCTTTCCACGCGTCTCGGGGAAGGCGGGCAAGGCCTGTCGCAAGGGCAGCGCAAGCGCCTCGGCCTCGCACGGGCACTGTACCAGGACCGTCCCTTCGTCTTGCTCGACGAGCCAACCGCGGCCATCGACGCGCCGACCGCCGCCGCAATCCGCTCCATCCTGCAGGCGCTCGCCGCCAAGCGCACGCTGCTGATCGTCACGCATGACGAGGCCATCCGCGCGTGCGCCCGGCAGATACTGCTGCTCCATCCGTCAGAAAGACCAGAAAACGGCGAAGCCTCCCTGTCAGCCAAAGGGAAGGCCCCCACGGATAACCAGCGAAAGGAAGGTGGAAAACCGCAATGAAAAGGCTCGAACTGCTGTCCCCGGCCTCGTTTTCGGCGCTGCTTCCCGCTGCGATCGCCGCACTCTTTTGCGCCATCACGGGCATCGGCCTGCTGGCCGCGTCCGCCTGGCTCATCGCAAGCGCTGCGCTGCATCCGCCGCTCTATACGCTTGCGCTCGGCATCACGGCGGTGCGCGCCTGCGGCATTTCCCGCGCGGTGTTCCGCTACGCGGAACGCTATCTCACGCATCGCCTCGCCTTTCACGCGCTGACCACCTTGCGCGTCCGCCTCTACGGGCGGGCCGCCGCGCTCCTGCCGCTCCGTGCCAGGCGCGCCAGGCAGGGCGAAGTCCTGCACGACATGCTCACGGGCGCGGATGAGCAGCGCGATTTCTTCGTGCGCGGTCTGCTGCCGCCAATCACGGCATGCCTGCTGACCCTCGGCATCCTCGCCTGGCTGACCGCGGTAATCGGCGCCACTGCACTGCTCCTGCTCGTGCCCTTCACCGCGCGCCTTGGCGCCCCGGCCCTGGTCTATCGCCGCACCCAGCCCGATACCCGCGAACCGGACAGCGCCTACCGCAGCGCGCTGCTCGACCTCGGAGACGGCGCAGACGAATTGCGCTTTGCCGGTACCCGCTCGGCCCTCGCTGTTTTAAAGCAGGCGGCCGCCGCCAAACAGCGGGCAGACAAAAAAGCCGCCCGGCGGGCGGACGGCGTGGACACAGCGCTGGAGGTTCTCGACGCGATCGTGTGGCTGCTCGTGCTTGCGGCGCTGATCCCCGCCGTCGGAGACGGGCGGATGAGCGGTATCGCGTTTGCAGCCGCGTTCCTCACGCTCGAAGCCCTGTTTTCGGAGCTCCAGCCCACGGCCGAAGCCGTCCGCCAGATTTGCCGCAGCCATCGCGCCGCCCGCGCCAGCGATACCTGGGGCAGCGCGCCCGCACAGGCATTGCCTGGATCCCAAAACGTGCCGCGTCCGCAACCCAGCGAGACCATGCCTCCGCAGCCGCGACGGGATGCCTCTTTCCTGCCTGTCCTTTCCGCATCGTTTGTCTCCGGAACGCTTCTCGCCGCCCGGAACGTTTCCTTTGGCTACCGGCCGGGACAGACGGTCCTTTCCCATCTATCCTTTTCGGTGCAGCCGGGGGAGCATCTGGCGATCTTTGGGGCGAGCGGTGCCGGAAAGACGACGCTCGCGGAGCTCTTGCTCGGGGTATGGCCGCCGGATTCCGGCGCGTTGTATCTCGGGGGAAAGCCCTACTGGGAATGTTCACGCGAGATGCTTTGCGCATCCATCAGCGGCATGCCGCAGGGCAGCGTGCTCTTTTCGGCATCCATCCGCGAAAACTTCCGGATCTTCTGCCCGGAGACCCGAGGCGCCGAGATCGAGGCAGCCCTGCGCGTTGCGCAGCTCGCCCCCGTCATCCGCGCTATGCCACAGGGCATCGACACGCCGATCGGGCCCGACGCCGCCTTCCTTTCCGGCGGCCAGCGCAACCGCCTTCTCACGGCTCTCGCGCTCGCGCGCCGCACCCCGATCGTGCTACTTGACGAGCCGACCTGCGGACTCGACGACGAAACAGCATCCGCTCTGTTTTGTGCGCTGTTTGCACGCGCACGGGAAACCGGGCAGACGCTGCTGATCATCACCCACGATGCAGAGGTTCTAGCCTCTACTTCATTGCCGTATCGTAGTCTTTCCCTTTGATCATGCGATGCGCCCGCGGCTGGAACGCAGCGTTGATCACGCTTTTCGACGGGTCGAACTCGGCGGTATGAATGTCGAGAATATCGAGCAGCGTGTCGATGAAGTCGTCGGTCATGTAGGGACGATGCACAGCCGCCTGGATGGCGCGCCATTTCTCCGGGTGATGGGCCTTGTAGGCGTCCGACGCCCAAAAAATCATCGGGATCTCGAGCGTTTCCTTGGTCGGATTCTCTTCGACATGCCCGGAGAACACGCCGTTGTCGTAGACGGCCTCGCCATGGTCCGGGATATAGACGACGAGCGCATCCTTGTCGGCAAATTTGCCCATCAGGCTCGTGACGACAAAATCGTTATAGTAAATGGCGTTTGCATACTGCGCGATTTCCGTGCGCTTTTCCTCGGACAGCGTGTCCTGCGGCGCGGGGATATCCGCAGCCGTGAACTTGGAAAAAAGGTAGGGGAACCGCATGTAGTAGAGCCCGTGTCCGCCCATCAAATGGAGGACATAGAAATTCTTCGGCGCGGGATTCTGCAGAGCCTCGTCGACAAGCGGGAAAAGCGCCTCATCGTAGATGCCGCTTTCTTCGTGGGACTCACGCAGGCGCGTGAACCGGCTGTAATCGCTGCGGCCCGCAAAGAGCTGTGCGACATTGCCCCAGATCCCGGAACTCTCCTGATTGGATAGCCAATAGGTCCGGTATCCCGCCGCCTTCATGACGTCGATCAGGTTGTTGTACGTGTACCATGGTCGATCGGAATCCATATCGGCAAAGGTCAGCAGCTTGCGAATCACCGCGACCGTCGCCGCCTCCGGGCTGATCGTGTCCCGGTAGACCGCAAGCTCCCCTTTTGCGTTCAGCGCGTCGAGGTTCGGTGTATTCTCGAGCGGATAGCCGTAGAGATGCAGGCGGGCGCGGTTCGTCGACTCGCCGAGGATAAAGACGACGTAGGGCGTATCGCTTTGGTTCTCGGTGATCGTCACGTTCGAGGCCGCCTCGTCCTTGAGCTTTTCAAAGGCCTGGATATTCTCGGCCGAAGTCCATACGGCCCGGTTCACGCGGACGATCGGCACATCGAGCGAATCGTTCAGGATGAAAGACCAATAGCTGTGCAGCAGAAACCCGCCCGCGAGCAGGGACAGGGCGAGCAGGACGGGCAGGGCCCGCGAAAGCCGGTGCCTCGAGAGCGGCAGACGCAAGCGGCCGAGAAAACGCCAGGCCGCAAATCCTGCGAGCAGGAGTAGCAGGGCCGCGATGGCTCCTTTCCCGCCGACGTACATGCGCACGAATTCGCCGGCCTCGGCCGGATTCGTCTGGAGGACCGCCGTCACAATGCCCGGGCCGATCAGCGAGCTGTACTGCAGGATGCAAAACGCCTCCGAGACGCCGCACAGCAGCGAAAGGAAGAACGAAACGGCAAACAGGAAACGCCGCACGGCGCGGACGGGGATAAAGCCGAGCAACAGCACGTAGAGCAGCACGCCGCCGAGCAGGAATACCGCATCCAAAAAGAGGACGCCGAGCTGCTGGGCCTGATACGAATGCAGGTTGAACCAGACAATCGGCGCAAAATTCAAGACGTAAAGTGCGGCGAGCAGCCCCATCTCATGCCCGACAATCTGCGTCCCGCGCGCCCAGGCCCGCAGCAAAAACCGTTTCCATCCTCGCACGATCGCATCTCCTCCAACGCAAACCATATCGACCCCATTCTATCGCATCCAAAAACACGTGTAAAGAAAAACTTCCCGTCCAGGCGTAGCTGCCAGGCGGGAAGTTTTTGCTATGCGGTTGCTTTTTTCAGCGTTCGTCGCTTTCCTCGACCGGTACCGCTTTCCGGTAGTCGAGGTATTTCTTCGTCTCCACGACGATGACGCCGGACAGCGCGATCAGCGCGATCAGGTTCGGGATGGCCATCAGGCCGTTGACGATATCCGCGAGGATCCAGATGGCCTCGAGCTTCAGGAACGCGCCGGAAGCGACGAGGACGATGAATATCAAACGGTACGGCAGGACGCCCTTCGTGCCGAACAGGTAGATGCAGGCGCGCTCGCCGTAGTAGTTCCAACCAAGAATCGTCGTGAACGCGAACAGCACGAGCGAGATAGTCAGCAGGCCACCGCCGATCGTCCCGTACGTCGCGGTGAACGCCGCGTTCGTCATGGCAGCGCCTGCCGCGTCACCCTGCCATACTCCCGTCAGTACGAGAGCGAGGCCCGTCATCGTGCAGATGATGATGGTATCGATAAAGGTACCGGTCATCGAAATCAGGCCCTGCTCGGCCGGCCATTTCGTCTTGGCCGCAGCCGCGGCGATCGGAGCGGAGCCGAGGCCGGACTCATTCGAGAACACGCCGCGCGCGATACCGTTCTGCATGGCCATCATGATGGTCGATCCGGCGAAGCCGCCGACCGCAGCCTGTCCCGTGAATGCGTCCTCGATGATCAGGCCGATCGCCGCCGGCAGCTGGTCGATGTTCACGACCAGCAGGCCGATGCAGATGGCGACGTAGAGAAACGCCATGAACGGGATGATCCCGGACGCTACGCGCGCGATGGACTGCAGGCCGCCGATCGTGATGGCGGCGATGAAGAACGTCAAGATGGCGTCGGTCGCGGCCTTCGGAAAACCGAACGACAGATTCATGCTGTCGACGATCGCGTTGACCTGCGGGAACGTGCCGATGCCGAAGAACGCGACGAGGATGCAGGCCACCGCGAAGAACGTCGCGAGCGGCTTCCATTTTTCGCCCATACCGTTGCGAATGTAGAACATCGGGCCTCCGGCGATTTCTCCTTTTTCATCGACGGAACGGTATTTGATGGCGAGCAGACCTTCGGAATACTTCGTTGCCATGCCGAAGAACGCAGCCATCCACATCCAAAAGATGGCGCCCGGGCCGCCGACCTTGACCGCCGTCGCGACGCCGACGATGTTGCCCGTGCCGACTGTAGCAGCCAGCGCGACGCATAGCGCCTTGAAGCTTGAAACGTCGCCGTCGCCCTTGTTCTTGGCCTTAAAAATGAGCTTCAGCGCGAGCGGCAGGCGGAACACCTGCAAGAGTTTCAGACGGATCGTCAGATAGATGCCCGTGCCGACCAGCAGGGTGATCAGCGGCGGACCCCACATGAACGTATCCACGGCGTTGAGTACCGGAATGAGAGATTCCATAGGGATATTGTCCTCCTTGAATAGATAATTCCGCGATTATCTCGTATGAGAAGATAATCATAATATAATTTTTGTAACACCCTTTACATTAAGGCATAGACTGTGTTTTGTCAAGGCATAGATGTCATTTTTTTATTCTTGAAGGATCCCCATGCCTGCGCGAAGCTAACGTTCTCCCCGCCCCCCGTTTTTCACGCACGCCATTTTGTGGTAAACTAAAAGGAAGGAACGGGAGGACGCAGCTTGTGGAAAGGACGTCACACGCTGCGTCACAGAACATCCTCATCCAAGCAAGGAAGAAAGGTGATGGACATGGAGAAGCCTTGGCGGCGTTGCCTGCTGACGATCAACGGACGGACGCGGAAGCTCGCGTACAGCGACACAGCCATCAAGAAGCTGTTTTTGCCGCTACTCACGCGGCTTTCCGATCTGTACCGGCAGAAGGGGCACCGCATCCTCGTCTATCTCGCCGCACCGGCGGCCACCGGCAAGACGACACTCTCGTATTTTCTCGAACGCCTTTCGCTGCAGATGTCCAACGGTCTCGTCCCCGTCCAGCGGCTCGGGCTCGAGGGCTTTTCCCGCCCGGCGGAGGAGCTCAAGCGGGAGCGCGATGCGGAGGGCAAGCTCCTCTCCCCGTACGGCCCCTGTGCCTTTGATACCGATGCCCTCTATGTGAAAATCGCACGGCTCGCGGCGGGCGAAAACGTCCGGTTCCCGGTCTACGACCCGTCGCGCCGGGAGATTGTCCCGGACATCACCCCGATCCGCAAACCCATCGTACTGCTCGAGGGCTGTTGGCTGCTCTACGACCGCGACGGCTGGGAGAAGCTCCGTCCCTTCGCCGACTACACGGTCGGCATCACGACGCACCCGGAGAGCCTCGCCGCGCGCATCAAGCGGCATCTCTTGGGCAAGGGGCTTTCCGAAAACGAGGCCAGGCGCCGCTATGAGGAGGACTACCGTCCGGCCATCATGCAGGTCCTGACCGGATCGATCCCAGCGGATGAGACCTGGATCTTCAGCGAGGACGGCGACTACCTGCCCGCGCAGAGCCGGCTTGCGCAGCAGCGCCGCGCGCAGGAGTCACAGACCGATTTCCAAAGCGTCCGGCGGCAGGATGATCCGATGCTGCGCGCGTACGAGGACCAGATGGCCAGCGGCGGCCGCAGCAGTACGCCGTTTGCTGTCGGGTATCAGCAAGGCATCGAAACCGCCCGCAAAAATATCCTGCGGCATCTCTTTGCGTCCGGTTCCATGAACCGCGACAGCCTGATGAAGACCTTTCAACTCTCGGAGGAAGAGCTCCAGCATCTGCTGCAGTGATTTTTCCACACGAACCCCCTCCGAGGACAAGACTTGCCCTCGGTTTTATGTTATGATAGAGGTAGTTTTTTGACTGCGAAAGGATTGTGATATTTTTTGGATAGTACGGAAGCCTCCCTGTTGATTCTCCTGCTGTTCCTATGCCTGCTGGCATCGGCCTATTTCTCACTGCTGGAGACGGCGCTGACGGAAAGCCATCGCTCGAAGCTCGAGAAAATCGCAGACGAGGACGAGTCGAAGCGCGCGGATGTCGATGCCGCCATCGCACTCCTCGACGCGCCGGAGGAAACCTTTGACTTCGTACAGATGGGCATCGCGTTCACGAGCATCCTGCTCGGACTCGGGACCGGCGTTTTCCTGACGCCGCTGCTCGCGGGGCTGCTTGTCGGCATCCCGCACGCCGGCCTCGCCGCGCTTCTGATCTCCATTCTCGGCATGACCTACGTATCGCTCGTATTCTCCGAATTCCTGCCAAAGAAGGCCGCCCTGCAGAAACCGGAGCATTTCCTGCTGCATCATCAGAAACGGCTCCTGCGGCTGACGCACCTCGCGCATCCGTTCACCATCGTCTTCTCGAAATCGGCGAATTTCCTGCTCGTGCTGTTTGGCATGAATCCGAATGCACAGGACGTCGTCACCGAGGACGAAGTCAAAGACCTCATCGAACAGGGCACGGAGGACGGCACGTTTGAAAAGAGCGAACAGGATCTCGTCGGACGCATCTTCCGCTTGTCCGATCAGACCGTCTCCGCGCTCATGACGCCGCGCACCCAGATGTCCTGGCTTGACCTCGAGGATGACCTCGCGAAGAACCTCGCGTGCATCGCGAAAAGCCATCAGGACATCTTCCCGGCCGGCCGCGAAAATCTCGACGACTTCGCCGGCATCCTCCACGCGCGCGAGCTGCTCGATGCCGCGCTCTCCCACAAGGAAATCCGGCTCGAGGACTACATTCGCAAGCCGATGTTCCTCCCTCGCTCGATGGACGCGCTCCGCGCGCTCGAGAAATTGCAGAGCTCCGGCATCCACGAGGCCGTGATTCTCGATGAGTACGGCGGCGTCATCGGCATTCTGACGATGGAGAATGTCCTCTCCGAGATTCTCGGCGACCCGGAGGGCGAGATCACGGATCCGGTCAGCCTGCGTCCGCATGGCGATCATTCCTGGTACGTCGACGGCCTCTACGGCATTGACGATTTCAAGGAGCAGTTCGCCCTCGATGAACTGCCGGAGGAGGAACACGACCAGTATCAGACCATGGGCGGGTTCGTGACGTCCCTGCTCGGGCGCATACCGCGCAAGGGCGATATCGTCACATGGAACGATTTCACGTTCAAGATTCTCGCGATGGATCGTGCGCGCGTCGATAAGATCCACATGACGCGAAAGCCACCCGCACCGCCAACCGGCGACGAAAAAAAAGAAGCCTAACAAAAAGCTCCGCCGAGACGGGGCCTCGCCACGGAATGACGTGATAGAATGGATAGGAGCGAAAACGATGCAGACCTGTGCCCATTGCGGCAAAAAAATATCCGATAAAGACGCCCTGACCTACAAGAATAAACAGGGCAAACTCGAAGTCATCTGCCACGACTGCTTCAAAAAAGAGGCTGGCATCGACTACGAGACGTTCGCGAAACGCCGTCAGAACGCCAGGGGGACGCTGTTCGCCCTTCTCCTGTGCCTGATCGCAACCGTCTACGCCTTCGTCGAAAAAGGGCTCCTCTGGGGCCTCCTGGGCATTGTCCTGACCGTCGTCATCTACTTCTTCGCCTCGAAGTCCTGACGTACGGCACGCCCCTGCGAGGAGGATCGCCTCGCGATGGCGCCCACGAAATGCACAAAAAAATGCGCAACCGCCGCTTCGGTGGCTGCGCATTTTCTTTTACTCTTTTGTCTCGTATCAATGGAGAAGATCCGCTTCATGGTCGAGCAGGATGCCGCCATTCGTGCAGGCCGGGCAGATGCAGTACTTCGTGCCCTTCGCCTTTGCGGATTTCGCGGCCTCGACGGCCTGGCTCGCGGCAGCCTCGCCGCCGAGTACCTTGACGCCATCCGGGGAGCTGGCAAACGCGATGAACCCATCAATATCCGATACGCACTCCTTGAGCCCAGCCAGCATCTTGACAGCGGCCGCATGCTCCTCCGGTGTGCCAAGCGCCTTCTCCCACGCCTCAATGAGCGCCTTGAGCCCCGGATAACAAGACGGCGCCGCCGCCGTCTTCTTCGCAGCGTCCAAAAGTTCCTGTTTCGTCATATCCATCATCCTTTCCTACAAGACTGCTTGCTACCCTTTATTTTACTCGTTTTAACCAAGCTTGACAACCGATCGGCATGCGGCCCATCCTCGCATACAAAAATCCCGCCATCTGTGCAGGCGGGACTTGTATGTTCGTGTATTGTGTAAACTTCAAAAACGCCTTACCGGCAAAATTCCTCGGCGCCTCCTCCGCTTCTGCAGAATAGCGCACGGGATTTTGCACACTAGAAAAGCCGCCCTGATTATCAGAACGGCTTTTTGCCATGTCGTTATAGAGCTTTAGGAAGTGAGCGCATGCACCGAACTTCCCGCCGCTTACACTGCGGGAGATTCCTTGAGATACCCTGCCCGAGATTCCCTGAAAAGAGCTGCGAGCTCCTGGTCTGTTGCCCCTGGAAAGAGTATTTTCCCCAGCCTCGCGTGCTCCTGCGGGTCGCGCGTATCCGTCCAACGGTCGAACATTTCCATTTCTGATTCTTTCGTCATTGTCGAAGCACCTCCTCGCATACTCAATCTTTGTTGCAAGCCTGTCCTTATATTTCGTGTTTTCCTGTATCAGTTTGTTATTGTACTGAACGAGCAAACTCCTGATATACGGCAGCCTATCCCGCGCCGCATCGCGCTTCACCGGGTCGCTCATTTCCGCAAGGTCTACATGCTCGCCGATTTCCTTCGCGACGGTCTCGCGCACCATCTGCATAATTCCGTCGTTGAGGTACTTGTCAAACACGGCCTTGCTTACCTTGTCTTCATTGTAGTCTGCTTCTCCCGGATTTTCAACCCCCTCCGCGCTGTATTTTTTCTGCGTCTTGCCCGCCTCCGTTGCGCGCTTCCATACCTCGCCGCTCCCCACTCTGCGGAAAACGTCTCTGGCATGGTCCGCCCCGCGCAGTACACGCAGCAGAGCAGTCGCCTTATCCTTGACCTTCTGCCACAGCTTGCCGAACCGTGTCCCGCGTCCCTGCTGCCTTGCCAGCATCCAGTCGCGGTACTATTCCCGCCAACTGCTTGTCCAGCTGATGAAACGTATACTCGCTGTTGGCACCACCTTTTTTCAATGCCCGGTTCACTTCATCCACCGAAACCGTGATAATCGGCGTGTCCTTCTTCTTGCCACGCTTACTCCAAATGGTCATGACGCCATTCTTAACCGTTCCTCGCATGGCAGTGTCGTCTTTCGATTTATCCGAGAAATTGCCGTCTGTATATGCAAGATTCTTGGTGCCTTCCTTCTGCTCATGTGGTATAATATGAGCAGAAGAGGATTGCCGCACGGCCGGAATGCCGTCTCCCTAGGCTTGCGCCGGATATACAGGCAATCCTTTTGTATTGCCATCATAGTATTCTTCGCTTGGCAGTATGTGATTATAATAGTGGTTACCGTTTGCATCTGTAAATATGGTTATTACTACCTTTTGTGGGATGTCACGGATAACAGAGAACAATATTATCGCCGTTTTCTATTGCGTTAGAGCGAACCCTCTCCGCAATATCGGAACTTTCCTCATGCACCGCATCAGCAAGCAGGCCGTCCGTGAACTCCGGCAGGCGTTCCTTCGCTTCGTCACTGTCAATGATGAGCGCACCGTATTTGGGGGCAAGCGGTTCGGCGACTGCCGATGATTTGCCGGAAGCAGGCAAGCCGATGACGATGAATGCTTTGCGTTCTTTCTTCTCCGCGCCGTTCCCGTAAAGCTCCTCGATGATGCGACGGCGGAGCGCAATGCGCGTCGCCTTTGCGGAATTCTCCTCTACACTCTTCTCCTTGTCGTAGTGGAACGGATGCGCTGCGATCCAGTCCGCGCTCCCCGGTTTCATCGTAGCCTTATCCGCCGCATTTTCCTTGCCACTCTCCTGCTCCTGTCCTACACTAGAACTAGAAGAAGACTTCGCTGAGTCGTTTTGGACGTTCCGTTCGGGGTTATGGGCATCGGACATCGGCGAGGTCTTCTCTTTGTATTTGTAGAAGGTCCTAACCTCCGCCTTATGTTTGCCGCGCTCAATGAGAAGCGAATAGGATCTGCCATTACTACCACACTTTTTATTCCCTTTGCTATCCGCTTTTTGAATGGCTACCGAATCGAAGTCATTAACAGTATCATAGAGTCCTACGATTTCAGCTGATGTGATCCCTCCTCTCAGTTCTGAAGGTTTATCGTCTACGCTATATACCGCAATGTGGATTATACATCAACATTTTATACTATCTTTCTACTTTTGTTGATTTTCAATCTATAAAATTGTATGATTATAGTATGGAAGAAGATTTTCATGGGGAGGCGATTTCCATGCTTGAATTGTATAAAAATATAAAACGGATACGCGAAGAAAAGGGCATGTCACAAGAAGAGCTTGCAAGGCTTGTCGGTTTCAAGTCGCGCAGCTCTATAAACAAAATCGAGATGGGTGTCAATGACATCACGCAATCTAAATTGGTTGCAATCGCAAATGCTCTTGGTGTTTCTCCGGGTGAATTGATGGGCGTCGACGAACCCGCATCCTCCGCCCCACCCGCGCCGCAGAAAAGCATAGAGGCATCGCCAACTCCGAAAGTCGCCCACTACACATACCGTATCCCAGTCATCGACCGCGTCGCAGTAGGCCAGCCCATCCTCGCACAAGAAGAAATCATCGACTACGAGTATATCGACGAGCGCCTACACAAGGGCGGCGATCAGTATTTCGGGCTTGTCGTCAAGGATACATCCATGGAGCCGACCATACACGACGGCGACACCATCATCGTGCGTGTCCAAGAGGACATCGAAAGCGGCCAAATTGCCGTCGTTCTTGTTGACGGTGAGGACGCCACAATCAAAGAGGTCAAGGAGAGCGAAGACGGCTTAACCCTCATCGGCCACAACGTCGCCGTCTACCCCCCGCACTTCTACAGCCGCGAAGAAGTCGAGAAGCTCCCTGTCCGCATCATTGGCAGAGTGGTCCAGAGCATCAGCAAGTTCTAAGCAAACAAAAAGCCATCCCCCGAAGGATGGCTATACGAAAGGAGTGGTTACATGGACAAGATAATAATTTACAATACCGATGACGGAAAAACCAACGTCAAGCTATACGCTAATGATGGCACGGTGTGGCTGCCCAGGCAAGATATAGCAGAACTATTCCAGTGTACTCGCGCTAATGTTGCTCTCCACGTAAAAAATATATACAAAGAAGGCGAATTAGACGAGTCGGCAACTTGTAAGGATTTCTTACAAGTTCAAAATGAGGGTGGGCGAAAAGTAAAAAGAAACATAACTTTCTATAGTCTGGATATGATACTTGCCGTTGGTTTCCGCGTTCGCTCCCCGCGTGGTGTGCAGTTCCGCCGCTGGGCAAATAGCACATTGAAGGAATATATGCAAAAGGGCTTTGTTATAGACGATGACCGACTAAAGAATCCGGATGGCCGGCCGGACTATTTCGATGAACTACTGGAACGCATTCGCGATATTCGCGCCAGTGAAAAGCGGTTTTATCAGAAACTGCGTGATTTGTTTGCCCTATCCTCCGACTACGACAAGACCGACCGCGCCACGCAGCTTTTCTTTGCCGAGGTACAGAACAAGCTTATCTATGGCGTGACAGGAAAGACAGCGGCTGACCTCATCATGGCACGTGCTGATGCCTCGAAGCAGAACATGTCCCTGACTTCATGGAGCGGCAGCGTCGTCCGAAAACGCGACATCCTCATCGCAAAGAACTACCTCACCGCCGACGAGATTGACACGCTGAACCGCCTCGTCACCATCTTCCTCGAGAGCGCCGAGCTACGCGTCAAGATGCGCAAGGATCTGACGCTTCCCTACTGGCGCGGCACGGTCGACAAGCTCCTCGAAGATCACGGTGTCCCCGTCCTCGCCGATCGCGGCAGCCATTCCCATGACGAAATGATTCGCTACGTCACCGACACCTACGCCGAGTTTGACGCCCTCCGCAAGAAGTACGATGCCCAAAAGGCCGATGACGATGACCTCGCCGAACTCGAGCGCGAGATTCCCGCAATCAAGCACCGCAAACAGTGACACCGATTTGGCAGCGCCGCCAAATCGAAAACAAAAATAGCCGTCCTTGAAGACGGCCAGGTAGTGTCAAGATTCTTTCGCAAATACATTTCATCCGCCAGTAAATATCGGCATCAAATGTATGGATTTTCCTCGTCAGCCGGCTGCTCAATTTCCATCTTGAGATCCGCTACACTAAGGGCAACAGGGGAATCTCCTCGTAATTTACGGCCATTTGTGTCCTACGCGAGGGATTCTCCTATTTTTATTATGTCATAAAATCTTGCTGTACCAATCTCAAACTCTCCGCTATTCGGATTTCCTTCACGTGCGACAATACGGGTCCGCCCGGCGCAGCACCCGCAGCAGACCAGCCGCCATATCCTTGACCTTCTGCCACAGCTTGCCGAACCGCGTACCGCGTCCCTGCTGGCTTCCGTGTCACTGACATCGATAGACGGGGAGAGCTGCACCTCCACCTTTGCCCCATTCGGCATGGTAAAGAAAAGACGGCCTCCATCGTCCCGGATATCCCGTGTGCCGGGAAGTGCATCCCGGACCTCCTGCTTGAGCTCGTCAAGCGCCCGGGCCTGCTCCTTCTGCTGCTCCTCCGCAAAATACCGCTCCGGATTCTCAAGTTTAGCCTTGACGAAATTCCCATCGGTCTTTATACTAGAGCCAAAGAGGTCGTTGAACCTTCTACCCTCCATGGGCAATTGGAGCCCGGCGGACTGGTAGAAGTCAGCGGCCTGTTTTTATTTACGTAAACCGCATTGACAGTATCAAATGCGCCTGGCAATAGCAGAAATAGCGGCATAATCAACCGCTTTTCTATTGTTAAAATTCTCCTTCTTCTTTCAATATACAATGCTCTCGCCATCGGCTGGCATATCGTAATTCACGACGCCACGAGAGGCCAGTCGGCCGCGCATCGCATGACGAGTGATGGATGCATGAGCAACATTGTCCATATGCGTGATATAGAGTCTGGCATCAGGAGCTGCAAGTGACACATTCCAGACATCTTCATCCCCCATGATCAGACGGCCATTCTCGAGAGTCTCCGCTGCACAGGCATTG